>NZ_NTFS01000196.1 GCF_002289455.1 Brunnivagina elsteri CCALA 953
CAAGTCATTGCTCACCGTTGTGCTTACCTTAATGGATTAATCTTTGCTCGCTAAATAAAAAGTGGGATGCTCCCAATATAAGTTCCGTCAAATCGCGCTCTTTTAGAGGTGCAATTGGTGGAGCATGATTTTCTTGCTTGTCTGCATTGATGCTATCACGCCACTTGTTTGTTAATTTATACGGAAGATTGCTAGTCACGGTATATAAAGAAAGATGATACTCTAGCTGACAACAAATTGACTACTAGAGATGGTTTTACTTATTTAATAATTACTGATTTATCTGCTCGAAACCGGAAAATTTTTGTTTAATAGTGCTTACGTAAATGTTCTTATTAACTATGCTTTAGCTCAGTAATTTTACAGATGTAAGTAATTTTCCAAAACATGATTTAATTCCTAAATTATTAGCTATCACAGCGAGATTCCCAACTTATTTAATAGGTTGGGAATCTGATTTTAAACACAATTGATTGAGGATTGCGATCGCACCTCAATTTATTCTCTAGAAGTTATAACCAATTCCTAATAGCAATCCAACATCAGTTGAACCCAAAAAAGCCGCATTAACTGCCCCTGTCGCTGTAAACCGACTACCCAAAGGCACATCAATACCACCTGTCAACAATAATCCGATATCTGCATCATCGCTAGTTTCAATTGCAACGCCTGCACCTACGTAAGGTGATATGGTAAATGTTTGTCTACCTGTGGGGTTTGCTGATTGGGATGCAAAGTCAAAAGTAATAGGAACTAGTATTACAGTATCATCTCCAAATACAGCCGATGGTCGCACGGAGAAGGCATTTGTAAGACCAATTTTACTAATTACAGCAAAGCTACCTTCTCCCAATCCAGTATCTCCACCTAAACCAATATTACCAGCAACACCAAGATAACTTCTACCTCCGCGAGTCGTTCTACCAGCTGTAATGGTAGTATCAGTTTTTTCATCTAAGCTGACATCAGGTGGAATCAAAACTTGGTTAATTCCGTGAATTACACCGTTATTTGCTTGAATATCTGCTTGGATAACTTGAGCATTATTTACGGTAATTTGATTGGCATTTGTATTTACTTGAACATTCACAGGTCTTTTTTCAACAGTTTGTAGTTCTCCTGTTTTCAGTTGACTAGCTGTTAGCTTTCCTGGCACAACATGGTATTGCAAAATTCGAGTTAAGGTTGCTTTATTTTCTGGTTTCTGCAAGCGTTGTAAGGTTTCTTGAGGTAAAGCAGCAAACGCAGCATCCGTAGGTGCAAAAATTGTGTACTCTCCTTGTTGTAGAGTAGATTCTAAACCTGTTGCCTGAATTAAAGAGGTTAAAGTAGTGAAGGAATTACTCGCTGTTGGAGTTGAACCAGTATCTTGGGAAGCTGTTCCGGCGACAATGTAATTTGCTGCGGGAACATTACTCGCAAGGGGTTGTACTTGTCCCAGTTTAACCAAAGCTTGATATAAATGTGCTGCCGCTTCTGCTCTTGTTAAAGCTGCTTCTGGATTAAGAACTTTTTTTTCGGGATAATTAACAATTAGATTGGCATTGGTTGCTGCTGCGACTTTCTCTACCGCATAGCTGGGAATCGCACTAGCATCTGTAAAGTAAGTATTAACAGCACTAGTATCGCTAGCTGTTAACCCTAAACCACTCCCTAATGAGACGATCGCATCAACTTTGGCTATCCTCTGATTGGGTTGAAAACGATTTTGGGGATATCCAGACATAAATCCAGTTTCATAAGCTTCTTGGATTGCCGCAGCTGCCCAATAATTTGCAGGTACATCACTAAATCCTCCTGCTGGTAGTTGCCTAACTGAATTTTGATTAAAAGCTTTTTGAATCATCGCTGCAAATTCTGCACGGGTTACTGGTTGCTCTGGTTTAAATGTGCGATCGCTAAATCCTACAATCACATTTCTCTGAGCTAGTGCTTGAATAAATGGACTTGCCCAGTAATCTTGGGAAACATCACTAAAGCTGGTTGTTGCTGATGGGGTTGTTGGAGATGGGGAAGGTGTTTCTTGAGCGGAAACCTCTACAGTAAGTGCTAATGGACTAATTACGGCAACTGTTAATCCCAGGGAAACTAAAGCTGCTTTTGCTGATAACCAACGAAGGAAACTAAACATAAATAATTCTCCTCAAAATGAAAAATGATAATCTCGAAATTCTCAAACTTTTACAGCGCATTCTGTAAGCGTTAGAAACATCTCTTTTTTTGGTTAAAGTACCAATAGAGGCTAAAATAAATTCTGATTTTCTGGATGCAATTTTCCTAAAAAAGTTCTCCTATAGGTCATTTTTAGCGTTTTTCGAGCAACAATAACATCTACCTATTCAAAGATATTTGGCATCAGGTTAATCTCTACCTAAAGACATATTTACAAATTAAAACAGGAATATTAAGAGTAAACAAATAAAATATAATTAGGGCAAACAACCGTTTGCCCCTACAATAAAATGATAATATTGGGAATAAAACTTTTTTCAATTTTTTATTGCTTTAAATCGCTCTTTTGCATCTTTAAAAGATTGCTTCATCACAGCTTGTATCTGTTGCCGATCGGGTTTTTTACCACCCATTAAATCACCGAAGTAAATACATGCGGTTTCCCCTAAAGAGAAAGTATAGGCAGTTGCCCAAGAAGCAGCAATAACACTACCAAAACCAGGTATAAATTTAACTAACTCCCTACCAACAGCTTGGGCAAGAAAACCACCTGCGATCGCACTAACAATTCCACCAGCTTGCGATCGCGTTAACTTTTGCCCGTATAACTTCCCTAATAAACCCACCATCGATACTTGTAGTGCTGTCAAAACTGGCATTGTTGCGAGGGGAAGGGGTACTGCTGCCAGTGTACCAGCCATAATTGCAAAGGCATAAATATAGCGTCGAGCCACATCACGATACAAGTTTCCGATTTGTTCGCTGGTTTCCTTGTCTAATGTCAGTAATTGATTAATTGCCGCAGCTTCAGCTTCAGGAAGTAATTCGGCTAAATTATGCCGCAGTTCCTCTAAACCGTAAAAGAGTGGGTTGTAACCGTCCTCTTCCAGGGTAAAATCAATCATGATGGCGCGATCGCACAACCCTTTAAATCCTTCTTGGATTGCTGCAAAAGCTCGATTTATCTCTTCAAAATTGGGTGGATAATCTGGGTGATTGTTAATACTAGATGGGTAAATCTCATGCAAACAAGTAACAGCAAGCAAACAGGGAATATCGGGGTATTTTAAACGAATTTGTTGGGTAATTTGCCGTAATGATTCAGTGGCAAAATCATTAATTTTTACAGTCAAAATCAAAACTCTCGCACCACGACTTTGTTGCTGTAAATCATCAATTAACTCTTGAATGATTGCTTGAGTATCTTGATTAATATCACCCAAACCAACCGTATCCGTGAAAAGTATTAAAGGTAAATCGCTAGCAGGATAGGCATAGCGTTGTGTATGCTGAGTATGGGGACGAAAACCCTGTCCGATAATTTCCGCAGAAACCCCCGTTAAACCCCTAACAATCGAACTTTTTCCAGCTTGGGGTTTGCCAATTAACAAAGCTTCGGTTGTGGGAAGTTGCGATCGCGCTTTTTCTAAAAGTTCTGCCATCTGAGCTTCGCTGATATTGAACAATCCAGATAGATTTTGTCCAATTTCTGCCACTGGGATAATTTTTGTCAATCCGGCTGTGGTATTATTCCAGATATCTACAATTGGGTTTGTCCAGTTCTTGGCAACTGACTTCTGATTTTGGCTATCAGTTGCTGCGTTAAAATGTTGAGAATCCTCTATTTTTTTTTTCATATCTATTAATAACCAACTTGACTTTTTCCCAGAGGGATTAATTTTTGATTAATTTGCATTAATAATTAAGTATAGATAAATTATAAGTGAATTCACACAATGGCTACATCATGAATTTTAGATGAAAAACCCAGTTATCGAAATCGATACCCCACGAGAAGAGGCAAAGCTCAAGGAAACAGCAGCTAAACGATTAAACGATTTCGCCATTTCTTCAAATTCTTTGGTGAAGCTCACACCAGAATTTTGCTGTGGTATTTGCTAATGATGGCCTGAGGGGGTGACAATCTAGCTTCAAAGCCTTATGCAGCAAGGATTATAGAGGAGTACCCGATAAAAAGATAAAAGTTAAGTCAAGGTGTCAAGGTAGTGGTGTTGCTGGTGATATTAATATTGATGCCAAGAGAATCGAACTGAGAGACAACGCCAAAATTATCGCTGAAACAGCATCTCAAGATGACGGTAATATCTTTATAGATAATGCAGATTTACTGTTACTACGTCGCGGAAGTGTTGTGTCTGCAACCGCAGGAGAACAAGGTAATGGTGGCAACGTCAATATCGACTCAAAATTTATCATCGCTATTCCCAAAGAAGACAGCGATATTAAGGAGATACAAAAGCGGTGTAACAGATGCTTCAAAAAATTATAATTTCGGTGCTTGCGATCGCAACTTCAAATCCAATTGTCACTGCAACCCGGATTTCTCACAAAATATAAAAAAAGAGGGGTCAAAAACTGCGAAAATGTATATATCACAAGGGAGCAACGCTCTAACAGTGAGGTGCTGAAACCTGGGACGTATATAGCTTGTTTCAGGATGCGATAGCTTGCGCTGACTTGTCAGTTCGCGTAGCGGCGGCTTCCGCATTGCAACTAAAAAAACTTGTTACGGACGACTTTATACATGGGAATCAAGAACAGGCATTGTTCAACACTCACACTAACACCAATACCTACATAACTCCCACGCATTCCTTCATCCGCCTTGGCAGAATCAGTTTTTAATAAAATTGGGACAGATGCGATCGCATAAACAGCAGTCATTGTCACTACAGACTTCAAAAACTGTCGCATAATAACCTCTATTAGACCCATCCGAAAACTCACAAGCCAATACCCACAAGGAGTTGAGACCAGTCCTTGCAGATATTTGTTCAACCGAATAATCAGAGTTTGAGATAGTTACTGATAGTTTAGAACAAAAAAAATAAAATGATAGGTGCGGTGGCACACTATTTTTACTAATCATAATTAGACTTGTCCGTTTTTTAGTTGATTTTTTAGTACACCTTAACAGGGGTAGGCACGGAGTGAGTTCCAAAGGTAGCGCTTTACTCTATGGAGAGGGGTTCTATATTTAAGCTATTGCCTTTCATGGCTAAAATTTTGACAGCGACATCTTCTACAATGGGCATTACTGACAAACGATTTCCTTTCCTCAGTAAAATTAGCTCGTCAGCATCAAATTTTCCCCTCAGCACTGATATGGAAATACAATTAGCAAAAGCCTCGACAAACTCCACTAAAACTGTTTGCCATCGTGGAGAATTAAGGGTTGATTTTGGGTCGTAATATTCACTTTTTAGATCGAATTGGGTTGGGTCAATAATATCTGTTTTTACAACACGCATTAACCCAACTATACCTGGAGTTTTTGTGTTTGAGTGGTAAAAAAATACTAAATCCTCTGGTTGCATTTGCCGCATAAAGTTACGTGCTTGATAGTTACGAACTCCATCCCAAACAGTTTTACCTTGTTGTTCTAAGTTTGTGATACCGTAAACGTCTGGTTCTGATTTCATTAACCAATAATTCATTAGATTAAATTATGTTTAAATAGGTAAGGAATTTAACCGCCATAGACACGGAGTGGCTACCCGTAGGGTAGACGCTGAGTATGCCAAGAATATAGAGAAGGAAATACAAATAAATTTCCTTTTTATAGCTCAATCTACCTCCAATTTTTTTCTCTTTCGTCAAAATCTTCGATCCAATTTGTTTGTTCTTTTTCTTCTGTATCGTCTAATTTATCATCTAATTTCCCCATCTTTCTATTCTGATTACGTTGGAATATTTTCCCAATATATTCTGGCAGAATTTTAGTGTAAAAGATTACAATATTTTTAATCATTATTCTGTTGGGTCTATTACCTTGGGTCATAACTCACATAGGGCAAGTTAGTTAAATCTTATCTGTGAGTCTTGAGAATGGCAAGTATAAAAAAACTATGGTTTACGGTAACCGTTCACGGGGGTAACGAGAGAATAAGGGTTACAGGCAAATTATTCGGATGATTTAGCCAAGTGGTAAGGCAGATATCTGCCATTAAAAATGCCACATGCAAATAGCAGTGACATTTAATTTGTTAACAGTGACACTAATTAGTGAAAAATGACATTAATCTGTTAATAGTGACAAATAATTAGTTAATGTACAACAAAAAGGCGACACCCGGATTTGAACCGGGGGATGGAGGTTTTGCAGACCTTGTAAAACTACGTAAAGAAAAGCTTTTCAACCCTTAACTCTTATTTTTACCCCAAATTTACCCCACACCATCAATTCGTCGATTTTTCCAGAGTTAAGTTTTACTTATGGTTACTTGTATAAATTATCGATTGAGTTACAACATTTTCTGTTTCACTGAATTCTTGAGAAGCTTCAGTCTCTTAACAATCGCACATGGTATTTTGTTCCTATGGCGTTTGTTCTGGAATGGCAACAAAAAACACTTACTTATGCAGAAGCCGTTAATATGAAAGATTTATGGTGATAAATGAGACAGGAAAAGCGAAAAGCACTAAAATAATATCCATTGTGACTAAGTAATCCACAATTTGATATGGCGCGATCGCTCAAAGTTAGTCAAAAATATATCGAAGCAGTCAAGCAAGGGATGATTGGTATTTTTTGAGGGAGTTTAATAACCCGTTGGGGTTGGCTTATGGGGTTTATAGTCCGGTAGGTTATCAGTTAAGTTATCAGTTAAGTTACTAGTTGAGAACAAAATTAGGTGTTGAAATGGGGAAAAGTTGGGCGTTCGCAATCGGCATTAACCACTACGATAATTTACAACCCCTAAAGTATGCCCAGCGTGATGCTGAGGCAATGGCTACTTGGTTCCAAGAGGAAGCTAAATTCGAGCGAGTTTTTTTATTTACCGAAAATTCTCCCCCTATTCCCGCTAATCCTCCGATACCGACTCAACCTACTTATGCACACTTAAGACGCTTTTTTTATATGGAATTTGAAAGTCCCTTATTACAGCCAGAAGATAATCTTTGGTTTTTCTTTTCAGGTCATGGTCTACGTTACCAAGACAAAGATTATTTAATGCTTTTGGATAGCGACCCAACAGATATAGAAAGCACGGCAATCTCGGTTGATTTTATCACTCAAAGATTGCGGAGGGCTGGTGCAGATAACGTACTGATGTTTTTAGATGCCTCGCGTACTTATGGAAGCAGATAGTGGCTTTTGTGGAGAATTAGGAATTGGCATGGAGAGTCATTCAGGAGTCATAATTTTTTACTCTTGCTCCCCCAATCAAAGTTCCTGTGAAATTGACGAATTGCAACACGGGTCGTTTACCAACGCATTATTAGAAGGTTTGCAGCGACAGGGAGAGTCGAACTGCGCCACAGTAGAACGCTTATATCAATACATGAGATACCGCGTTCCACAACTTAATACTAATTACAAAAAGCCTGTACAAAATCCCTATTTAACGGCTGAACCACCCTACAAAATGTTTTTAACATTACTAGAGAAGTATGCCACGCTTCAAGACATACAAAACTTAAAGTACGAAGCATATAAGGCTGAACAGGCTGGTAATCTGCATTTAGCAAAGCAACTCTGGATTAGAGTTTTGGCTGTATTACCTTCTGATTTGGATACTATTGAAGCTATTGAAAGGTTAGCTAGTGGCATTTCTGGAGAAATTGAGACGGAGAGTGAGCCAGGAATCATAACTTTCTATTCTTGTTCCCCCAACCAAATGTCCTTTGAAATTGACGAATTACAGCATGGGTCGTTTACCTATACTTTATTAGAGGGGTTGCGGTTACGGGGAGACTCAAAATGTACTACAGTAGAGAAATTAGACCAATACTTGAGAGATCGTCTTCCAAAGCTCAACGCTCGTTATAAAAAGCCAATACAAAATCCTTATTTAACAGCTGAACCGCCCTATAAAATATATTTAACTTTACTAGAGCAGTCTGCTACCAATAAAAAGCTAAAGCAATCGTATACGCAGCCGATTATATTATTTGATTTGTGGCTGATAATAATACCAGAAACAATCTATATTGGCGGAGAGTCAAAAGCTACTCTTTACTTGCAAAAACATACTGATAGCCAAAATAGTACCCACTTAATCCAAATCCCCCAAAACGAAGCCATCGGCAACGACCTCAATATCATCCTCACCGCTCCTGGCTTCTTCTTCAATAATGACAACACCACCAGTTTACCCATCGACCCGGACACCGCAGATATCACCCAAAATGCCACCTTCAACCTGACCGCAGTTCGACCGGGTAAAACCAAAATCCAGGCAGAACTTTACGTTGGCTAAACCTACAAAACAACCCTGGAAACCGAAGTTGAAGTTACCGCATTTGCATCTACCCAATTGCGCCCCCTGATTGCAGCGCGATCGCGTCCCGTTCCCCAGCCAAATTTAATTCTTCAGGTGCGAACTCAGTGGAATGGGGATATTTCTGCTTGCACTTTCCACTATCACATCGATAGCTATCAACCGCGTTTGTTATTTGCTGATGGTGTTGATTGTAGTTCCCAGTCTTTGACTGCGATTTGGGTGGAAAGAACACGACAATTATTGCAAACCACCCTTGAAGAAACCGCAATTAGCGAAGCTGGGGATTTTCGTTCCCATCTTGCTTCCTTCGGTCAGTACCTTTGGCGATCGCTATTCCCAGAGGAGTTGCAAAGTACCTTTCGTACCATCGCTAATTTGAATCTTCCTTTCACTTTGCTGATAATTGCCGACCAGGATGCTTGGTTTCCTTGGGAATTACTGCATGATGGGCAGAAATTTTTGGGCGATCGCCTAATTATCGGGCGGTGGTTTTGGGAGTTAGAAAAAGCACGTCCCTATGAGTTTCCCGTGGGTGCGGTGAATGTTGCCCATTATGCCAGTGTGGAACAACCGGAATTGTGGACTGAGCTTTTGTATTCTTCGGGAGCGCCGCCACCAGTGCCAATGGAAGCTAGTATATTTAATGATATGAGTTTGTTGGAATCAATACGTGGCTTGCATTTAATTCGTTACGGTCAATCGATGGAGGCTGCAAACCTTCAGGATGCACCCGTGCGGGTTGATAGCGATTGCGGGACTGAGGATATTGAGCAGGAAGTACAACCAGCCAAGTTGAGTTTGCGTCGCAATCATCCCCTAGTATCGTTAAGTTACGTGAATGCGGGACGAGTGGAATTGACTGCGTTAGAGCAAACTTGGGCTTCGACTTTTGTGAGAGCGGGTTGTAGTGCTTTTGTTGGTTCGCTTTGGGCTGTGCGATCGCAGGTGGAAACGGCTTTTTTAGGTGCTTTTTATCATAGCATTTGGGCTGGGCAAACTTTGGGTGTGGCATTTAATGCGGCTCGTCGTTTAGCTCAAACCGTTGTCCCGGAATCTTGGGATTGGTTGGCTTATGTATTATTTAGCGACCCGATGGCGCGTCCTTACCGACCTGTCCCGGGACAGGGGTATGCGGTTGTGGAGCCGATTGGTCAGGAAATTGATGACCCTGTAGCACCGGGTGCAACGGTGAGATTCCGCGTCAGTTTGCGGCGTACACCTCCTGTATGGTATGAGAATCGGTTGATGGAGGTAGCGGAGGATTTAAGGTTTGAGGATTTGCGTGTTTTTATCGTCACGTCCGGATTGCAGGTTACTCCTGGTGATTCTGTAATAATGACACTCACGGCTATCGGGGATTACTTAGGTTGGTTTATGTTAGCTGTTCCCCCTGAGATGGAAAATCGGTCAGTGCTAGTTCAGGTATATTTTGAGGATGGTATCGAACCTGTCCATCATTTGCGGTTTTCGCTCAAGGTTAGCAACGGGGATGGGGTATGAGGGGAACGGTTAGTCCAGTCAACACAGTTTCGGCAAGTTCTTGTTTGGAAATATTAATTGAGCAAGATTTTTATTCGATTGGGCGCTGGCAATTTAATAAACCGAAAGATATACTTTTGGAAAAGCTCACCAATGAGATTTTAGAGTGTTTTGATGGGTTAAGAATTACGATTAATAAAAGTAAAAGTTTAAAGCTAGATGCTGATTTATGTGATGATTATTTAATCAAATTAGCGGAGTGGGGACGAACTGCGTATCAGGCATTTTTTGGGGAAGATAGGGCGAATAAAATCCTCAAGAGTCGGCTCAATGAAACTGTTGCACCAACTTTTGTATCGGAATCTATGCCCTTTCCTTGGGAAGTTTTGTTTGAGGGAAGCGAGTCGGATTACGAACGGGGAAACCCGGAGATGTTTTGGGGATTGCGTTACACTCCAGCGCGAATCCTCAATCCAGAAAAAGATATTTCCGAATATGTTTTGGAGCAGTCGCAACCGTCGGATATGCTATTTTGCTTGCACCATCGACTGTTGCAGGCACATCGTCAGGAGAAACCGGAGATTGAACGGTTAGTTAAGCAACACACCTCCCAGCCAAAATATTTCGCTACGCAATCGCAGTCTCTTCCCGGAGGGCGATCGCTTTTGTTTTGTCTATATGGCTTAGTTAGAGATTGTGGTGGGGTTGGGATTTTGGCAAATTCCCGCATTTTTCCGAAATCTAGGGTGTTAGTGTTGAATTTATCTCATAATAAAGTTGCGTATCACGCTCTTACCCATGAACGAACAGCGTCAGCAAGCCTATCTCAACCTCATTCAAAGCCTGCTAAATTGCCCCAGTGGTGAAGAAGCCGGGATTTTAGCAGTAAACCAAGAATTACTTGATGCTGGCTTTGTGCAGACGGTAGAAGCAGTAGCACAGATGTTTTCGCAGCAGGGGGATGAGAAGATAGCGAATTGGTTGCGAAATTTGGCAATGCAACTAGGGGAAGGGTTGAATCTAGATACTAAAGTAGATTTGCAATCTCTCAGTGAGGAGGAGAGACAAGCATATTTCCAATTTTTAGGGGAGGTACTACAAGCAACCGCAAACAGTAACGGTGACACACAGGTAGTTTACCCCTTGCTGGCAGAGAATACAGACAAACTCGACGGAGTGTTAGCAGAAATATTGCGCCGTTGGGTGACAGAAGCACTGCGAGAAGAGGAAGCAGATTTGGCTAAATACGTGGCAGGGACTATTCTCCATTTTAGCAATCTAATAGCGCAATTCCCCTTGGGTGACAAAGGCAGCAATCTGGAAATTGCCATAACTGGCTATGAGGTCGTGTTAAAAGTCTACACCAGAGAAGCTTTTCCTCAAGATTGGGCAGGTACACAAAATAATCTCGCAGCTGCCTACAGCAATAGAATAAAAGGAGATAAGGCAGAGAACATCGAAAATGCGATCGCTGCATATACTGCTGCTTTAACAGTCAGAACCAGAGAAGCTTTGCCTGTTGATTGGGCAATGACGCAAAATAATCTCGCAAATACCTACACAGGGAGAATCAAAGGAGACAAGGCAGAGAATATCGAAAATGCCATCGCTGCTTATACTGCTGCTTTAACTGTCAGAACCAGGGAAGCTTTGCCTATTGATTGGGCAATGACGCAAAATAATCTCGCAATTGCCTACAGAGAGAGAATCAAAGGAGATAAGGCAGAGAATATTGAAAATGCCATCGCTGCTTGTAATGCTGCTTTAACTGTCAGAACCAGGGAAGCTTTTCCTATTGATTGGGCAGGTACACAAAATAGTCTCGCAAATGCCTACAGATATAGAATCAAAGGAGACAAGGCAGAGAATATCGAAAATGCCATCGCTGCTTTTGCTGCTGCTTTAACTGTCTTCACCAGGGACGCTTTGCCTCAATATTGGGCAGCAACGCAGTATGGTTTCGCAAATGCCTACAGCAATAGAATCAAAGGAGATAAGGCAGAAAATATCGAAAATGCCATCGCTGCTTATACTGCTGCTTTAACCGTCAGAACCAGGGAAGCTTTGCCTACTGATTGGGCAGCAACGCAGTATGGTCTCGCAAATGCGTACAGCGATAGAATCAAAGGAGACAGGGCAGAGAACGTCGAAAATGCCATCGCTTCTTATACTGCTGCTTTAACTGTCTACACCAGGGAAACTTTGCCTATTGATTGGGCAAGAACGCAAAATAATCTTGCTGCTGCCTACAGAGAGAGAATCAGAGGAGACAAAGCAGAGAATATCGAAAATGCAATCGCTGCTTATACTGCTGCTTTAACTGTCAGAACCAAGGATGCTTTACCCATTGATTGGGCAAGAACGCAAAATAATCTTGCTGCTGCCTACATAGATAGAATTAAAGGAGACAAAGCAGAGAATATCGAACATGCCATCGCTGCTTTTGCTGCTGCTTTAACTGTCTTCACCAGGGACGCTTTGCCTCAATATTGGGCAGCAACGCAG
>NZ_NTFS01000197.1 GCF_002289455.1 Brunnivagina elsteri CCALA 953
AAGTAATTGAGAGATATGGTTACTCTCTTTAAGTTTTTGACAAATCTCTCGACTACGAATAGCCACAACACCACGCAACTCTTGTTGCTTCCTTTCTTCCAAGTAAATTTTTCTAAATTGTTCTACAAAAACTTCAAACTCCATATCCTCAAAAATTGTAGTCGAGCTATTCTGTTGAGAAGATGTGAGCGTTAAACAGTACAAAAGAGTGTTTAATACTTTTTGTCCTTTTGATGATTCAAATTTATAGTCAGTACTTTGGAGATTAGCCAGCAAAGCTTTTTTTCCTTGTTCTGTAACTGAAAGTCTGCTTTTTTTTGGAGACTCAAGTAAATTTTGCTGACATAGAAAGTCGCAAGTATTACTAGCATCCTTTTGTTGTTCTTTGGATAAATGCCTTTTTACAGTACCTCGTGTTACAGTACCGTCATCTGAGTAAGCAAGCACGTAAAGTAGGTAGATTAATTGGTCTGTAGTCAGTTTAGTCATAACATCCTTTTGAGCCGATACACTGATGATTCTACTCCAACAGACAGATATCTTAATTTAGAGTAACAAAAAAAACACATATAGCAAAGTCGTATTTTTTACATTATCCCTGGTAATTACCAGGTAAGTCAGTCAAATTTGTAAAATATTCAGATGTGTATATGTGCTCCTTAAGTCTTTTTAGCAAGCTGCCAGCATAGAAATAGTGGAATTTGAAGCAGCGCGATCGCAATCTACCCTAGACTAATTGAAACCCAATAGTTGATATTAGGAAAACAGGAATTATTTCAACTAAATTATTCTTTAAAATCACCATAATAAAATGTTGGGTTCCAGCGCAAATACAGATTTATCATGTTGCTGTAAATATTTATCGTGCACTTTCACCCAACCTACAATAAAATATTTATATTTAGATATTGGATTAAATACTCAAATTTATCTATTAGTTTACGATGAAAAACGGGAGGTTATTACCCAATGGCTGTAGAGCAATATCGTCAAATTATCCAACAATTGATTTTAGAACGGGCAGAAAGACGATCGCTCGCACCAACCAATAACTCCTGAAGGGGAAGGAATTGAAACACAAGCAATTATAGATTGCGATACGCTTCCAGCGTTAAGCTTCGCTTATCGCGATCGCTATTTATTATTACACACTGGTTGGCGTGGTAATCGCCGAACACATGGATGTAGCTTGCATCTTGATATTATCAATGGCAAAATCTGGATTCAGCATGATGGAACTGAAGTTGGTATTGCTACCCAATTGCTGGAAATGGGTGTACCAAAAGATGATATTGTTTTGGCTTTTCATTCTCCATACATGCGTCAATTTACCGAGTTTGCCACTCATTGAGTATATGGCAATACAGTTTCTTCCTTGGCGTTCTCTGCGTCTTGGCGGTTTAAAATATTGAATAGTTTAGTCTTAACTGAACCGTATTGGAGTATATGGTAGGTTGGAAATCTAAAATCTTATATTATTTATTTTGCAACAATTTCAATAAATTCTCTTCAATGACGACATTAACAAATTTATTTCCCTGCAAATTCAAATGTATATGGTCATGATATAAGGTTTTGGGGTCTTGATGTGCGTCAAATAAAGGTAGAAAATCTACATATGTAATTCCTTGTGTTTTGGTAAATTCCATTAATCTTTGTCTTGCTTTAATTTCATAGTCACGAGAATTATTGCCAAGTTCCCGTTTTAGGGGAGTCATTACCAGTAAAAATTGAATGTGATCTTGGTTTGCGATCGCATGAATTTTACTGATTGCTTCTAGGTTAACTCCAATTCTGTCTCCACTTTCTTTTTGAATTTCTGCGAGTTCGGGAATCGATGGTGATTTTTGGAGATAGCGCTGATATACTTCGATTAAAGCTAGGTTGAGAAATGGTGTGCGATCGGGGTAGTTTTTATCTCTTCCCACTGGTAATGATATGGGTTTGGTTGCAAATAAATCATCTGTATTAATTAATAACACTATTCCCTGTGCAGAAAAAGTGCCAAATCTTTGCAAATAGGCTAATTCGTTCCTTGGTCCCCAGGAATTTGCAGAAGCGTTTAAGACTTCTATTTTTTCGTGTTTAAGAGTATTTACTGAAGAATTTATATAAGTATTTGTTAATGACTCCATCATTAAGCTAGAAATTGTCTCTTTTTGGTCAGTCCACCAACCACCATTAGCGATAGAATCCCCTAATAATAGTATTCGTAATGTTGAGGATGGTGGTATTTTTTCGATTTGGGAACTACGCATTGAGTATTCATTGATTTCGATGCGTTTGCCATTACGACGGGTTTTTTGGTTCGGTGCCAGCAAATAACCGATTTCACTATCACCAATATAAATTAAAGGACTGCCAAATCCATATCGCGATCGCAACACCAATTCAATAACTATTGTTGCTCCGAAAACCACAGCCAAAATGATTAGTAACGCTATTTTCACCTATTTACCCCACCATTAGTTAAATTATCGTTAAATTTGCTATGAGTCAAAAGTTATATTTTATACTAATTTTTTAAAAATGACCTGAGGTGATATGGTCATCCCCACGAGGATTTTACAATTTTTGGTATCAGTAAATATAACTGTGTATTTTGTTATAAATCTCAATCATATTCTTAACTAATTTTTCCTGTACTTTGGCGATAGAAAGACTACAATCGAAACGAGTGAGTTAAAACTTTAAATTCACTTATCCACTTAATAGAGGGGCTTACAAACGTATGTCCGACTTAAACCGAGGCATCATGAAATTTGATGGTGCTGATGCTCCTAAGCTTGTCACCATTTCCACTGTGATATTGCTAGGGTCAATTGCTGCTTTGATTATCTGGGCTTTACAATCTGCTTACGCTGTAAATTAAATTAATAATTTTCAGAATTGTCTTAACTTTGTCTTAATTTCATCAATAAATTGCGTAGAGGCGTTAGATTTAACGTCTCTATTACTATTATTTTTGGTTAATATAAAAAAACTGTCACAAAGACGCTAAAATAAGCAACCGAGTGTGCGGGCATGTCTTGCGCTCAAAAAATCAAAAAAATATTATTCGTCTTGGTTTTTGATTCTACATTGAAGGTAGGTCTAAAATCCAAATTTAAGGATGCTTGAACTCAGGGGTTTTTTAGTTATATTCGTAATTTGCCCGCTCTTGGGTGCGTTGCCGCTAATTGCTTGGATTACTTCTTTGTTGTCAAAAAAGCAATTGGCACAGCTTGGTACTGGTAATATTGGTGTCTCGGCAGCTTTTTACCACGGGGGAACTCTGGTGGGAACCCTGGCAGTGTTATCGGAAGCATTCAAGGGCATTGCCGCAGTTTTGTTAGCACGTGCTGTCTTTGATGATGGTTCAGCTTGGGAATTGCTAGCACTGATTACTTTAGTTTTGGGTAGGTATTTCTTCGCAAGTGGTGCTGGAACGACAAATGTTGTTTGGGGATTTGCGGTACATGACCCATTGGCGGCTATATTTGTTTTATTATTTGCTGGAATTAGTTTTACAGTTATTCGCTCCCGACAAACCGCTAAATATGGGGTTTTAATTGTATTCCCCATCATTGTCAGGGTACTGCATTCGGAAGATGGATTTCGATTGTTTACTGCGATCGCACTCGCTGGGTTATTAGCTTGGATATACAATCAAATTCCTGATGACCTAGATTTACCAACGAACCAAGCAACAACCGAGTCACAAGCAGCAATGAATTTTTTTCGTGGTGACAAATCATCGGTTCTGACTTTAGATGATGAACTTGATGCCGATTTTGTTGGTAATAAAGCAGCAAAGCTAGCAGAAATTAAGCGTTGGGGTTATCAAGTTCCCAAAGGTTGGGTACTTCTTCCCTACGAAGACGCACAAAATTTAATTAATATTCTCCAACCATCGGAATTATCACCTTTGGTTGTACGCTCTTCAGCAATTGGTGAGGATACGGATACTGCTTCTGCTGCGGGGCAATATGAAAGCATTTTGAATGTGACAACCCAACAAGGTTTACTCACTGCCATCAATCGTACCCAAGCTTCATATAATAATCCTGGTGCGGTACAATATCGCCGAGACAGAAATGTCAAAGAAGCCGCAATGGCTGTTTTAGTACAGCAACAAATCCGTAGTGTGTATTCTGGTGTAGCCTTTAGTCGCGACCCAATTACCCAAGAAGTCGATGCCATTGTTATTGAAGCACTACCAGGAAGCCCGACGCAAGTGGTCTCAGGAAGAGTCACACCAGAACAATATCGAGCTTTTGTGGTGGAAAACGATAATGTATCTTTTATTCATCTGGAAGGACAAGGTAAAGTTCCCCAAGTTATTATCAAGCAAGTCGCATACTTAGCCCGTCATCTGGAAGAAAGGTATCACGGCATACCTCAAGATATTGAATGGAGTTATGACGGTCAAACCTTGTGGGTATTACAAACCCGTCCCATCACAACTTTATTACCAATTTGGACCCGCAAAATCGCTGCTGAAGTTATCCCTGGCTTAATTCGTCCCTTAACTTGGTCGATTAATCGTCCTTTAACATGTGGTGTCTGGGGAGGAATTTTTGCGATCGTGTTGGGGGAACGTGCTTTGGGTTTAGATTTTAATGAAACAGCAACATTACATTTTTCCCATGCTTACTTCAATGCGACTTTATTAGGGCAAATTTTCCGACGCATGGGTTTACCCCCAGAAAGTCTGGAATTTTTAACCCGTGGTGCAAAAATGAGTAAACCACCTCTGGATACGACGTTACGAAATTTACCAGGGTTGCTGCGGTTATTAGGTCGCGAACTATCTTTAAAACAAGACTTTAAGCGTGATAATCGGCTCAGGTTTTCCGTGGGAATGTCGCAATTATCACAAGAAATGGTCGATGATTTAGACCCACCAAAATTATTAACGCGCATTGACTATATTTTGGAATTGTTACAAAGGGCAACTTATTACAGTATTTTGGCTCCTTTGAGTGCATCTTTACGACAGTCAATATTTAAAGTCAAAGATTTGGATATTGATAACAGTGGTACTCCCGAAGTTGCAGCGATAAGAGTGCTACAAGAATTAGCAACACAAGCCAAACAGGTATTATACGTAAATTATACCAATGAAGAATCCAGCATCGGGGGAGCTTCTAGTTTTGATCCTGATAATGTCTTTGAAGACTTAGCAGTTTCCAGCGAAGGGCAAAAAATTCTCGCTGAATTTGAATATATACTACAGCGCTACGGTTATTTGAGTGAAGTTGGTACTGATATTGCTGTTCCCACTTGGAAAGAAGAACCCGAAGCTGTAAAAACCTTATTAGTGCAGTTTATGTTGGGAAATCAACCCGAAACTGTGAAAAAACGCCGCAAAAAAAGTAATATATTTGTCCAAAGTCGCGTAAACATGAAGGGACAAATAACTGAGATATATTCGCGGTTGCTGGCAGAATTACGCTGGTGCTTTATTGCTTTAGAAAAACAGTGGTTATATTATGGGATGTTGCCACAAAAAGACGATATTTTCTTTTTAGAATTTGAAGAAATTCGTCAACTAATCGAAGCACCTAATCCAGATATGTTGAGTCGCTTGCAAGTGCTAGTTTCGAGAAGGCGATCGCAACTCGAACGCGATAAGGAAATGAATCCTATGCCCCTACTAGTCTACGGTAATACTCCCCCAGCTATACCCGCTTTAATGCCTGCCCTTGCCCCCGATCAAATTTTACAAGGTATTCCCGCAAGTCCTGGACTTGCGGAAGGAAGGGTTAAGGTATTGCGAAATTTACAGGATATCCCAGAAATCGAAGCCGATACAATTTTAGTAGTACCTTATACTGATTCCGGCTGGGCACCTTTATTGGTTCGAGCAAAAGGAATCATTGCAGATGCTGGTGGTAGGCTTTCCCACGGTGCAATCCTCGCCCGCGAGTACGGAATTCCCGCAATTATGGATGTTAAAAACGCTACCTGGGTATTGCAAGATGGTCAACGAGTACGAATCGATGGATCGAGGGGTATTATAGAAATCGATAATGACCTCAGACCACAATAAAATTTACTCTCTTTTTCAAAAAGCGATTACTGTGCAAATTAGTATATAAAAATTAGGAGAATTAGGTTGCGATGGGCAAATCCCCCAAAACTCGGTGCGATCGCAATCAATACTTGATTCAACTAAAATAACATTTATTTTATCATGAATAAATATAGCTACAGATAGATGACACTAAATATTATTTGGAATAGTAATCCTGGACATAATAACGACCATTAATGAAGACCAATATCCCTAAAAAACTAAATTATTAGGGTGAAAACTATATATATTTTTACTTATTTAACTTGTAATGTTTCGATATATTAAGACTTTGATTGAAAAATTAAGTCTTATTACCTAAAAAAACAATTATTACTCATTTAATTATTATTTTACATTAAGCGATCGCTCCAAAAGTGATAAATTCAAGCACAATTAGAAATACAAGTTTTGTTCAAGCAAGAAAAGAAAACGGCTTCAAAACTTTAACAGATAGACTTGATTGACGTGTGGAATGAGGGGATACGGGGAACAGTAATTCCAGACAAATTAAATTTAGAACAAACAAAATTAACCTGTAGTCATTGTGAGGGCAATCATGGACAAGAATATGCTCCTAAATCGATACGCAGCAGGAGAACGAGATTTTAGTGGAATAATTCTACACCAAGCCAATCTTCGGGATATTGACCTAAGTGGTACAAACCTAAGTGGTGTAGACTTAAGTGGTGCAGACCTGAACCGTGCTAATCTGAGTGGATGCAACCTGAGCCGTGCTAATCTCACCAATGCAGACCTTAGTGGTGCAAATCTTTCCGGTGCAAATTTGAGCGAAACCAACTTGATTGGTGCAGATATGGTTCATGTCAACTTGGAAGCAAGCAATCTTCACCGTGCTGACTTACGAAGTGCCAGTTTAGTTTTAGCAAATTTGGCTCGTGCAAATTTAAGCGAATCAGAATTAAGTGGTACAAATTTTAGTGGGGCAAATCTCTTCCATGCTGATTTCAGTGCAACTAATCTCTATGAAGCCGAAATCACTGGAGCAAATTTGACAGGTGCAATTATCACGGAAGAAGAAATGAGTACGGAGAAAGTAAATACAGGTTTATCTCACAAATGGGTAACTTGGGCTGGTTAATTATTAATGGTTTAACTCCTAACTCAATGAGGGATTTGTAGAAAATAAAATATCCCAATTTATAGACTTGTCTATCAATCATAACATTGGTAGGGGTGGGGTCTCCCCACCCCTACAATTTGGGATAATTTATTTTTTTGTGTTCTTTAACTACTAACTAAAACTTGGTCTGTGACGAATTAAATTCATGAATTCTTCACGAGTACGTGCGTCATCTGCAAATGCACCTCGCATTGCACTGGTAACAGTCCAAGAACCAGACTTTTGAACACCACGCATCACCATACACATGTGTGTTGCCTCGATTACGACTGCAACACCTCGTGGTTTGAGTAATCCTTGGAGTGCATCAGCTATCTGAATTGTTAACCTTTCTTGTACTTGCAAACGACGTGCGTACATTTCACAAATACGGGCAACTTTAGATAATCCAATCACTTTTCCATTCGGAATATATGCCACATGAGCGCGACCGATTATTGGTAAAATATGGTGTTCGCAGGAACTAAAAATATCGATGTCCCGAACCAACACCATTTCATTTGCATCTTCGGTAAATACTGCTCCATTGAGTAATTCATCCAAAGATTGATTGTACCCTTTGGTGAGAAATTGCAAGGCTTTCATCACTCTTTTTGGAGTATCTTTTAAACCTTCACGGTCTGGGTCTTCTCCTAACCCAATTAACAAAGTACGCACAGCCTGCATCATTTCCGCGTCGGTCACTTCAGGCTTTGTTTGAGTCGCCAAAGATGACAAAACTTGGTCAGCAGTGGTAAGTTCGGGACTAATCGATAAAGTCATATTTCCAATTCTGTGGATTGTTGACTGTTAGCTGTATAGTTGTTAATGTTTAATTGTTCATAGTTAATTGCTTTTATTGATAGTTACCATAGTCAATTACCAGAAACTATCAACAACTAACTAATAACTTGTATGGGCGAGCGATCGCAATAATTTGTCGCGAACCAATTGTTTTTGATCCACTCTCCCCTACTAAAATTACTAACTTTTGCTTAACACTTCTTAAGTATACCAAAATAATCGTGAAGCTGAGAATGAATTTACTTTATATTTGCTTTGCACCCGATGAAAAGCATTTTTCAGTTACGTATATCTACTAATTAGAGGTGTATCATTAATTAGATAGATAATTTAATTATTAAATATATTATAAATCGCTGTCACTTAGGTAGAGAATGGCTTTAACCTGGAAAAGTTGTTGGAGTATTGCTTCAGTAAGAAATGTGTCTTTCTTTAGGTGCATCAAAAGAGCGATCGCATTAAGATGACACCAAAATAAATCTGAATAGTGGTGTTTGCGATCGTATTCATGTGCTGGAGTTTGTGAATATTCGTTGTGGTTCCAGGGACTTATGGATAAAATGGTTAGTTGTTATGCGTATAAATATGCTGATTGGGCAAAAAAGAAAACTCGCGACTTTAATTAGTGTGATATTAGTGACAAGCACGACACTTATTTTTTTACACCAAGTCGCTGATGCAGAAACAGCGATCGCAATTAAGCCATCTCAAGCACCTTTAGATTTGGAAAAGTTGAAAAAGCCAAAAGGTGTAATCACAGCAGATACAATCGATTTGGCAAATCTGACTGTTCCTAGTTTATGGTGGGCAAAGGAAACTTCAGAAAATAAATTGCTTGATAATTGGATAGCTTATCCAGCGAATCAAGGAGAACCAGCTCGCGTAGATTTAATTGTGAATCAGCAAATTTGGACTTTGCTTGATTATCTCGAACGCTACGAGTTTGTTAATCGCGTGGGTAGCGATACCAGAAATTATGGTTATAATTTGCGAGTTTTTAATTACCAACAGGAATTTTTAGGTTCTTATACTTGTAATTTTGCTGCGAATAAATCAGCTTGTGATATTAATATGAATACTCAAAATCAATTAGGTATGCCTCGTTCGTCTTAAACTGCACAAATCTTTTTGAATCCCCCCCCTATCCCCCCTTTTCAAGGGGGGAAAATAGAAATCCAGTTACCTCCCTTTTTCAATAGGGAAAATAGAAATCCAGTTCCCTCCCCTTTGCAAGGGGATGGTTAGGGTGGGGTAATTTTATTGTAATTATTTTATCGGACATAATATAATTCCGAATTCGACTTGTACAGACGTAATTAGACCCTGCGCTAAGACTCTAATTATACTTGATTAAATAGGCTAATATATTGTTTTTCTACTTCTGCTGGTAAAGGAAGTAAAAATTCACTTTTGGTGAAAATATCTTGATTTACTAATAAAGCATTACGTAATTTTTCTGGAATATCGGATGGGGAAATATTAATGGCAATTGGTGAATTAGTTTTAGTTAAAATAGCAATTTGTTTGGCGATATTAGGCTGCCAGAAAAAATTTATCCATTGCTTTAATAGTTCTTGTTGGCTTTGACGACCGATTGGTTGAACCCAGATATCAGCCCACATTGCCGTGCCTGATTTGGGAACAACAACTTCAAGGTAAGGATATCGAGATAACTCTGGTAATATATCCTGTGACCAACCTTGGGCAATAAATGTATCACCCATAATTAGGGGTTCAATATATTTTGTAGAACCGTAGAATTTGACTTGCTGATTTAATTGTTTGTATTCTGGTTCCAGTTCTGTAATTTGACTTAAATCAGTCGTATTATAAGATTTTCCTAACTTCTTTAAAACTAAGCCAATAACCTCCCGTGGCTGGTTTAATAATGAGATGCGATCGCGGAATTCTTCTCTCCACAAATCAGCCCAATCCGTAGGTGGTTGCCAACCATTTTTCTGGAATTTATCGCGATTATAAATAATAACTGTTTTACCCCAGCGATAAGGTGCAGCCCATACCTTTCCTTGGGCATCTAAAAAGCCTTTATCATTGCGGGTTACTAGTTCTTGCCACTGTTTGGGTAAAACCGACCATTGTTGAATTTCTTTAATATCTAATGGTTGAATTAATTTAGCTTCAATTGCTGATTTTAACCAAAAATCTCCCAATGTCAGCAAGTCAGCAGAAACTTTATTATCTGGTTTGGCAATTGGTAAGCGATCGCGTATTTGTTTGACCCAATTATTATCAGTATGCTGAGACGGATTTTGCCAAGATTCTAATTTTTTAAATACATCCTGCAATTGCTCAACAAGTTTAATATCTACTTGCATATTTTTGAGTTTCACGTCTTTCTGCAAGCTCCCACGAAACTGACTAATTACCTGACTAGGAAGTGAGCTTCTTAATAATTCAATGGTTAGTGTTGGTTTGTTTTTTTCTCCACATCCAGCTAACAATTGTGAAAGCGCTAATGTACTTGTACCAATTAGAAAAGAACGTCTGTCCATTAATTTTAGATTAGGTAATTGGGCATGGAGAATGGGGCATTGGGCATGGGGAATGGGGAATGGGATTAGTTTAAATCTCTAGCGTTATAGGGCAGAAATAAAGTCACCATCTAAGATTTCTCAAAAGTCTGTTCAAAGGTATTTATTTGTTTTGCCTTTTACTTATTACTTTTCCCTTTTCCTTTTGCCCTTTTGCCTTTGCTTCTTCTTTACTTTGACTTAACTCGTGCTTGTTTCACCATTGCAATTAGTGTCTGGTGTGCATCTTCCGAATCCTTGAGTTCGTGGTCAAAATTGATGCGAACTGGCACATCTTCACCACTTACTTGTGCCATCAAATCCATTCCTTGTGAGTCAATTGCCAGCATTTTTGCTGATGTTGCTTCCATTAAACCTCCAAATGCTTGTACATATATGCCTACAGCGCTACTATGGTCTTCGTTCATATGTTGGCAAATACGGGAACTCACTTCAGCAGAGAAATTATCAGACATAAAAAATATTTAGGTTTGTTTTGCAATTATTCCTTTGACATCCTACTACTTGTACAGGTAAGTTGTGGGCTTCATATCCAATTATTTTATATATGCTTCTCCCAGACTAAACCCCCAACCTTCGCTCTCATCTGCCTTTAATAGATATAATTAAAATATGTATATTATATGACATGATAATTCACAATTTTTATGTTAGTTTTTATACCAAATGAACTATCAGCGTAGAATTTTTTTAGGAGTCATTTATAAGTGTATTAAAGTTATGGACCTTTGAATGGGGCAAAATTAGTTCTTAAGCTCAAACTATTGGGTGTAATGATGTAAGTATTGGAAGAGGCAGAATAATTTAGACTGTTTGTTCCTGAGGATACTCATTTAGGGTTGTAGCAAAAACATTAGGGAAGATTTTTTACAAATAATTTGACAGTTAAACTGATGAACGCATTAAACCATCGCCGAATAGTTATTGGGGATGTTCACGGTCACTACGAAGGACTGATGACACTGTTGGATGCGATCGCACCCACGTCAGAGGATGAAGTGTACTTTCTAGGGGATTTAATCGACCGTGGTCCCCAGAGTGCCCAGGTAGTGAATTTTGTCATGGAAAGCCCGTATCAATGCCTACTTGGCAATCATGAGATGATGCTGGTAAATATCCTCACAGAAGGAAACAATCAAGCCCCAATGCTACAAGCGTGGTTGTATAGCGGTGGACAGGCAACGGTAGCTAGTTACAAGCAAGCGATAGTTCCTCACAGCCACGTAGAATGGTTCATGAGTTTGCCCACATATTTAGACTTAGGGGATATTTGGCTTGTACATGCTGGTATCGACCCTTCAATGCCTTTATCAAAACAAACTTCCGAACAATTTTGTTGGGTACGGGAAGAGTTCCACAGCATCCAAAAGCCTTTTTTCAAGGACAAGTTAATTATTATTGGTCACACAATTACCTTCACCATGCCAGGAGTGAATCCAGGTCAACTAGCCCAAGGTCGCGGCTGGTTAGATATCGACACAGGAGCGTATCATCCTCGTAGTGGTTGGTTAACTGGTTTAGATATTACCAATAACATGGTGTACCAAGTGAACGTACTCAAAAAAATGACCCGTGTTTTGTCCCTAGAAGAAGCAACAGCCCATGTTAACCCCAATGACATCAAATCTACTAACCAGAGAAGGGGAATGGAAACCAGGGGATAAACCAGAAACCAGAAATGTAGAGACGCGATATATCGCGTCTCTCTTTTATTTATTTATTTATTTATTTCCTCCAGTCAAAGCCAATTATTTTTTGATTAGAGAAACATAATTGCCCATTCCCCCTTATCCCCATTCCTTACCTGACAGCGCTAATATTTGACCGATATGTGTTGCTGTCTAATCC
>NZ_NTFS01000198.1 GCF_002289455.1 Brunnivagina elsteri CCALA 953
AATCGTCATCTTTACTTAGATATTTATCGCTAACTATCTTGACAAATCCTGTTTAAAAGGGAACGAAACAGCCCTGCTTTCCAAAGGGGGGTTAGGGGGGATGACTTCCGGGATATGAAAGGAAATTATACTTAATAAGTACACCGTAGCAGGGTAGACAGGGAGAACCCAAAGAGAATAAAAGAAATACTGAACTGAATTGTATTGGCTTTTAATACCGTAGCAGGAGGGAAAACACATATTCTATTCCTTCTATCTTCTGCCCTCTGCCTTTACCTAGTAAATATAACTATGAAAATCGAATATATTTGTAACACCTGTCACTCGCGGTTAAGTGGCGGAATTTAGTAAAATAATACACCTGAGTATATGCGTATTTGGCTAACGGCAACTTAACTCGCAACAAAGAGGACAATGCACCAAACTCCTGAGGAACAGTCTGAGGATATTGTTACATCTCCAGAAAATTTAGCTGCGACGAATTTACGAACTGCCGAAAATCCCAATGTGGAACCTGAGTTATTACGTCAGCTTGCTGTCAGTGATGATATAACAATTCGGGAAGCTGTAGCGGCAAATCCGAATACTCCAACTGAGGTTTTGCTCAAATTAGCAGAAGTTTTTCCGCAGCAATTCCTCAAGAATCCGGTGTTTTCACTACTATTATTGGAAAATCCCAATTTTGCCGCAGATATCCCCTATTATGCGCTCTTAAGTCTCCTTAAACAGTCAGAATTGCCAGATTTTTTCTTGTCAAGTGCAGCAAATCATGCTAATCCAGAAATTTTGTATTTGGTGGCAAAACATCCTAATACTTCCGATAATGCTTTGGAAGAAATGACACGTCGCAACCCTAGAGATACACCTTTGGGACTGTCTATTATTAAACGTGAGGATGTATCAGAACGGGTACTTTCTATACTTGTGGAATATAGCGCGATCGCAGTACGTTTATGTCTAGCGAAAAACCCGGCAACTTCTCCGAGTATTTTGGCAAAACTAGCGATAGTTAGGGAAGCAAATCCAAATTTTCAACAGGAAATTTATCTCAAACTGGCGAAAAACCCGCATACACCAATTATTGTTATACATGGGTTGCTAAAAAAGTGCGATCGCAAAATTAAACAAGGGATTTCCCAACGTTCTGATTTACCCATTTCCATTATTATTGAGTTAGCCTCTGATTCCCAGATACACGCAACTAATTCACTGGCAAAAAATTTATCGATTACTGCTGACGTTCTCATGGAGTTGGCAAATCATCGGGAATTGCGGGTACGGCAAATGGTAGTTAGACATCCGAATGTACCCCAAACCTTGCTGGATCGGGCAGTGACAAACCCAGAATTACGTCAATATGTAGCTGAAAATCCCAGTACCCCAGCAGATTTACTGATTGAATTGGTACAAGACGAGGAAGAAGAAGTATTAAAGGCGATCGCAACTAATCCCAGCGCTACAGCATCAGTATTGGAAAGTATTGCTAAAACCCGTTCTCAGGATATTTTAATTGCCCAGCATCCTAATGCTACAACTAAATTATTACAGCAAATACTGTGGCGTTTAGCGATGGATGAGCGCTTATCTGTTCGCAAGTATGTAGCGAAACATCCCCACACACCAGTCGATATTTTGATAACATGGGTACGAAAACAACCTGAGTTGCGTTTATTTATTGCCCAAAATCCAAGTATTTCTGCGGAAATAATTGAACAGTTAGCAGGGGATACATCAGCAAAAGTCCGTGAAGCATTAGCTTATAACCCCAGTACACCAACTTACATACTCGAAAAATTAGCAAAAGACTCTCAAATCCCAGTTCGTCAAGCTGTTGCGAATAATCCGAACACATCCGGTAACATTCTGGAATTTTTGGCACAAGATTGGCAATGTAGTACATTTGTTGCTCAAAACCCAAATACCCCAACTCAAGTACTAGAAAATTTAATCCGATTGTCTGGATTTAACTGGCTATTGCTAGCGCATCCAAATACTTCGCTCTCAATGCAGCACAAGTTACTGGGTATTTTAGGGACAAGTGCGATCGCATCGGAACGAATTTATGCAGCGAAACATCCCCAAACACCAGTGGAGATGCTAATGCAGTTAACTCGCGATCGCAATCCAGAAATTCAGAATGCAGCGTTGAGGACAATTGAAAGATGCGATCGATAAATTTATGGTTCGGGGAAATGGGATAAATCTACGTTTCGTTTACATGAACCTGCATTTTGATTAATGCATTGGGGAATAATAACAACGAATAATTGTATTATTACAAATTCCTAATATGATACAGACGTTCCACCGGAACGTCTCTACAAATCCAAAATCTAAAATCCAAAATCCCATGACTCCCAACGAACTTAAAACCTATTTAAACCACTTAATTGCTAAAAATCTGCAAATCAGTACCATGATTTGGGGAGCTCCTGGTATCGGAAAATCTAGCATCGTTGGGCAAATTACCAAAGAACACGAAATGGATTTTGTAGATGTGCGTTTGTCTCAACTCGCACCAACCGATTTGCGTGGTTTACCTGTTGCTGAAAATGGTATTTCCAAGTGGTTTCCACCGGAATTTCTCCCCCATCATGGCAAAGGAATTTTATTTCTTGATGAATTAAATATGGCACCACCAGCGATGCAGGGAGTCGCACAGCAGTTGATTTTAGATAGACGTGTTGGAAGTTATATTGTCCCCGAAGGATGGTTTGTTTGGGCTGCTGGGAACCGCAAAGAAGACAGAGCAGCAGTATTTGATATGCCTGCACCTTTAGCAAATCGATTTTTGCATCTGGAAGTTCAATCAGATTTTGAAAGCTTTAAAGCATACGCATTAGAAAAAGGTTTACACGAGCAAATTATTGCTTTCCTTTCCTTCCGTTCGACATTATTACATAAAATCGACCCCCAACAACCCGCATTCCCCACACCACGCTCCTGGGAAATGGCAAGTGCATTACATTACGTCGGGCTGGATATTGCTCCTGCGGTGGGTACGGGGGCAACGGCAGAATTTATGGCATTTATTGCCTTGTATGAAGCGCTGCCTAGTCTCACGCCAATTTTAGAAGGAAAAGGAGACAAAATAGCTTTTCCTAAGGAACCAAGTGTCAGATATGCAACTGCGATCAGTTTAACGGTACGTGCCCAAGATGCAAACCAAGCATATAATGCTTTTACCTGGTTGAGTGACAAAGCAACGGCAGAATGGGTGCAATTATTTGCGACAGATATATTTAGAGTGATGCGAAGTCGGGGACAAATGGGAACTTTAGCGAAATTGGTGCATAAAGACGCGAATTTGCAGAAATTTATGAAGGATTTTCAGCAACTTGTTGGGTTGTGATTTTGGATTATGAGTTATGGAATTTCAAAAAATAATTAGTGCTTCCCTGCTGCGTCTGCGAATGAAATCTCCCTTCTTCGCAACTTTAGCATTATTTGCCCGCTTTATTCCTACTGAATCCCATCACACTGCTGCAACTGATGGGAAAAATGTCTATTTCAACCCAGAATTTTTACTCTCATTAACCCCTGCACAACTAGATGGGTTGTTGTTACATGAAGTACTCCATGCTGCATTACTCCACGTACCTAGAAGAGGTGTACGGGATGGTCAATTATGGAACTTTGCTGCCGATATTGTCACCAACGGGATTATCATTCAGCAAGGAGCTTTTGAGCTACCCGCAGGTGGTTTGCGTGACGAACAAATTGAACATCAAAGCGTGGAAGAAATCTACGAAGTTTTATTAAAAGATGTCGAAAAATATAAATCTTTATGGGAAGGTTCGGGTAATGATGATTTACTTGATACACCGGGTGATTCTTTAGGGGATGGGGAAGACAGCCTCTCGGAAGCGCGAAAAGCTGCCTTAGAAGCACATTGGCGACATGCATTACAACAAGCGGCAGTTATTGCCCGTACTGCAAATCAAGGAAAACTTCCCGCAGGTATCGAGCGCGAATTAGGTGCGGTAACATCGCCACAAATCGATTGGCGTTCCTATTTATGGCGTTATTTAGTGCAAACACCTACTGATTTTACCGGATTTGACCGTCGATTTATTGGACGCGGTTTGTATTTGGAAACCCTCCAAGGTGAATCTGTGATGGTTTACATTGCCATCGATACTAGCGGTTCGATTGATGTTAAGGAACTACAAATGTTTCTTGGGGAAGTTTGCGGAATTCTAAGTTCTTATCCACACATCAAATGTGAATTATATTACATAGATGTAGATGTCTATGGACCCTATGAACTCGATGCCAATAGCCCATTCCCACAGCCCCAAGGTGGTGGTGGCACATCGTTTGTACCCTTCTTCGATAAAGTACGCGATCGCTGGGATGGTCAGAGTCAGGGGGTATGTGTTTATTTAACAGATGGATATGGTGAATTCCCTGGTAATACTCCAGAATTACCGACTTTATGGGTAGTAACATCTGGTGGTTTAGGGTTGGAGGAGTTTCCATTTGGGGAAACAGTACGGTTATTGAGTGTGTAGCGGCAATATTTGGGAATTATATAAATATCCCCGATTAGAGAAGTCGGGGATATCATGCGGGGATATATATAACTCCAAAATTATGAGTAATAAGAGTAAGAATTTTCTAGAAGAAGCTTTAGATGAAAATACACCAACAGAACGTTTACGGGAAATTTCCCGGAAGGGAAATAAAGCAATTCGCAATGCGATCGCACGCAATCCAAATACTCCACCAGATATATTAGTCGAGTATTTTTACGAATTTCCAACTCATGTTTTACGTAATCCGGCATTAGAATTAATTATATTAGAAAATCCTGACTTTTTTAATGAATTAGTTAGTAATAATCCATTTGTTTTTAATGATGAATTACCTTTGTTTTTTGTCGAATGGGCATCACGTCATCCCAAGGAGTCGATTCGCGAGTCTGTTGCTAGTAGTAACCAAACACCAAGACATTTATTAGCTGATTTAGCAGCAGATAAAAATGATGACGTTCGTCATAAAGTGGCAGAAAACCAGAAAACACCAAGTCATTCTTTAACAAAGTTAGCGACAGATAAAAACAAAAATATTCGCATTTCAGTTGCGGAGAATTCTTGTACATCTCCAGAATCTTTAGAAAAGTTAGCTGAGGATGAAGATTCTGATATTCGCAGGAAGGTTGCAGCAAATGAAAATACACCAATTAATACTTTAGAGACATTAGCTAGAGATAAATCTGGAATGGTGAGACTTGCTGCTGTAGAAAATTCTTGTCTTTCTTCAGAGACTTCAGAAAATATAATTAAAGGTTTAATTGAAGTAGATATAAATATTATTCGCCAAATCAAATTACCTTTAGTATTTTTTGATTGGGCTATAAATCATCCAGATAAAAATATTCGGATTGTTGTTGCGAAAAATCCTCATACTCCACAAAACCTGTTAACTAAATTAGTTGATGATAAAATTGCTGAAATTCGTTTAACTGCGGCGAAAAATCCTAATATTTCTAAAAGTGCATTAAAAATATTAATTGAAGATGAAAATGATGCGATCGCATTTGTTGCGGCTTTACAGTTGCGGCAAAAATTAGATGATTATTATTTTGATGATGATGAGGAAAATCCTTTTTAAAGATTATATTATCACGAAGAGGCGCAGAGTAGAAATATTAAGAAGCATATATAAGTAATTTTACACTCTTCCTCTCCGCGTCTCCCCGTCTCTGCGTGATAAAAATCTTTATCTATCCGGAAAGACAATTATTTCAGTGAAAACACAAAGGTGATTTAGATAAAAATATGACAGTTTAAGAATAATTATTTGCTATTATTCCCCTTTTCGCTATGGTTAATTCTTCGGTTAATTCTTATACATTACTCACACTTGTACAAGAAGCAGCAAGCGAAACAACTTCACATCAACGTTTAGAAGAATTAGCCCAGATTAATGTAAAATTAGGGCGAGTAGTCGCTGCAAATATCTGCACTACACCTGAATTACTACAGGAATTAAGTTATAGCGATGATGGAGAAATCCGCAAAGCTATCACCACTAATCCCAATACTCCAACTGATATATTATTGCAAATGGGAGCAGAATTTCCCGAAGAATTGCTGGAAAATCCAATTTTTTCCCTACTACTATTAGAAAACCCCAACTTGCTCCAAGAAATGCCCGAAGAAACACAGGTTAGTTTGTTGAAATTGGCAAATATTCCCGATGCATTTGTGCAATGGGCACTAACTAGTAGACGGGCAAATATTATGTATGCTGTGGCAATGAATCCAAAAGCTAGCAAATTGGATTTACAAAAACTGATTAATGAAGCGAGTAAGCATTGGGTAACTTCACGTGTTCCCAATGTAGCAAAAATGCACGTTAATTGGACTGGGGAAATGACAACAGGATGGGATGATTTTGTGTTGTCGATTTTGCAAAAGCGCCAACTTTTTAAAGACTGTATTTGTGAAGAACAGTTTTGTGAAACTAGTTTGTGGCAAATTGGTGTAATTCCCGATAGTTTTTTACCATCACTACATCGCAACAGTTTAGCTCAAATTGCCCGTCATCGCGACACTCCAGCCCATATCATCGCCGCAATGCTGGAAAATCCCAAGACTGTCGTTAAGAAAATTTTGATTGCTGTAGCTGGTAATATGAATACACCAGTGCATATTTTAGAACAACTAGCAGGCGATCGCGATGCTTGGATACGTCGAACGGTTTTTCAAAATCCCAGTACTCCCAATGCTATTTTTCAATTATTTCATGAATATGAAGCTGCGATCGCAAATCCCCATACTTCCACTGCGAAATTAAGCGAAATGGCTACACAGGAATGGGAACAAACTCTTCTCGGTATCGCATCTCATGGCAACACCACACCAGAGTTACTAACTAAACTCGCAACTGCAAAATCCTGGGAAATTCGCGCTGCTGTGGCACTAAATCCAAATGTCTCAATGCAGGTATTGGAAGAATTTATACTCGACAAACGTTTGGGGGTACGTAGTGCTGTTGCCAGAAATCCGAAAACTCCTGCGTCTTTGTTGGTAAGGTTGTTACAAGATAAAAAGACAGATTTACGTCGGGAAATTGCCAAACATCCGCAGATTAATTCGGCAATTTTGGAATTATTGGTGCGAGATGCTGATTATTATGTGCGGGTTGGTGTGGTGGAAAATGTGAAAACACCTGTGGAAGTACTTGCATATTTAGCTAATGATAAAGATGCTTATATTCGTAAGCATGTGGCACGAAATCCGAGAGCAACGGAAGCGACATTATTACAGTTAGCTTCAGATTCTGATAGTAGTGTACGTCAATATGTTGCTCGCAATCCCAATATCCCAATTTCAGTATTAACCAAATTAGCTTCAGATGAAGTTATTGGAGTGCGTTATTCTGTAGCCGAAAATTTCAGCACTCCTAATCATATTCTCACTTATTTGACCACTGATAAATATGTACGTGTGGGTTTACAAGCAGTTAAAACTCTAGAGCAGAAACAATCGCTTCATTTGTCAAGTAGTCACAATAATTCGACTTCGCAAATCATTGATAATGACTATTCTATTGCTAGCAATCCGAAAACACCTATTCAAGTTTTAATTGAATTGATATTAAAAGATAGTTATGATATTCCTCACTTAGCAACTCCAAATTTATCTCAAAAGCTGGCATTAAATTCCGATATTCCTAGTACATTGTTAGAAAAATGTGCCGAAATTAGTAAACTCGATATCAAGATTGCATTACTACGACATCCAAATGTTCCTGTTTCCATTTTACATAAATTTGCTGCCAGTTCTTCGTTTCGCTTACGTCGGTTGTTGTCCCAAAATCCCAATTTGGATGCTAGTTTACTTGAAAAGCTCTTGCAGGATAAGCATCCAGAAGTTAGAAGTGTAGCCTTAGAGAATATTTTACGAACCACAAAGAAGTGGGATAATAGGGCGTTAAAAGAGTTTTTGCGGGAATGGGAAGCGGTACAAAATTCAGGTACTCCAGCAGAAAAACTGATGGAATTGAGCGCTAGTAAATGGGTTTTGATTCGTGAAGCTGTGGCATTACATCCGCAAACAGCGATGTTACTTGGTGATGGGATTACGTCTATAAGTAAAAAAACGGGTAGCCTCAAAAAAAATTATACACCTGCAACTTTATTAGAAAAATTAGCAAAAGATAAAAATCCGGCTGTAAAGACTGCTGTTGCCAGAAATATCCATACGCCGATTAAGATTTTAGAAGATTTACTACGTAATAAAATGTTAGAAAATTCAATACATCTTGCTGCAATGAAAAATGCGATCGCACGCTACCCAGAACGAGCTAGCTTGTATTTTGGACAGTATTTCCAATCATCCCAATCCCTATCACGCTTCTTTATTTTATTACACCCTTTAGCACCTACTAGCCTGTTAAAAAAGCATTTCCGTTCTTCTTCCTGGTTAGAAAGATACGCAATCAGCAAAAATCCCAATACTCCATCTCATATTCGCGAGTACCTGACACAAGACGCTAATAAAATTGTCCGTGCGACTGCAAGAGAAATATTTAATACTAGATATTAAGTATGTAGTGGTTCTCAGTTGAGTTAAATACAGTTTACAATCAAGAATACTGTAGAGGAAAACGGGGTTTACCCTGATTCTTATTAGCAACTATTCCCCTAAAAGCCCTAGAAAGTTTTTTAAAATCTCCTAACGTACCCAATAGTTTCATGGATTAAGTGATAAATAATCGAGATTATCGTACTTTTTTGTTAATTGCGAACCCACAAGCTCCAAAAACCATCTTAAACAAGATATTAAATCAGGCATTAAATAACTTATCTCCTAATAATATCCACATCCATCAAGCAATTGAAGCTGCATCTTTAAAAATGAATGGCAAAAAGTAACCGATATAGAAATAACTAAAACCACATTTAAACTTCGATAGCATTTGTACAATCGCTGGACTTTGGGGACCATTTGGTAGTTTCATATCTGAAGAGAGCAACGAAAAGGCTTTATTCTGTTTTGTCATCTAAATCTCTAATTAACTATTAATTTTTATTGCAGAAATAAATCATGAGTACTATTTAATGCATTCGCAAATTTATCAACATGGACTTACCGATTATTTATCATCCCGATTATGTCGTCCCATTACCCGAAGGACATCGTTTCCCCATGCCGAAATTTCGGATGTTATACGAGATGTTATTAGCAGATGGGGTGGCAAAACCCGAACAATTTCACGCACCAACAAAACCTTTACCAGAAATAATTGAGTTAGTACATACACCAGAATACGTTCAAGCTTATTGTCAGGGAACTCTCGATGGCAAAGCACAGCGAAGAATCGGTTTACCTTGGAGTCAAGCTTTAGTGAATCGAACCTGTATTGCAGTTGGGGGAACGATTTTGACTGCAAAAATGGCATTAGAATCTGGAATAGCTTGTAACACAGCAGGTGGAACCCATCACGCTTTTCCTAGTTATGGTTCAGGATTTTGCATCTTCAACGACTTAGCGATCGCATCTCGTGTTCTCCAAAAATCCGGTATCATCAAAAAAATTCTCATAGTCGATTTAGATGTCCATCAAGGTGATGGAACTGCTTTCATTTTCCAAAACGACGACAGCGTTTTCACATTTTCCATGCACTGCGAAGTCAACTTTCCCGGAACCAAGCAAAAAAGCGATTTAGATGTACCTTTACCCGTGGGAATGGAAGACGATGAATACCTGCAAACCTTGGCAAAGTACCTACCAGATTTGTTAACAGAAGTCAAACCCGACCTAATTTTTTACGATGCAGGAGTAGATTCCCACATCGACGACAAACTGGGAAAATTAGCCTTAACCGACAGAGGATTGTTTAGAAGAGACATGCAAGTTCTTACAACCTGCGTCAAAGAAGGTTATCCAGTTGCTTGCGTCATTGGAGGAGGATATACAGAAGATTTAAACGCAGTCGCATACCGTCATTCCCTTTTACATCGTGCCGCCAGCGAAGTATACCAACAACATCGATTATAAAACGTAGAGACGACCCGGTGGGTCGTCTATATTGAATTTCAGATTTTGAATTTCAGATTTTGAATAACACTTCCTTGCCCAATACCCAATCCCCTATTCCCAATCTTCACCCAAAATATATAGGCATGAAATCGTCTAATTCGATACAATTTAGATGAATGGAGAGGCAAGGAGAAATTTAAGTGGCATTATCAAAAGGCTTTGAAGTTGAAATGTATACTGGCACGCCAAACGGTGATGTCATTGGACTCTCCGACAAAATTATCGCAGCATTGGATGAGTTTGTCCGCGAACCAGATAGCCGGAACGTAGAATATACTACCGCACCGTCTCCAAACTATGACCAACAACTATGTAGCCTTTTAGCACCTCGGCAGCGTTTGCGAAATTACTTACAGCAGTTGGGTGATTACACCCTAATTCCTGGTAGCACATTATCCTTAGGTGGGAGCGATCGCTTCTTCCGTTCCGATCCAACTAACCCCTATCACGACTACATCGAACAAACCTACGGTACAAAAGTTGTTACCGCTAGCATTCATATTAATATTGGTATCAGCGACCCAGAAGTTCTAATGCGTGCTTGTCGATTAATCCGAGTCGAAGCACCATTATTTTTGGCATTAAGCGCTTCATCGCCATTTATAGACAGTCAAACCACAGGTTATCACTCGACTCGCTGGGGCATTTTCCCCCAAACTCCCAGTCGCGTACCCTTATTTACTAGCCATGCCGACCATATTCAATGGGTAGAAGCACAACTGGCAGCAGGTACAATGCAAAACGTGCGACATTTGTGGGCATCGGTTCGTCCCAACGGTGATAAACGTCCCTATGACCTGAATCGTTTGGAGTTGAGGATTTGTGATTTGGTCACCGATCCCATTGCTTTGCTGGCAATTACAGCATTACTTGAAGCTAGAATTTTACAACTTATCGCCAATCCCCATCTCGACCCATTGATTGCGAGTAAATTTACCCCAGATGAATTAATCAATATTACTGCCAAAAACGAAATGGCAGCAGCGACAACCAGTTTAGATGCCCCTTTGCTCCACTGGCAAGATGGTAGAACTATCCTTGCCCGCGATTGGATAGCCGAAATTTACGATAGCGTCTGGATGACGGCAAAACAGAACGGTTTTAGCTGTTTTCTATCACCACTCCAAAAAATCCTCCGCGAAGGCAACGAAGCCCAACAATGGCTACAACTCCATCAAGTTGGAGTCAGCCCTCGTTGTGTGATTACCCAAGCAATAGCAGCTATCCGCGATCGCGAAATCGAATTAGAAGAAAAAATTTGTTCCTCTGCGATCGCTTAACCATAAATCTTCAGGATTAGGATTATAAAAGATTAAATAGTTATTCCCCGGATAGGTTTTACCCCTCGCTACCCAGTTTCCCCCATAAAATCTACTCAAAAATCAAAAAATTGATTAGAATTGCTTATTTATGACAGCAATTTTGCAAATCCAAAACAAGTAAAATCACTAAATGTATCCATCTCCTACAATTTAAGCAAAAATTAACATTTGCTGATAAGACTCACAAACACTCCCAGAAGGATTAAACTCTTCTAGGAGTATTTCTTTTGATAGTTTTAAATTTCTAATCAATCATTAGAGATTGTCTCATATTAATAAAAACTATAAATGACCTCACTTCCCAGATAGATTTAGCATCCACAATACACAGCCATATTTCATACCTAAGTAATTACCCATCAATGCCCCAAGTCGTTCTAGTTAATCCCCTAATTCCCCCAAATACTGGCAATATTGCCCGTTCATGCGCTGCTACGAGTACTGAGTTACATTTAGTCGGTCCTTTAGGTTTCGAGTTGAGCGATAGATATTTAAAACGTGCTGGCTTAGATTACTGGGAATTTGTCAAGCTGCACTACCATCCAACATTAGAAGATTTCAAACTGGCACATCAATAACGCGGCGGACGCTGGTTAGGGTTTACTGTAAGGGGTAGTCACAACTATGCCAAATTTGAATTCCGGGATGATGATTGGTTATTATTCGGCAGCGAAACCAATGGCTTACCACCTGATGCCCTCCAAAGGTGTGACGAAACCCTGTATATCCCCATGAGTGAGTCAGGTGTTCGCAGTTTAAACCTTTCTGTTAGCGTTGCAGTCAGCTTGTTTGAAGCCCGTCGTCAGTTAGGTTATCTACAGTAATTTCCTTTCAATTGTAGCCAAACCGACTAATCCCACCCTTTCATAGCTCACTTACTTACGTAAGGAAAGTCAATTTCCTACTCTCATCAGACTCAACCCCATCTCTGTAAAAACACAGACATATGTATCAAATACCAGTTTCCTTA
>NZ_NTFS01000199.1 GCF_002289455.1 Brunnivagina elsteri CCALA 953
CTTCATTAACAGGAAACCGATCAATTAACTGCATAGCCCGACGGGCATTTTTATATAAAGCATCTTGCAAATAGGGGACATGGGGAATTTGCGAGAGTAAATCGAGGGTACGACGCAAAATTCGCACCACATCACCCTCATCCAAACTCGTATTTTCGCAAAGTTCCACCCATTCCACCCCCAAAGCCCATTGTTCGACAATCGCAGTCAAATTAATGTAGCGATTTTCCAAACCAACAGGTAGGGCGACACCATGACGGTACTGCACCTTGAGTAGCGATCGCCGAATATTTCGCAAACTCGACCAAGCGTCATCAGCTTCCTTGGATAAATCAAACTTGACAAAACTGTCAGGACGTGGTGTTTCCGTGACTAATGCGGCAACAACTGCACCTAAATGATGGGGATCGAGATTATCAAGTTCCCTGCTAGACAGAACCAAAGCCAACCACAACTCATTTTCACCCCGAATTGCGGCTGCGATTTGTCCTAACTGCGTCGGCACCAGATTATCGAGACATTGGAAGTACTGCAAAATCTCGATTAAATTGACAAACTCTCCCCAATAACGTTGCGATTGCTGCTCAACAGAAGCCTGCAATTCTGCCAGTTCACCAGCAATTTCACCTGCACGGGCTTTTCGCTTAAACACAACAGCCACATTCCCCGCTTGATGTAAAGGGTGTGCTTCAATTTGCGCTTGAACTGCGGTGACACGGGCTAGCTGTTGAGAAACTTCCGGAGCCAGATAGGTAGATAATTCCGCTTCGGGAATTTGCGATGCGATCGCACTTGTTTCTTCATTACCCCGGCGTGATTGTCCAGGTTTAATTGGCATGGACGCAGGTGGTAGCAGATTTGGAGATAAATCCAGACGCGGCAACTCACCATACAAATCAACAACATCTGCGGTTGTTGCCACATACCAACGATTATCCCGACCCAAACAAACCAAATAGGGAGATGTACCCGAACCCTGGGATTTTCCAACTAAGACTGCGGGAATTGGAGCAGCGACGGTAATATTTTTACCCTTCAAGCTCAGTAAAGTTCCCGTAATCGCAAACCCAATCATCATCCCTAACTCTTCTTGTCGGGTTGACTGTGCCTGCTCTTGGAGAGTTTTTAATAACTGACGCTCGGCTTTTAACCTTTGTCGCAATTTTTCATATACTTCGATATCATGCTCATCTATTGCATCTATTTGCGCCTGGGTATCCCCCAACAGCCTCTCCAACTCATCAACACGTTCATATTGGGGACGGAGGTGGAAATTTGCCAAATATTGCCCAAAGCTGCGCTCAATCAGTTCCTTAGCCTGTTCGAGAGTGTGGGTTTGCAACAAATTCAAAACCATTCCAAAACTCGGCGTAAACTGACTAACTAACGGGTCAGCCTTCGATGTTGCCAAATAAGAGGCTTCCTTTGCACCTTCAAAGGGAGTTTGCAAAGTCACCACATACCCTTGCTTATCCATACCCCTGCGTCCTGCACGTCCTGCCATTTGCAGGAATTCGGAGGCATTTAGTAAGCGGTGTCCCGTATCGGTACGCTTAGAAAGGCTAGAAATTACCGTAGTCCTTGCTGGCATATTTATCCCTGCTGCCAGGGTTTCGGTAGCAAAGACAACCTTAATTAGACCCTGCTGAAATAATTCTTCGACTAATGCCTTCCAAGCTGGGAGAATCCCCGCATGGTGTGCGGCAATCCCTCGATACAAAGGGGCAATCTGTCCAGCACGACCAGCATCGGGGTTACGAGTTAAAAAATCATCGATTTGCACCCGTAGTTGGTAAGCTTCATCAGGATTAACAAGCCAAATATCCCCCATTTCTGCCACCGCTTTATCGCAACCCCGACGGCTGAAGATAAAGTAAATTGCTGGTAGCATATCGCGCTGCTGAAGTTGGCTGAGGATAGTGCTAATACTGGGAGCTTCTGGTCTACCCCTACCTTTATCCCCCTCACCTTTGCGTTTGCGGTTTTGTATCAACCGAGAGTTAATTTTGGTATTTGTCTCGTTGAGCAGGGGAAACAAACCCTTGGTATTGCCAAAGTTGAATGCCAGGGGAACTGGACGGAAATCGGAGTAAATGAGGTCGGTGGGTCCGTGGACTCGGTTCAGCCAATCGGTGAGTTGGTCGCTATTATCAACTGTTGCGGAGAGGGCGACAAGTTGGATTTCATGGGGACAGTAAATAATTGACTCTTCCCATACCGTACCGCGTTGGCGGTCGTTCATGTAGTGGCATTCATCAAGTACCACCGCATCGACATCGACTAATGAAATACCAACTTGCCCGATGGGAGTTCCATAGAGCATGTTGCGGAAAATTTCCGTAGTCATCACCAAGATTGGTGCATCGCGGTTAATCGAAGCGTCACCAGTTAAAAGTCCAACTTGGTCATAACCAAAACCCTCGCGGAAATCCCGTAGTTTTTGGTTAGAGAGAGCCTTGAGTGGTGTCGTATAAAATACTCGCTTACCCCTTGCGAGGGCGCGATGGATTGCATATTCGCCAATTAAGGTTTTACCGGAACCCGTAGGTGCACAAACAACCACTGAAGAACCGCCATTGAGAGATGCGATCGCTTCGAGTTGGAATGTGTCGAGTTCAAACGGGAATATGACGCTAGGGTCAACTTCTGAAGAAGGGGCAGGATAATTCACTCAATATATAATAAACGACCAGATTATATGTATATTATTCCAATCCCTATCAGGGATTCACGTATAATTCGATTAGCCGCAATAATTTGATGCCCTAACAGGAAACAGGTATTTTTAGTATACAGATTTTTATCATATCTAATTACAAGCCATATTTAAATTAAATAATTGTAAGAGAATAGGTAGAAGCTAATAAGGGAACACCAATAAATAAATTGCCCCAATCTTTTTTGTCGTAGGGGTAGGGTCTCCCCACCCTGTAAAGAATATAATTGATTGATAAATCTATGAATTAGGGAATACCAATAAATAAATCGCCCCAATCTTTTGTAGGGGCAAACGGCTGTTTGCCCTTTGTTCGCCCTTATTTATATTTCATCCAAGTGAAAAATGCTATGTGTAGTTAAGAAATGTTATTTTCTGTAAATTCCTAAACCCACACCATCAAAAATCCCCACTCCCGGCTTTACCAGGAATGGGGAAATCAGTATTTAGGTGTTATTCGTTACTCGTAACGAATAACTTGAGTAACTGGATACTTACTTACTTTCCGTGAAGTCAGCATCAATGACATCATCACCACTGCCCGAACTGGAAGCATCACCACCACCAGCAGAACCAGCATCAGCACCAGCATCAGGATTCCCACCTTCAGCACCACCTTGTTGCTGATAGAGATTGCTACCAACAGCAAACAACGCTTGTTGCAACTCAGGCATTACCCGCTTGATTTGCTCATCATCTTCCTTAGCAACAGCTTCCCTGATTTCCTTAACCAAACCTTCGACTTTGGTTTTATCAGCTTCAGGAACCTTATCACCAAGTTCTTGAATTTGCTTCTCAGCTTGGTAAGCTAACGAATCAGCTTGATTCTTGCGATCGATTTTCTCACGACGTTCTTTGTCATTAGAAGCATTTTGCTCCGCATCCCGTACCATCCGCTCAACATCACCTTTATCGAGGGTGGAAGCCCCAGTAATGCTGATCGACTGTTCCTTAGCAGTACCCTTATCCTTCGCAGTGACATTCAAAATACCGTTAGCATCGATATCGAACACAACTTCGATTTGGGGTACACCACGAGGTGCAGAAGGAATACCATCAAGACGGAAAGTTCCCAGACTCTTGTTGTCCCCAGACATTTCCCGTTCCCCTTGGAGAACGTGAATTTCCACATTAGTTTGCCCATCAACCGCAGTCGAGAATACTTCCGACTTTTTGGTAGGAATTGTCGTGTTACGAGGAATAATCTTGGTCATGACACCACCTAAGGTTTCTACACCCAAAGATAGTGGTGTGACATCAAGCAACAAGATACCCGTAACATCACCCTGTAATACACCTGCTTGAATCGCTGCACCAACAGCAACAACTTCGTCAGGGTTAACAGTTTGGTTAGGGTCTTTACCAAGAGTACGTTTGACAATTTCTTGAACTGCGGGAATACGTGTAGAACCACCCACCAACACAACTTCGTCGATGGCAGTTTTATCTACTTTCGCATCCCGTAGCGCGTTCTCAACAGGAACGCGGCAACGGTCAATTAAATCTGAACATAGTTCCTCAAACTTCGCACGGGTTAAAGTCGTGTCGAGGTGCTTGGGACCATCTTGAGTTGCGGTAATAAAGGGTAGGTTAATTTCCGCTTGGGTAACACTCGAAAGCTCAATTTTTGCTTTTTCTGCCGCTTCAGTTAGACGTTGCAATGCTTGTCTATCTTTGCGGAGTTCAATACCTTCAGTTCTTTTAAATTCATCTGCGAGGAAGTCAACGATTTTTTTATCAAAGTCGTCACCACCAAGGTGAGTATCACCGGAGGTTGCTAATACTTCAAATACACCATCACCGACTTCTAGTACTGATACGTCGAAAGTACCACCACCAAGGTCAAATACCAGGATGGTTTCGTTGCTCTTCTTATCAAAACCATAAGCCAAAGAAGCCGCTGTTGGTTCGTTGATAATCCGGAGAACTTCGATCCCAGCGATTTTACCTGCGTCCTTGGTTGCTTGACGCTGGGAGTCGTTAAAGTAAGCAGGAACGGTAATTACTGCTTGAGTAACAGTTTCACCAAGATATTTGCTTGCATCTTCAACTAACTTGCGGAGAACCTTAGCAGAAATCTCTTCTGGGGCAAAATCTTTACCCGCTTGAGGACAAGCGACTTTGACATTACCACCGCTTTGTGAAACTTTATATGATACTTCTGTTGCTTCATTAGTCACTTCTTCTTGACGACGACCGATGAAGCGTTTTACCGAATAAAAAGTATTTTCCGGGTTCATTACCGCTTGGCGTTTTGCGATTTGACCCACTAAAGTATCGCCATTTTTCGCAAATGCAACTACCGATGGAGTTGTCCGAAAACCTTCTGCGTTGGCAATAACTGTGGGTTTACCACCTTCCATGACTGCCACACAGGAGTTAGTTGTTCCTAAGTCTATTCCGACTGCTTTTGCCATTGTAGGTGCTGGCTCCGTATATAACTACAAAAAATTGAGTGTAATAATGGTAATAAATTTGAACTAACTGGGTTTAGGGACAGCCAGTTCAGCAAGATAACCTTTGATTTTGGCTTTTTAAGGGTGGAAACCCATAACTATGCTGATATATATACTGAAGCCGTTACAGCCTATTGATGAAGGGTGGTTTCCCGAACAAGATTAGGACGGTTACGCCGTTTTTCTTCATCTACTGTCTCGTTGCCTCGTAATTTCATTTGTGTACTTCGTCTAATGTATGGGAAATAATACTGTAGGTAATTCGCGTGAACCGTAATATAAGGGTGGTGTTTGCCGACAAAATCAGATAATTAGGAGTGGGGAATTGGAAAAAGATGATTTTTGTCTAGGATAATTCCATCATTTTGCCGTTCTACCCTAACTAACCATTTCCTTTCATTAGCTCAATAGGAGGTATGGGATATCGTTACGTGATAAATCAATTTAAAAATTGAGTATTAGTAATTAAAGAGAAGAAAGTGGAGTTTTGCCGATAATTGGTGATTTATTCCCCAGTAAAATTTCCCGTTAGCCAGCTTAATATAGCCAATTTAATTACTCAGTAAATTTTCTGTGAAAACTGACAGCATTTTTTACTGCATTTTCAAAGATTTCCCCAACATTTTCTTTGAACTGATTAACAACCTACCGGAAACCTCAAACACCTACACTTTTTCCTCTGTTGAAATCAAACAAACATCCTTTATATTTTCCCCATGCTGCAATTGTCTTCCCAACTCAAAGCAAGACTTTCCATACCTCTAAAAATCGGCAACCTTGAAGTTAATAGTCGAGTTCTCCAGTCTCCGCTTTCTGGTGTCACCGATTTGGTATTTCGGCGTTTGGTTCGTCGCTATGCACCCGATTCAATGCTGTATACCGAAATGGTTCATGCATCTCAATTGCAGCACGTTAAAAAACTGCCGAAAATGATGGAGGTAGACCCTAACGAAAGCCCAATTAGTATCCAATTATTTGATTGCCGATCGCAATTCCTCGCGGAAGCTGCAAAAAGGGCTGTGGCGGAGGGTGCTGATACTGTTGATATTAATATGGGTTGTCCTGTGAATAAAATCACCCGCAAAGGTGGTGGTTCTTCGTTATTGCGACAACCAGAACTGGCTGAGGAAATTGTGCGGGAGGTAGTTAAAGCTGTTGATGTGCCAATTTCAGTAAAAACTCGGATTGGTTGGGATGATGATGAAATTACCATACTTGATTTTGCCAAGCGGATGCAGGATGCTGGGGCAAAAATGATTACTGTGCATGGACGCACTCGTGCCCAAGGTTACACGGGAAATGCTCGCTGGGAATGGATTGGTAAGGTCAAGGAAGCTTTGGAAATTCCTGTAATTGGGAATGGGGATATTTTTTCGGTGGAGTCTGCTGTGCGCTGTTTGGAAGTGACTGGTGCGGATGGGGTGATGTGTTCACGGGGTACTTTGGGTTATCCGTTTTTGGTGGGTGAGGTTGATTATTTTTTGAAGACAGGGGAATTATTAGCACCTGCGACACCAATAGAAAGGTTGGAATCTGCTAAAGAGCATTTACAAGGGCTGGCTGAATATAAGGGGCAAAGGGGTATTTACCAAGCACGGAAGCATATGGCTTGGTATGCTAAGGGTTTTGTTGGTGCTTCTGAGTTGCGGGGTGAGTTGAACCTGGTTACGACTGCACAGCAAGGTGTGGATTTGTTGGATAATGCGATCGCGCAATTAACAAAAGGGTATGAGGAGATTGAGGAGGGACAAGTTGCGATCGCGCAGTGAAGTGTGTTTTTTATATTCATCTTTAAATTTCTAAATTCATACGTAGATTCAGCAGTGCTGTCATTTTTCTATGCATTTGATAATCTCTATTTATGTTGTGTGGGTATTCTAAAAACAGAGACTCAAACTCGTTGTTTTTTTGGTTTATCATGGAAGATTATTTAGCATTGGAACGGCTTTCTTGGTTGGTGACTGGTGAAAACTTAATTATTGCTTGTTGTTATTTAGCTATTAGTAGTGTTATAAGTTACGGAATTTGGCGCAATCGAGAAGCTGGAATTGATCCGCTTGTGGTTGCAGTTGCTTGTATTTTTTTAAGTTGTTCTATTGGTCATGGTATGCACTGTGTGAGTATGCTAGGGTTGCACAATGCAGTTCTCTGGCAAGCTGTAGCAGACTTTGCCACCGTCATTATTGCCTTGCGTTTTTTGAGCTTTTACAGAAGCTTTGATTTGTTGGCTTGCTTCAGTCAAATTTTTGCTTCCAAGCTGGAATTAGAAAACAAAAACCAGGTATTAGAAACGGCAATGAGGGAACTTAAACGAGCTCAAAGCCAACTAGTTCACCAAGAAAAAATGTCTAGCTTGGGGCAGTTGGTAGCAGGAGTTGCCCATGAAATCAACAACCCAGCCAATTTTATCTATGCTAACCTAGCTCATCTCCAAGACTATACTCAAAATCTTCTAAACTTTGTGCAACTTTACCAAAAACACTATTCCAACCCCATTGCTGAAGTTCAAGCGCAAGCGGAAATTATTGAGTTGGATTATTTGCAAGAAGATTTGCCCAAAATTCTTATATCTATGAATATAGGCATTGATCGCATTCGCAAGATTGTTCTATCGCTGCGAAATTTCTCGCGCATGGATGAAGCGGAACTAAAAACAGTAGATATTCATGAGGGAATTGACAGTACGCTGCTACTTTTACAGCATCGTCTCCAAGCGGGATCGGAATATCCTGAAATTCAAATTGTCAAAGATTATAGTCATCTACCGGAGGTGGAATGCTATCCAGGACAACTTAATCAGGTATTTATGAATATTCTGACAAATGCGATTGATTCTATGGAGCCACGTGATGCCAAAAATGCCTTAGAAGAAGTTGAGACTCAACCGATAAATCAGAAAAATGAGGATAAACCCTGTATTACGATTCGCACTTCTGTAGTAGATACGGCAGATGCACAATGGGTGGATATTTGCATTGCCGATAATGGTTCTGGGATTCCTGAAGACATACAGCCACGAATATTTGACCCCTTTTTTACAACAAAACCTGTTGGCAAAGGAACGGGCATGGGTATGTCTATCAGTTACCAAATCATTACCGAAAAACATGGTGGCAAGTTAAAGTGTTTTTCTACTTTTGCTCAGGGAACGGAGTTAATTATTCAACTTCCTGTTCAGCATAAATAATTCGACTATGAGCAAAGATGAAAGCTATCGATAAAATCAAAGTCAGGAAGATTTAATCGCCAGCTTTGAGGTAGTCCGTTGTTTCTGAATCGGTTTGGCTCTAAAACTAACCATGCTTTAATGCACTAGAGAGAAAAAGGGGTATAAATTATTGTAGTTTTACACCCCTGTTATTAAATTTTTAATAATTACATATAAATAAATAATAAAATGGTTACAAATCTATCGAAAGGAAGATTAAAAAAATCTAATTTTATTGGTTCTATTTTTAATTTGTGTTGTTAATTACTCCATGTTTAACCAAAACTTTATTCAAAAATCATTAAGTAACGTAATTTACTGTTAATTATTCTTGTCAAGGAGACGCTAATATTAGAAGTTTTAATTAGAGTGTTATGAGTATCGACGAACTTGTATTAAGATATGAATCCGGTGAAAGAAATTTTAAAGGTGTAAATCTCAGTGGAAGCTATCTAAATGGGATAGATTTGAGTGGGGCAAATCTACGTGGAGCATCAATTTGCGAAGCTGATTTGAGTCAGGCAATTTTAGTTGGTGCTGACTTAACTGAAGCATCCCTGGTGGGGGCAAATTTGAGTGGTGCAAATTTGAGTGGTGCAAATTTAAGTGGTGCAAAATTATATGAAGCAAAACTTAATGGTGCTGTACTCAAAGGTGCCAAGTTAAAAATGGCAGATTTAATTAATGCAGATTTTTCTGCTGCTAAGTTGCTGGAAGCAAATCTTTATGGTGCATACACCAATGGGACAAATTGGGATGGTGCGGTGATGCCTGATGGGAATGTTCACCGATATTAATGATTGAATTTTGGATGTAATTAGTAATGTTTGGCTAGTATAATAAGGCAAAAGGAATCAATTTTTTTACATCAGGTTTTTAATCCTGGTAGATGGTAGCTTTGTTTCTGCTCTACTGTACTAGTTAAAGTAATTATTGATCTCACTAAAATCAAATCTGAAATTTAAGAAACCTGGTATTTCCCAAACACCAGGTTTTTATGACTCTATGTAATATTCTCAGGAGATTTCATGGGTGTTATTAACCACCATCACCTCCCTTTCAAGTACTAAAGAACGGTTTTTTACCAAGAAAATGGGTAAAAGCCCCGTCCTTCTAGGACAGCTTTATATTATATTTTTCCGAGAATTATTGATAATCTTATGATGAGTATGATATTGTAAAACAAGTGAAATAAGACAGATATTCATGCTTGTTTTTGAGTTAAAAACCTACGGCAAAGTATTGCAATTCCAAGCGATTGATGAAGCAATCCGAACGACTCAGTTCATTCGGAACAAAGCCATCAGATTGTGGATGGATGGGCTTGCTAAGTCTTGGGTTGAACTTTTACGGCATTGTCCATTGATTGTCGAGGAGTGTCAAACCCCGTAGTTTTAAAATGCGTACAGCGCTTATTTTAAATTTGTGAAAACTCAAACCTGCACAGATTTCCGACTTCTAACTATTTTTGTTGTCTAATTTAAAGCTTTTACACAGAAGTCGGGAATCTTAACCAACGCGATAAGCAAAGCTTAATGCCAAAGGCATATCGCACCAAATAACCTGATATTTTTAGTCGCATCAAGCGATCGCAAACTGCCATATCCCCGACTTCTAACGATGCTTGTGGTCAAATTTAGAGCTTGTACATAGAAGTCGGGGATATTGAACCAATGCGATAAGCAAAGCTTAATGCCAAAGGCATATCGCACCAAATAACCTGATATTTTTAGTCGCATCAAGCGATCGCAAACTGCCATATCCCCGACTTCTAACGATGCTTGTGGTCAAATTTAGAGCTTGTACATAGAAGTCGGGGATATTGAACCAATGCGATAAGCAAAGCTTAATGCCAAAGGCATATCGCACCAAATAACCTGATATTTTTTCGCAAACTGTCATATCCCCGACTTCTAACGATGCTTGTGGTCAAATTTAAAGCTTGTACATAGAAGTCGGGGATATTAAACTAACGCGATCGCACCAAGGGAACACCAAAAAATAAATTCTCCTCACCCAAAAACCTCCATATTGCCGAACTCCCACAAATTTGCCAAGATGAGGCAAACATTGAGTAAAAAGCGATGCAGCCCGGAACAACTCTCCGTAACCGCTATCAAATCATCAAACTACTGGGAGAAGGGGGTTTCGGTCAAACCTTTCTTGCTGAGGATTTGGGTATACCGATCGATCCGAAGCCGAGATGTGTTGTCAAACGGTTGAAAACTGCAAATCTCAAAGCGGAGGAATTGGAGTGGTTGAAAAATGCCTTTGCAAAGGAAGCCGCCACTTTATACAATTTAGGTAGATTGCATCCCCAAATTCCTGGCTTATCGGAATATTTTCAAGTTGGGAACGAATTTTACTTAGTTCAAGATTTTATTGATGGTGTCGAACTCACAAATATTCTGACACCAGGGAAGAAAATTCCCGAAGTTGCTGTAATTCAACTTTTGACAGAAATTTTAGAAGTATTAGCAGTTGTCCATCAAGAAAATATTATTCACCGTGACATAAAACCCCAAAATATCATGCGTCGCCATGTTGATGGGAGAATCATCCTGATTGACTTTGGTGCAGTCAAACAAATCATGTTCAAAAACTCCGGACAAACCAGTTTGACTGTAGGAATTGGTACACCCGGTTTTATGCCAGTCGAGCAAATTATAGGTAAACCGAAATTAGCCAGCGATATCTACGCAGTGGGGATGATTGGTATCCAAGCACTGACGGGAGTAACACCCCATGAATTGGATGATGATGAAGATGGAGAAGCGATTTGGCAAGATAAGGTGAATATTAGTAGTGGTTTTGCGGAAGTCCTGACGAGGATGGTAAATAGTCGTGCAAGTCAGCGTTATCAAAATGCCGCAGAAGCTTTAGAAGCAATGCAATTCTTGAATCAACCCATTGTCCCCACGGTTATTTTACCACCAACACCTTTAGAGGAAAATGAAGAAAATCGTAACAGTGAGCCATTACAACAGACGATATTACCGAGTAGTAAAACATTCTCATCTAGTATTCAAGGGTTCTTCAATAGCTTCAAAAATACATTTACCGCGCAATTATTAGGCAAAGCTAGCTATGATTATCGAGTTATAAGAATTAATCATCATTATGCAATTACTTATCATAATCGAGGCTTGTCTCGCTATAACTTAGGAGAATATCAAGCGGCGATTGAAGATTATGATCAAGCCATCAAACTTAATCCTGATTATGCAATTGCTTATCATAATCGAGGTATAGCTCGTAGGAATTTAGGAGAACATCAAGCAGCAATTGAAGATTATAATCAAGCCATCAAACTTAATCCTGATTATGCAATTGCTTATCATAATCGAGGTATAGCTCGTAGGAATTTAGGAGAACATCAAGCAGCAATTGAAGATTATAATCAAGCCATCAAACTTAATCCTGATTATGCAATTGCTTATCATAATCGAGGTATAGCTCGTAGGAATTTAGGAGAATATCAAGCAGCAATTGAAGATTATAATCAAGCTATCAAACTTAATCCTGATTATGCAATTGCTTACAATAATCGAGGTAATGCTCGCGGCGATTTAGGAGAATATCAAGCAGCAATTCAAGATTACAACCAAGCCATAAAACTTAATCCTGATTATGCAAATGCTTATCATAATCGAGGTTTTATTCGTAGTAATTTAGGAGATTATCAGGTAGCAATAGAAGATTATCGTCAAGCTGCAAATTTGTATAAAGAACAAGGGAAAGAAAGCGATTACCAAGATGCCCTTGACCGTATTAAAGGACTTGAAAAATAATCTATCTCTAAATGTCAGATTTCTAGCTATTACATTCGATAAATAATAATTTTGTCATCATTGTAGGG
>NZ_NTFS01000002.1 GCF_002289455.1 Brunnivagina elsteri CCALA 953
GTCTAAATTTGTGTAAACATTGGTTTTTCTATGGATGCAATAGAGTTTAATGTACTAGTTTGACAACAAAAATAAATACTTGCGTTGAATTAATACATGGTATCTTGACTGTAACAAAATAGTCATGTGGTACTTTATTTTACGAAATTCAAAGCAAATATTAACTCAATAGCTTTTGCCTAAGTATGAAAGTCAGAGATTTGTTGCAAAGTACATTGTCAAGTATCTAAATCTAGCATCCAACCTTATTAATTATTCTGAACAATGGGAATAACTAACAAAATAAACTTCCGCAATTTGCGTGGTGATATTTTCGGTGATGTAACTGCTGCAATTGTCTCTCTACCAATAATTTCATCCTCTTAAGCCAATCGCAAAAGCGTGACTAAAAGTTGTGCTTTAAAGCTTGGCTGAAAGGAGGCATCTAATGGTTTCTCAAGTGGTCTATCTAAAACCAGATAGATAGATTCAATCTGATGCTAATCTACGATTCGTTGGTTATCTGATTAAGTTATCTGAAATTAAGGAAAATTACTACATGGATTTCTTATCCATTTTCTTGAAGGACTTCGTTGCCCAATTGCAGTCCCCAACACTCGCCTTTTTGATTGGTGGGATGATCATTGCAGCTCTAGGTAGCGAATTGGTCATTCCAGAGTCGATTTGTACGATCATCGTCTTCATGCTGCTCACCAAAATCGGTCTGACCGGTGGAATTGCGATCCGCAATTCCAACCTGACGCAGATGGTGTTACCCATGATCTTTGCCATCATGGTAGGGATTATTGTTGTCTTCATCGCTCGCTATACGTTAGCCAAGCTGCCAAAGGTCAAAGTCGTCGATGCGATCGCGACTGGGGGTTTGTTTGGAGCCGTGAGTGGTTCTACTATGGCGGCAGGCTTGACAGTACTGGAAGAACAAAAAATTCCATACGAGGCATGGGCTGGCGCACTCTATCCCTTCATGGATATCCCAGCGCTCGTAACTGCGATTGTGGTGGCTAACATTTACCTCAACAAGAAGAAGCGTAAAGAAGCAGCTTACTCTACTGAGCAGACTGTTGCGGCTGGTGATTATCCCGATCAAAAAGATTATCCCAGCAGCCGGCAGGAGTATCTCAGCGAACAGAAGGAGAAGGGGGATGGGGATAATCGGGTCAAGATATGGCCAATTATCAAGGAAAGCCTCCAGGGTTCTGCCCTATCCGCAATGTTGTTAGGTCTGGCTCTTGGACTTTTCACCAGACCGGAAAGTGTCTATAAAAGCTTCTACGATCCAGCCTTTCGCGGCTTGCTTTCGATCTTGATGCTGGTCATGGGTATAGAAGCTTGGTCAAGAATTGGCGAACTGCGTAAGGTAGCCCAATGGTACGTCGTGTATAGTGTGGTGGCACCATTTGTGCATGGGTTAATTGCCTTCGGTCTCGGCATGATTGCCCACCAAGTTGCGGGATTCAGCATGGGTGGCGTTGTCATCCTGGCTGTCATTGCCTCCTCTAGTTCAGACATCTCAGGTCCACCCACGTTGCGAGCAGGTATCCCCTCAGCCAATCCCTCCGCCTACATAGGTGCATCCACAGCTGTCGGTACGCCGGTTGCGATTGGTATATGTATACCGTTCTTCATCGGGCTAGCCCAGGCGATCACCCAGCAAGCCGGTAAGTAATTCCAAACCGATCGAGGTCTTTCAGCGCTCCCTTGAGCCAGCAGAGCAAGTAGATAAATATACATAATTTAAGGAGGTAAGCAACATGTCCAAGCGTGCCAATAAACTCGTCATCGTCACGGAAAAGGTTCTGCTGAAAAAGGTTGCCAAGATCATCGATGAATGTGGGGCGACTGGTTATACGGTGGTGGATACTGGCGGTAAAGGTAGTCGCAACGTGCGCTCTACGGGTAAACCCAGCAGTGCCGACACCGATTCAAATGTAAAGTTCGAGGTACTCACGGAAAATCGGGAGATGGCAGAGAAGATTGCGGATAAGGTCGCAATCACGTTTTTCACCGATTTTGCGGGCATTATCTATCTCTGTGAAGCAGAGGTACTGTACGGGAGACATTTCTGTGGACCAGACGGCTGTTGAATCGAGACGACGCAGAACTAGTTGGTGTGGGTGTATTCATTGCTAATATCTTGACAATTGAAACATTATCACTATTGCAAGGTTAAGAAGTCATCAAGGAAACAGCAGAAAATGGTTGTCAAGTCTTAATAATTATGACTGCGGCTAAAGTCAAGAAGCGTTTCGAGAAATTAGGAATTTTCCAAATTGTACCCCAAGAGAACCTGTTTACAGAACGTGCTGATGCTTTGAAAAAAACATTAACAATAGTGAATCCCAATTACGCAAACATTCCCACATCCTCAGAATACGGTTCTCAAGATGATTCCTTCGGCTATTCTACCCAGCCAGGAAGCATCTAATCCCAAATCAATAATGTAATGTACAGACGCGATATATCGTGTCTGTACAACAGTTCATGTAACGGCAATAAATATGAATTTTATAAATCCACTATCAAAGCTGATTTCTCACCCTTTCCTGGGAACAGCCACCCCATCAGAATATAGTCCCATAGTTCTCACCGGAGTATTACTGAGCCTAATTGTTGTTTATATTGCAAGTAAGTTGGGTGGGGAAATTTCCCGAAAAATTGACTTACCACCAGTTTTAGGTGAACTAGTCGCTGGTGTTATCGTTGGTGCTTCCGCTTTACATCTTTTAGTGTTTCCCGAAGGTGGTGCAGAAGCTTCTAACTCCGTAGTTATAGGACTTTTACAGTTCATCAACAACTTGACTCCCGATGCTGCAACTTCAATTTTTGAAGCTCAAAGCGAAGTTGTTTCAGTGTTAGCAGAAATAGGAGTTATCATTCTCCTATTTGAAATCGGTTTAGAATCGGATTTAAAAGAATTACAAAAAGTTGGATACCAAGCAACAGTTGTCGCTTGCGTGGGTGTGGCAGTTCCCTTTATTGCAGGTACAGTTGGGTTAGTCTACTTCTTTCATTTTCCGGTAATTCCGGCAATTTTTGCAGGTGCAGCACTCACAGCTACCAGTATCGGGATTACCTCCAAAGTGCTTTCAGAAATTGGTCAACTCAAATCCCGCGAAGGTCAAATCATTGTTGGGGCTGCGGTAATTGACGATATCCTGGGTATCATTGTTTTAGCAGTGGTTGCGAGTTTGGCAAAAACAGGTGAAGTTGACATAGTTAATGTTATCTACTTGATTGTTAGTGCAACGACATTTTTGATTGGTTCAATATTACTCGGAAAATTCTTTAATAAATCCTTTGTAGGGATTGCAGATAAGTTGCAAACGCGAGGAAACATCATTATTCCGGCGCTTATATTTGCCTTCTTTATGGCTTTTATTGGTAATGCAATTCATTTAGAAGCCATTTTGGGTGCGTTTGCTGCGGGTTTGGTACTGGATGAAACCGATAAACGCAAAGAATTAGACGAGCAAGTTAAACCTATTGCAGATATTTTAGTACCGATATTTTTTGTTACCGTCGGCGCAAGAGTTGACCTCAGTGTATTAAATCCAGCAATTCCTAGCAACCGAGAAGGATTATTTATTGCCATCTTCTTGATTGCGATCGCAATTATCGGTAAATTTGTCACTGGTTGGGCTGTATTTGGGCAACCGGGAATCAATCGAATTGCGATTGGTGTGGGGATGATTCCACGAGGTGAGGTTGGTTTGGTGTTTGCGGGGATTGGTGCTGCTAGTGGTGTTTTGGATAAACCGTTGCAAGCGGCAATTATTATGATGGTGATTTTGACAACTTTTATCGCTCCACCGTTGTTAAGGGTAGCATTTAAAGAACCTGCCGAACCTCAAAAACCTGTGGAGAAACCAGTTGATGGGGTTACTGATAGTTAGGTTTTAATTTTTAATTTAAAGTTGATTATGGAGGTAGGAGTTTTAGCTTCTACCTTTTTTAGTTACTAACAAATTTACTGAGTTTATCATCAAGCGCGATCGCATAAAGCATTTATTCCTGTTTGGGTTTTACCTCAAATTCCAACTTGGAGCGATAAAAACAAACGTCAAATTCCAGAAAAAAGTTTGTTTGTCCCAGAATTAATGGAGTATTGGCACTTTTTACCCAAGCAAATGCTAATCTTACGGGTGTAAAATCAACTACTTGGCTAATCGCAAAGAAAGGTATTGCTGGTTGGTTACTAAGATTTCCTGCCAATTGAAGAACTGCTTTACGATTGTCCCAAACTCCGTTAAGCTGGATACCAATTTCATAGGGCAAAACGTTGATTGTTGCACCACTATCTACCAATCCAACCACCTCAACCGAGCGTTCGTTACTGTGGAGAATCAACGGAATCCTTGGTAAGCTATCAAATTCGTTTTGAGATGGGTTGCTAGTTGAGTATTTAAATCGCATTTTTAGTATTTAATCGCTCTTATCTGCTGACTCCATTGTTTGCATTAGGAGTTCTCCAACACCAAAATTATCATACGGAGTAGGTAAGTGGTAAGTTTTGTATGGTTCTAAAGGGGAGATATCTTCTTTGGTATCCAGTTCTTCGGCTAGGATACGGATTAATTTCATTTTTTCTTTTGGAGAAAGTTGTTGAATTGCGGGAAGGAGTTCTGTTAAGGTCATTTTTGTTTAACCGCTATTTTTTAGGCTCGACTTTCTTCTACATAATAATTGCGATATGCCTCCGGCATCAAGCTTCGCTTATCGCAATTAAGTATGATGGGTAAACCGTTTTCACCGAATGAGTGTGTAGGCATAGTCCACCGTATGTATCGCTCATTTTCGTAATTTTTACTGGTGACGCGAATATCTCAACAAGGCTAGACTATCAGGGCAAACTGTGTTGTAAAAAACACCATGACCCTCTGCATCAATCCCCACTGCCCAAGACCCCAAAATTCTGAAAATATACTTTTTTGTCAAGCCTGTGGCTCAGAATTGCTCTTGGAAGGACGGTATCGAGTGACTCGCCAATTAGGGATTGGTGGTTTTGGCAAGACATTTGAAGTCAACCATAATAACAATCTCAAAGTCTTGAAAATTTTAATGCTGGATGATGCCAAGGCGGTATCATTATTTCAGCAAGAGGCACAAGTATTAAGCTATCTGAATCATCCAGGGATTCCAAAGGGAGATGGGTACTTTACCTTCTCTCCTAAAAATAGTCAAATACCACTGCATTGCTTGGTAATGGAGAAAATCGAGGGGTTGGATTTATGCCAATACATAGAACAACGGGGTAATCGCCCCATTGATGAAAAGTTAGCACTTTTATGGCTAACCCAGCTGGCAAATATTTTGCATGAAGTGCATCAGCAGAACTTTTTTCATAGAGATATCAAGCCACCAAATATTATGCTCAAAGCCGACGGAAATCTGGCATTGATCGACTTTGGCACAGCAAGAGAAGTTACACAAACCTATCATCAAAAAGCAGCAGGGCAGAATGTAACAGGGATTATTTCACTAGGCTATACACCACTGGAACAAGCCAATGGTAAAGCAGTACCACAATCAGATTTTTTTGCCCTTGGTCGCACATTTGTTTATTTACTTACTGGCAAATCTCCAAATCAATTTTCTGAAGACCCGCGAACTGGTAAATTAATGTGGCGTGATAGTGCTTTACAAATATCTAAGCAGGTAGCTGGTTTGATTGATTATCTGATGGAAGCATTTCCTGGCAAGCGTCCTCAAAATACACAGATGATTTTAAAGTGTTTATCAGAAATGAATTCAACTGTACAGCCATATTCGCCTTCTTTCTCGGCATCACAATTACCCCCTAGAGAAATCGAAAAGCCTACACGAAAAAGTCAAATTAAAACGTCTGCAACTACTCAATTTCAATCATCAAAAACTGAAACCAATATATTCTCTAGTAAGACTGCCGAATTCATAGGTGGAGTAATTGCTTTTGCTATCTTTTTTTTAATTAAATTCGGTAGTCGGAACATTTATCAGTTATTTAATTCTCATCCAAGTCAGCCAGTTGTGACTTCAGCACCAACTGAGCTACAAACAAGTAATTCAGATGAATCGGCAAATAATCCTGAGCAAGCCAATACTGATTCTACTAGTCAACAACCTTCTATTTCCGAGGAAAATACTTCCCAAAATATTCCATTTGGCTGGAAAAAGTTTGAAGGTAGTGGTGCAGAATTGTGGTTGCCTCCAAGTTGGGAGAGTGGAGATTTTAGGAAGATATTAGACAAATTAAAGACAAATTCAGGAAGTCGGAATCCTGACCTTGAGAACTTGACTCAAATAGTCAAACAAAATCCTTCTTTTTTTACTATTTTGGCTTTTGACACTAAGACTAAGACTGCTAATTCCATTTCTATTGGTAATATTGTTATGATAATAAATGAAAAAATTCACTCTGATACTAATTTTAAGAATTATTTGAATAAATCTATTCCAAATGGGTTTATTTTATTAGATATGAAGACGTACAAAGTCGAAGATTACTATGTAGGAAGAATAATACAATTAGGTAAGAATAGTAAACAAATACAATATGTAATTAAAGATGGTGGCACTATTTGGACTGTATTTTTTTCTGCTCGTAAAGATGAATTTGAACAAGAATTGCCAATTTTTGAAGCAAGTATTAAAACCTTTCTATTTAAGCGTTAGCTTGTTACATACCCAAAACTTCATTTACACCAATTGTAGTATGCGGGAAAACTTGAATTGACAAATAGTGCGATCGCAGCAATTTCTGAACTCTTTCATAGCCGTTTGCTGTCGATTGTCGATACACTTCGATACATTCTGCGTTTAAATCCACCAACCAAACCTCAATAATCCCAGTTTCAGCATAAAGAGGAATTTTGATATTTCTGTCGGTTTCAATGGTGGAATCTGCTACTTCTACCAGCTTCTACATCTTCCAATCCCTGTTTAATTCCAGCTATGGTTTCCAATCTTTCTAACGCATCCAGCAACTTTTGGTAAGACTCTGCATCCTGAACCACAAGTTCTGCTTTGCCGTTAACTGTCAACACTACAGGTTTACCCGTATGCTTCATTTGTTCGATAAACTCCAAAGTATTGCGTTTAAAGCTTAAAAGTGAATGAATATCTCGACTGATGTTTAACATAGAATTAATTTTACATTTAATTTGATGCTAATAAATTTATGAGTTTGCCAGGAGTCAACTGCCTCAACAATTCCCCCATCTTCCTGGGCAACGCAATATTTATGGGTCTAAATTCGGTACTATAAGGTAGCCTAACCAATCGTTATGGTTACATCTATTTTGATGTGAGGCAATCTTCGCTCCACACACACAGCTTGATTCCATGAAACCTACTTCCAACTTCCTTAGTCATCTTAACCCTAGTCAACGTCGTGCTGTCGAACATTTTTGCGGTCCCTTGCTCGTGGTTGCGGGGGCAGGTTCTGGCAAAACGAGAGCATTGACATATCGGATTGCTAATCTCATTCTCCAACATAAGGTTGACCCAGAAAATATTCTTGCGGTGACTTTTACCAATAAAGCTGCACGGGAAATGAAGGAACGTATCCAGAAACTGTTTGCCGAGCAGATGGCAATGCAGGAATATGGTGAAAAGTATGATTTGTTACCTGAGTTTGACCAAGGAAAATTGCGATCGCGTGTCTATCGAACTGTGATTAAGGATATGTGGTGTGGTACTTTCCACAGTTTGTTTTCGCGGATTTTGCGTCTAGATATTGACAAGTATGTGGATGAGAATGGTCGCAAATGGGAGAAGAATTTTTCTATTTTTGATGATTCGGATGCCCAATCTCTGGTGAAGGAGATTGTGACAAAGCAGATGAATCTTGATGATAAGAAGTTTGACCCAAAATCGGTACGTTATGCCATTGGTAATGCCAAAAACCAAGGCTTTTCACCGAAAGAGTTTGCCATTGAGCAGCCGAATTATCGCGGGAAGATAATTGCTGAAGTATATAGTGCTTATCAGGATAAGTTAGCAGGGAATAATGCCCTTGATTTTGATGATTTAATTTTAATTCCAACGAGATTATTTCAACAAAACGAAAAAGTATTAGATTATTGGCATCGTAAGTTTCACCATATTTTAGTTGATGAATATCAAGATACTAATAGAACTCAATATGAAATAATTCGCTTATTATCGACAAATGATGAAGGTAAAAAAAGTTGGAATTGGGATAATCGTTCGACTTTTGTAGTGGGAGATGCAGACCAGTCTATATATAGCTTTCGACAGGCAGATTTTACAATTCTACTCGGCTTTCAAGATGAATTTGGGGATGGTTTGGAAGACGATAATACCCGAACAATGGTGAAGTTAGAAGAGAATTATCGTTCATGTGAAAATATTCTCGAAGTCGCCAACCAACTCATCGAAAATAATACCCAACGCATCGACAAAATCCTCAAACCGACTCGTGCTGCGGGGGAAGAAATTTGTCTATTTAAAGCAGATGATGAAGTTGTCGAAGCTGACTTTGTAATTAATCAAATTCGCAAATTAGAAGAAGAAAACCCCGACTTAGACTGGGGTAGTTTCTCAATTCTATATCGTACCAATGCTCAATCAAGACCATTTGAAGATTTACTAGTTAAATATCAAGTTCCTTACAACGTCGTTGGTGGATTTAGATTCTACGATCGCAAGGAAATCAAAGACATTCTAGCTTACCTCAAAGCCATCCAAAATCCATCAGACGCTGTAAACATCCAACGCATTATTAATACTCCCCGTCGAGGTATTGGCAAATCAACCATTGATACCTTAGTTCGTGCTTCCCAAGAACTCGGTACAAACCTGTGGGAAATACTGAACGACGAGACATCAGTTAATACCTTAGCCGGACGTGCCGCCAAATCAGTAAATAACTTTGCTGGTATTATTAAAAAATGGCAAGCTGAAATCGAAACCATGCCCGTCACCGAACTTGTAGCGGGAATAATTGAAGATTCCGGTTACGTCCAAGATTTGCATACCCAAGGAACCGACGAAGCAGAAGATCGAATTCAAAACATCCAAGCTTTATACAACGCAGTTTCCGAATTCCAAGAAGAGAACCAAGAAAACGAAGAAAGCGTCACATTACAAAAATTTCTCGAAAAAACCTCCCTCAGTTCCGACTTAGACAAACTAAAAGAAGGAGATGCCGCAGTATCATTAATGACATTACACGCATCCAAAGGATTAGAATTTCCCGTCGTCTTCCTAGTTGGATTAGAACAGGGATTATTTCCCAATTATCGCTCCATGCAAGACCCCGCAGCCCTAGAAGAAGAGCGTAGACTATGCTACGTAGGGATAACACGAGCGCAGGAACGGTTATTTATCAGCCATGCCAGAGAAAGACGACTGTATGGTAGCAGAGAACCCGCCATGCGATCGCAATTTCTCGACGAATTACCAGAAGATTTAGTCGCAAACCATCACCAAACCAGGCAAGGATACGTTAAAATCTCAACTGGTAGTCTTCCCAAACGTAGCGATCGTAATGCCTTCACTAGCAATACCCAGAGCGATGTCATCCAAAACTGGCAAGTAGGAGACGCAGTAATACATAAAACATTTGGAGAAGGTGAAATTACGCACGTATTTGATGCAGGAAGTAAAACCTCCGTAGCCATCAAATTCACCAACCTAGGAACCAAAATTATAGACCCCAGAGTAGCACAATTGCAAAAGATAAACTAAGGCGATTTCTCGAAATAATTTCACCGCTATAAAAGGCAAACAACCTCAAGAGGGCGAACAACCGTTCTCCCCTACCGTAAAATCATACATTATGTGGTAACTTTATTCTCCTCTTCTCTGCGTCTCTGCGCGATACAAATCCATATTTTATTCACATGACCAAACTACTAACCGATCGGGCAAACAACCGTTCTCCCCTACCGTAAAATCATAACTATGTGGTAACTTTATTCTCCTCTTCTCCGCGCCTCCGCGTCTCTGCGCGACACAAATCCATATTTTATTCACATGACCAAACTACTAACCGATCCCTTCCTCCAAAACCCCACAGCAACCACCATCAAAGTAGTGTGGTTCACCGAATTTGCTGGTTCTCAACATCTGATTAAATACGGAGAAAACCTCAACCAAACCTCGATGTCTGGCGACAAACCCCTTCGGGTTTACGCAACCACCACCAAACTAACCCGTACCCGTGAAGATCAAAAATCGCGAGTCGGAAACCAAACAGAAGATGGACAAATATACCAAAAACCAACCATCCGTCATATTTGGAGACACGAAGCAGAAGTAACAGGCTTAACACCAGGTATAAAAGTCAACTATTATGTCACCAGTATCACAGAAGATAACCGCAGTATCAATAGCAACATATTTACCCTTGCACCCCTACCAACCCCCAATCAACCATTAAAAATCCTGCTCACATCCGATCATCAAATCAAACCGATGGTTGCCGCAAACCTGCAAAAAGTCGTAGAAACATTAGGACAAGTCGATGCAGTCTGGTTCGCAGGTGATTTGGTGAATAATTGCGATCGCGCTAGTGAGTGGTTTGATGATAATCGGGGGAATGGGTTTTTTCCCTGTTTACAAGGAAAAGCGAATTATCCAATCGATGGGGATGAAGTAAAAATAGTTTATACAGGTGGAAAAATCATCCAAAATGCACCAATATTTACCTGTATTGGCAATCATGAACTAATGGGAAGATATGCACGAGAAGATAGTTTAAACGGTGAATTTGATGATACTGTTCCTCAGCATATAGCGAAAGAATTATATGGTAATAATTTAGGAAAAGATAAATTAAAAGATAACTCATTTAATACAAATACATACGAAGAAATTTTCACACTTCCAGAAAGTAAAGAAGGAGGGAAAACCTATTATGCTGTCAGCTTTGGAGATGTGCGTTTAGTAGTACTTTACGCGACTAATATGTGGCGATTTTCGAGTTCTGAGAATGGACGCAAAGGTAAATATAGTGAAGTCGAAACTGATTTAGAAAATCCAGAAAATTGGGGTTATGGACAGATTATTTACGAACCAATTCATCAAGGTAGTACCCAATATAATTGGTTAGAGAAAGAATTAAATAGCGATGAATTTCAAAAGGCAAAATATAAAGTAGTAATGTTACACCATCCACCCCATACTTTAGGTGATAATATTGTTCCTGCATATACCGAACCCGTGCAAATCATTGAGCAGGATAACACAGGTAAAATTAAAGCAGTTCGTTACGAATATCCCAAAGATAAAGATTATTTAATTCGTGATGTGATGCCGTTATTAGAAGCAGCAAAAGTACAATTAGTATTCTTTGGACATTCCCATTTGTGGAATCGATTCGTTAGTGATTCGAGGATGCATTTTCTGGAAACTTCCAATGTGGGAAATTCCTATGGTGCAGCATATGGTAATCGGAAACGCGAAAATATTCCCGTAATCAGTAATGATAATTGTAGTATGAATTATGTTGCGATCGCAGACCCAAATGGATTGGAACCAGTAATACCAACAATTGCCCCTATTTTAGCTGAAGATGGTCAAGCAATGCCGTTTATTTCCAGTAATCAAATTACCGTTTTTAGTATTTTTGATACGGGTACGGGAACAGTTAGTAGTTATCGGTTTGATACTCGTAAAGTTAATGCAGAAGTTATTAAATTTGATGAATTTAAGTTAAATTAATTTATCAATCGATAACCTTCCTAAAATCTATATTAGAAATAGTCACCATAAGACTTACTTGCGCTAACAAATGTAGTAAATAGGTTAACTTTTGGTTTATCACGCAATTATTTTATTTAAAATATCAATTTTTTTCATGACAAAAATCATGTAATGCCTCGATATTAATACATTGAAGTAACTTTTTTGTAATTGGTCTTTTTGCATCCTTAAAAGTTCTTGCTTTAATAAAATCTAAGCAAACTGAACTATTTAGTAAATTTGCAATATAATTAGCTTGTTCTAAAGATTCACAAGGTACAAAATAGCAAGTATCATCAAGCATCACAGGACGATTATTGATAGGAGAAAGCACTCTAAATCTTTGCTCTTTATGTAATCCAGATATAGCCACTTTATATAGACTGAATGAATAATCTCCTATTCCAAAAATAGAAAATAGCGGTTTACCTTTATATATAGATGATTTGCGCTTATTAAAAAAATCAAGATTATTATCAAGATAATTCCACAGCAGTGGTGCTATGATTTGTAGCTTAGATGTATCCTCACCAACTTTTTTTTGGGTAATAATAACACCACGTTTTGCATCTATTCTTCCATGAAATAAATCTGTACTTTTTAATAACGGATAGACATAATCAAGTTCAACTTTAAATATTTGTCCTAATTTATTTTTGAACTTTTCATTCCCAATATTATCTAATTCCATTACAGATATAGCATCATGTTTAACCCCTTGTCTCCAAGTTAAACTACATTTTCCTTCAATAAACATAGAATTTTTATAAGCTTGAATATCGGCAACTAATTTTCCTCCAATAATACCAATTACTGATTTGACTTCATTACTGTATAAATCTTGGTAAACATTCGCGTCATAACAAACTTTTTCAGCACCAACATCAATGGAGAACAAACAAGCACTGACAGATGCTCTAAACCATTTTTGAGCATCTATCATACGTATTGAAGCATTATTAATATTTAATCGATTATCAAAAGCAAATTGCAGAATATTACGAGCTACAGAGGTTTTACAAAGCAAAGCTATAGTTGGCTTTTCATCTGCAAGTTCTTGCAGTAATTTTATCCAAATATACTCAGCAATATCAAAGTTTGAATGTCCTGTTAAAGCTTCAATACCTTTTAATCCTTTTAAGTTTCTTTTTTCCGGCAAATTATCGCTTTCTAAAGCACCTAGCTGTGAGTTTGTTATCCAAGGAGGATTCCCAATGACTAATAAACTGCCAGATTCACTCCAATTGAGTTGATTACGTAAATCAAAATCAAAAATCTTTGCTTGCTGAATAATAACGCGAGTAGAACAAGACTTTTGAGCGATTAACTTTACTTGTTCCTTAGCTTTCTGAAAATATTCTGAATCAAATTCTATGGCTTGAATTTCACATGGAGGTACTTGAAGTTGGAGCAAACCAGAAATAAAATTTCCAGCACCACAAGTTGGTTCAAACACTCGTTTCCAATTTTTTCCATTAATATTTAAGCACTGCAAAATATCTAATACAAGTGCGGGAGGGGTTTGAAAATCACCCAGTTCTTTAGCCAAGCAGGTTTTCCACTCCTAAATCAATTCTTTGGTTTGCTATATCTATTATTCGACTGTATTGTAATCGCCATTGTAAAGCATTAGATATTGTCAGATAACCAATTTGAGGTGGATTTTGTACAATTCTTTCTGCAAGTAAATCACGTCCGATTTCGTCCAGTGGAAGATTACGTTCTTCTAAAAAAGCTACTATATCATCTTTATTACCATTACGATTCAAAATTCCCGCTAAACCGTAAGTCGTCTGATAATCACCAGTTTTTTCTTGTGATACAAAGATTGCATCTCGAAAATCTAAACGTGCGCTTCTTGTAGTGCCATCGTCAATCTTTTCATAAGTTAATACAAGTAAATTATAACCAAGACCATAAACTTTCTGACTAGCATCCCGAAAGGGACAAGAAGATTGAGGTTGACGTATTGAAGTTACTTTTAAATCGACTTTTAAATCAGGAAAGTCAATGCCAAGTGCTGCATTGCCAGGTATGTAATTATATGTAGCTCTGAGATAATGGTTGAAAGCTTGTTCAACATAAGTACCGACAGCTTTACCATCTGTAGAACCAAATAAATCGGGGATAGGTATACCGCTTATTCTCCTGACAAATTGAGATGCAGCTACTTTTAAATTGGGAAGTGTCAGTTCTGCCATTTCAATCTACTTTCCTTTCAGTCACCAAAGTTAAACTTACCCATTCACCTTTATTGCTATAACTGCGAATCATTCTTTGACGCAAATCTGATTTAATTAACCAACCAGTTTCTAAAAATAAAGGTTGATTTAATTGTACTTTGACTGGAAATGTTGCGGAAGCACCATCAGGTAGCATTAATACTTGAATTGGATTTTGGGGATTATTATCGAAGTTGATAATCGAACCATTAATAGTCGCACTCGATGTAAATGGGGGATTATTTGCAAAGCTATAATTTTGCACAAGTTTTCCAGATAAATCAATTTCTAATTGCATTTTGGTAGGATAAATACTCGGTTCTCGCAAATCTGGATACATTGTCACAGCTTCTCCTTCCCATTTTCCCAGCAATGCATCGACTGTTAACTTTGGACTTTCATTAAGTTCAGTTCCTTCACGATATTCTCGAATCAAAGTTAACTTTTGTAAGTTATTATTTGTGTTGAACAACTGCACTAGACGCAAACGACGATTTTGATGTACAAAACAAAATTCTGCACCAAATTCTGAAACTGGAGAAAATTGCATTGAACCTTGGCAAAATGAGCCATTTTCAAAGAATAGGAGACTTCGTGAGAAATTATCAAATTCTAATACTAAATCCTGTGAATTCTGACGCTGAAGTGTAAGTTTTGCTGCTTGATTATTATTATTTAATGTTTCGATACTAAGACGACTGGGGATGTTTTCGAGTTCTTCTCCAGTAGGTGAGAATTGGGTAAATGAACCAACCCAAATACCAAGGTTTTGAAGAAAATATTCCCATTGAGAAAGCATAATTAAATCCTGATTATTCTAGACAATAAAATATCCAAATTTATAGATTTATCAATTGTATTATTATATGAGTGAGGGTGGGAAGACCCCACCCCTACAAATTATTTTTTGGTATTTTATTATATTGATAACTGTGCTTTTACAGATTAATTCATCACTCCAACCTATCCTTTCGCAAAACGTCTGACTGCAAATAAGCTTCCCATTAATCCTACTGTTGCACCAAAACCTAAAAGAATTAGGGGCAAAATTAAAGTTTGTGTTGTAGTTAATTTTAAACCTGTTGCGAGCAACTTGATAAAATCTGGTTGGTTTAAAAGGAGTTTACCAATAAACTGCTGCGTCAGGTTAATCAAACTCCAAGCAATACCACCACCAAATAAACCAAATGCGATACCTTGGAAAATAAACGGTAAGTATATCCACGCAGAAGTCGCACCAACAAGCTGCATAACTTCAATTTCACGACGACGTGCTAATACAATCAGACGAATCGTAATGCTCGTAACCGCGATCGCAGTTAAAGTCAAAATAATCGCGATCGCAAAGCTCATCCAATTCAAACCACGATGCAACTGGGCAATACGTACAACCGCTTCATCTACATATTGGACTGTTTCTACTCCTTTTATCTTCGCTAACTTTGTCGCTAAATTTGGTACTACATCGGAACTTCGTGCTTTAACTTTCAATTCATCCACTAAAGGATTACTACCAAGCTGCTGTGTCGCATTTTCAATATCGGATATCCCTAATTCTTTTACTAGTTTTTCCCATGCTTGATTTTTAGTGATTTTTTCAATGTTCGCAACTTCGGGTAATTGGGATACTAATGGTGCTACAGCATCTATTCCCACATTCCCATCTAAATAAACAGATACCTCTAATTGACTCCCAAACTGGTTTAGAAGCTTTTCTAATTGCCAAGATGTTTGCAAACTCATCCCAAACAAGAATAACAATACAGTGACAGTGCTAATTGCTGCCCAATTCATCCAACCACCACGTTTTAATCCCAAAAACGTCTCTTTAAGTAGGTAATCTAGCTTCGTGAATATCTTCATAAATAACTAACCCAACCTGATAATTCTTATAAGAACACCAAGTTACCGTTATAACTTCCCTTCCTAGCAAAGGGGAAGAACTAACATAAGTACCCCTTATTACCCACATAAAACTTTAATTGTCAAGTTGTATTGACTCTTTGTAACAAATTTGTTATATTTATTTACATAAGGTAACAAACCGAAGAAAACAGGAAAAAATATGTACACTACCGTTAACGAACAAGGTATATTGAACAACTACGCAACCGAACCTAAGGTTTACTACGCTCAATACCCGAACCAATACGAACAGCGTCAATATGCATTACAAGCTGCATTTGCAACTTTACTTATCAGCACTTTAGTTCTGGTTGGGTTTGCAGTTAGTTAATATTTTTATTTAATCCAGAATTTTAATCCAGAATTTTAATCCAGAATTTTACAGTTTCAACCTCATCGTCAATATCTCCTATCTGCCTCGGTTGGTTTCACCGAGGTTTTTTATTGTTTTCGTTTAGCAATTTCCTTTGAGAATATCACAAATATTTCTACCAACATGAAAAACCCAGTCATGATAACTGGGCTTTTGATATAAATATATTTTAATAGCTGATTTATATCTATTAAAAAATAGTTGTAAAAACAGGAGAATATTTAATAAGTCAAAGCTCCTTTCTCTTGAAGTACAAGTTTTTTGCCATTAAAAACAGTTAATACACCATCTGCTGTTACACGATAAAGATATTTATTATTGCGGAATTCATAACCAAGAAAACGACTAGGAGTTACACCATCAGCACCGATTGTATGGATGGTTTTTCCTTTGAGACGAATCGATTGACCTGTCTTTAAATTCTTACCAACATAAGTAACATTATTGCAAGTTACATAACCTTCTGGGCAATTTCTAGTAATTGTAACTTTGTAATTTCTGGTTTTTAAAGTTTCGGCATTAGCAACACCAGCAAAGAGGGAAATGCTAGCAACTGGGAGTAAAACAAGGCTGATAATGGTTTTTTTAAGGTTAAACATATTGTGTAGTATCCATTAATTGGTTTGATGTTTGTGGATACAACCTTGATTAAACCAATTCCAGATTAAGCCGCAAAAATTGGAAAAAATAGTCTAAAACAGTCAGAAGTAGCACAGGAATATATCATCTTGTGAAAATTTACGGAGAGATAGAGGAAAATAACCAATACCCAATCCCTAATTCCCCTTACTGACTACAGCTTTTGTTAAGATTAGAGAACTAGTACCGTATAAAACCTAGCCGAAGAGAGCGAGTAGTATTTCCCATGCCATCTGAAATTGCAGTCGAGAAAAAAAAGTTAAAAAATCCACCTTTGCAGTTGCATTATTTAGGCGATCGCGTTTTGCGTCAACCAGCGAAGCGTGTGAATAAGGTTGATGATGAAATTCGCGATTTAGCGAAAAAAATGCTGCAAACGATGTACAGTAGTGATGGTATTGGTTTAGCTGCACCCCAAGTTGGTATTCATAAGCAATTAGTTGTGATCGATTTGGAACCCGACGATCCCAAAAATCCACCCCTAATTCTGATTAATCCCATCATCAAACAAACTAGTAAACAAACCAGCGTTGCTCAAGAAGGTTGTTTGAGCATTCCCGGTGTTTCCCTTGATGTAAAACGTCCAGAGTCGGTGGAAATTTCTTACAAAGACGAATTTGGTCGTCCGAAAACACTCAAAGCGAACGATTTACTCGCACGTTGTATTTTACACGAAATGGATCACCTCAATGGTGTGGTATTTGTAGACCGTGTGGAAAATTCCCTTGCTCTGGGGGAGGAACTATCCAAAAATGGATTCTCTCAGCAAGCTGTTAAACCAGTTGTATAAGGATGGATTAGTAAAAGTGTATTTAACCCCAAAGAGCGGATTGTTTCTGGCTATATCTTGCATCACTGCGATCGCAGTTGTTGGTTCTGTTTTTGAAATTACTTCTGGTGAACCCAATTTCGGGATGCAAACTACTTATATTATCCTGGCTTTGAGTATTCCCCTGACTGTATTATCTTTTTTTGCCGCAGTACGTGATGCTAAGGCTAATATGAAGTAGGCATCAGGTGTAATTGGAGAATTCACTTTGTTTGTAAAGTGTCATCTTTAATTGCAAATGGCTTGAAAGGCAAAAGAAAGAGCGTTTATCCTTTTGCCTTTTTTATTCCCAAAAATCCCATCCCCAATTCAACCCCATTCGTAGAGACGTTCCGGTGGAACGTCTCTCTTGTATTATTTATACACAAATTAATTTTTGGATGACGTAATACTGATTATCATTGAAGAATACTATAATTTTTCTGTAAATCCTGAAAACAAAGATGTATTAATCAATTGGGATTGAGTGGTTAAAAAACGTTAATTGACTTGAAATGCTTAATATACAAGCTTTTCTAAATTATTAAAGTATCGATTTTTAAAAGTCAATTCAACGAAAAATCACTATTGAAGAAGTAAAGACGCAATGCGATCGCATCTCTATCAAATCCTTCCCTAACAACATATAGCCATAAAGCCGCTTAGTAATTAATGCAATAAAAAATACTTAGCACTAGTTCGAGCGCAGAGGAATTATACTGCTAATGTCTTGCAGCAAACAAAATTAACTTGAGGTAAAAATGAGACACGAAAAACTTTCTGCTGGTTTGTTACTGGCATACGAAGACTACCAACGTGAAGGAGAAGAAGCTTTAATACCCCACAAACGCTCTTTGGGTATCGTCTCAGCAAAAAGTAACGTCAAACCAACCAAAAGTGTTGTATTTATCTATTGTGACGAACAAGCTGACCTCAGCCACTTAGAAGTGTCTGGTATTCAAGTGAACCAAAATACGGGCAGTGTACGAACCGCATTTTTACCCATCGAGGGGTTAGATGCACTCTCCGAAGAAAGTGCTGTAGTCCGTATCAAACCATCGCGGAAAATGAAACTGTCGATGGATGTCGCGCCTGGAAAGGTTAAATTACCAGAGTTCAAAAACAAAACCGGATTAACTGGAAAAGGCGTAGTTATCGGGGTTGTAGATAGCGGTATCGATGCCAAACACCCAGCCTTTGCGGGACGAATTTTAAGCATTTGGGATCAAACCATGTCTGGTCCAGGTGTCGCCGAAGGGAAATACGGTGCAGAATTTAAAGGGGAACAATTAACCATTTCCCAAGATGAAGACGGGCATGGTACCCACGTATCTGGTATCGCTTCGGGTGCAGATGCTACATACGGAGGTGTCGCACCCGAAGCGGAATTAGTTGTGGTTAGAAGCGATTTACAGGATGCTCACATTGCCGATGGAATTCGTTATGTTTTCCGAATTGCCCGTGAGTTGGGTAAACCCGCAGTCGTTAACTTGAGTTTAGGTGGACATGCTGACGCGCACGACGGTAGCGACTCCCTATCCAAAATTATCGACGCGGAAACAGGACCAGGAAAAATTGTTTGCTGTGCTGCTGGGAATGAAGGTAACGATAATATCCACGGACAAGGTTTAGTCGCAGCTAGTTCAATGCACTCAATGCGGTTCCGTGTTCCCCTCTCCCAAGTTGGGATTGTTTGGCTGAATGGCTGGTATTCCAACAGTGCAGAATTAGAAGTACAGTTGCGGAGTCCAAGCGGTTTTGTCACACCTTGGCAAAAAGTTATTACCGATGGCAACCCTTCCAAAAATTACACGCTATCCGATGCAAGGATTGAAATTGCCACCCCAGGAAAAGATGGTGCAAACGGTGACTATAATTTCTTTGTTCAAATTCGCGGAATCGGACCATCTCCTGTGACAGGTGGTGTTTGGCAGTTACGTCTGCGGAACAACTCTGCGAAGGAAACCTGCGTTAATGTTTGGACTATTGATAATACTGGTTCGGTGTTCTTTACTGGTACAAGCGTCCAAGATTCAATGAAAATTGGTTCTCCGGGTGCGTCGAAGAGTGCGGTGACAGTCGCAGCTTATACAACTAGAACCAAATATACAGATATCGATGGTAAAGAGCGGGAAGTCGGGTTGAAGTTGGATGATATTTCCGACTTTAGCAGCGAAGGACCCCTACGAAATGGCGAGCAAAAGCCTGATGTTGCCGCACCTGGGGCGATGATTGTTTCAGCGATGTCATCGGCTGCTGGTTTCGATCGCTCGATGCTACAAAATTCTAAGTTTGTCGTCATGGCTGGTACAAGTATGGCTTGTCCGTTTGTGACTGGTTTGGTGGCACTTTTATTGCAGCGTGACGCTAGTTTGACACCTGATAAAGTTAAGGAATTGTTGAAGAAGAATAGTACGATTCCTGGACAACCTCAGGGTACTTTCGATCCAAAATGGGGTTTTGGCTTGGTTAACGCCGAGAATTTATAATTTCGGTATTAATTAAGTAAGTATTTTTAGATTGGGTGAGCTAGTGCGTTGTGAAGGAAACTTTTGCAACGCATTCGCATTTAAACCCAACCATCTTAGGACTTACGCATTGACAGGAAAAACAAAATATGAAGTCTAAGAAAGCGTATATTTCGTAGGGGTTTAGCGATGCTAAACCCCTAAAGAGCGATCGCAATCTTTGATGTGGTAACGGTGGATAATTTTCGAGTTATTTGCGGTAATCTAAATCATAATGGTTGCTAATTTTACAATGATATGAATGACAAAATTTGGATTATTACCGAGGAAACAGCCGAAACATCCACTACTACGAGTGGTTCCAGAAGTAGTCGTGATATTGGAGGAAAAATTGGTGCGGAAATTACAGAAGTGACTGAAGTTGTTGTTACCAGAAGAAAGATGCTTGAGGTTGCGAAACTCAAAGACGAAATGTCGGGATTTTTACAAGCGATGCGCGAAGTTCTTGATGAAGCTGAACAACCTGATTCTAAAATGCAATTAAATGAGGTTGAGTTATTGGTGGAAATCAATGGAGAAGGGCAAATTAGCCTTTTGGGATTTGGTGGTGGGAAAGCAGGGGGCAAAGGTGCAATGACTTTTAAGTTTAAACGTAAATAAAAATGTCAATAGACAAGATGTAGAGACGTAGCAATGCTACTTCTCTACAAAGGTTCTAGGTAAGGCATAATTAATTTTCGGAAATGTCTAAATAATCAGTATTTTGCTATGGGTATTTAGGAGATGGGGAAAAATTGGGCGATCGCGATCGGCATTAACAATTACGATAATTTACAACCTCTCAAATATGCCCAGCGTGATGCTGAGGTCATGGCTACTTGGTTTGGGGAGGAGAAGCATCAAGGGGTAATTACCTTTTATTCCTGTAATGTGAATCAACAATCCTTTGAAATTGACGAATTACAGCATGGTGCGTTTACTTATAGCTTGTTGGAAGGATTGCGGTTACAGGGAGAAGCTAATTGCGCTACAGTTGAGCGTCTTAACCAATATTTGAATCGTCGCGTCCCACAAGTCAATACAAATTATCGCAAACCAATCCAAAATCCATACTTGAAAGCTGAACCACCCTATAAAGTCTACTCGATTTTACTAGAGCAATCTGCCACACTCAAAGATGTAGAACCATTGAGATATCAAGCCGCTTTGGCTGAAAATAAAGGTGATTTACAACTAGCCAAACAACTTTGGATTAGGGTTTTGGCTATTTCCCGTGTAGATTTAGATGCGATCGCAGCAATTGAACGGATTGCTCGAAAACCGCAACAATTTTCTTCAAATTCAAGTTCTCGTGGTGCGAATTCGTCAACAGGTAAAAGGTCTACATTTTCTCTGGAACCCATATCAAATTTGTTTAGGGAGAATAAGGAAGAAGCGGAAAGACGCAAACAACAGGAAGCTGAGAAGAAACAACAGCAAAAAGAATTAGAAGAAAAGCGACAACGAGAACAGGAAGCACAGAAACAACGAGAACTACAAAAAGCGGAAATTAGGAAACAGCAACAGGAAGCAGAAAGAAAACAGCGACAGGAACTCGATAGATGCAGAAAGCAACAAGAAGTGGAAACGAGAAGACAGCAACGAGAGCAACAATGGCAAAATCTACAACAGTTGTTAGTTAACCGCAGACAGTTTTTAAAATGGACTGGTTTTGGTGCTGGGGGTTTGGTGACAACTGTAATAGCGAGTAAGTTTTTTCCGGCTTCTCCCAAAATTACATCTCCTATAAAGAATGCACCAAAGATATTGGAATTACCTGTATGGACTGTTCAATTTGAAGCAGTGACTGTGAATAATAAAGGAGAAGAAGTTAAGCGTGAAGCAAAAACAGTCAAGTTTATAAAAGAAGATTTGGGTAATGGTGTAGCTCTGGATATGGTGTATATTCCTGCTGGTAGTTTCATAATGGGTTCAAAACCACCAGAAGGGTCAGACTCAGAACGTCCTCAACAACAAGTCAATGTTTCCGCTTTCTGCATGGGTAAACACCCAATTACCCAAGCACAATGGAAAGCTGTTGCCGCTTTTTTACCCCAAATTAACCGCAAACTCGAACCAAACCCATCCAACTTCAAAGGGGATAATCGACCTGTAGAACGAGTATTTTGGTACGATGCGGCGGAATTTTGTGCCAGGTTATCTAAGAAAACAGGTAGACAATATCGTCTCCCTAGCGAAGCGGAATGGGAATACGCTTGTCGTGCTGGAACCACAACACCTTTCCATTTTGGCGAAACCATTACTAGCAAGTTAGCCAATTACGATGCTAGTTATACCTTTGCAGAAGAAGCAAAAGGAGTATATCGACAACAAACTACTCCTGTTGGACAATTTCCAGCCAATGCTTTTGGTTTACACGATATGCACGGCAATGTCTGGGAATGGTGTCTTGATCATTGGCATGGGAATTACAACAACGCACCGAATAATGGTAGTGCATGGATAGATAAAGATAATAATCAACACCAGCTGCTGCGTGGTGGTTTTTGGTTCATCAAACCAGTGAACTGTCGTAGTGCCTTCCGCTCCTTAAATGCGCGCGAGAATCGTAACCTCAATATTGGTTTTCGTGTAGTTGTAGTTCCTGCGTGAGGACTTCCTTCCCCTTTACTCTCTTACCCTTTCGCCCTTTGCACTTCTTTCTCTTTACCCTTTCAAAGCGTAACGGAGTGGAGCGATCTAAAATTTTTTTTGCTATTTTTGCAAAAACTCAAACCTGCACAGATTCCCGACTTCTGTGATTCGTCTAAAATCTGACGACAGGCATCGTTAGAAGTCGGGAATCTGGAACCAACGCGAAAACCCTAAATAACCCAAATACTTGTCGCTTAAAATACAAAGTTTGGTTAGACGGATGATTAATATTTGGTACAAATCAAAAAAATCGATTCCGCCGTAACCCAAAATCATATTATAGTTAGCCTATATAAGTTAAAATCTATGAATGCCAAACAAAAAATAATTGAAGAAATAGAGAACGTACCAGAAGAAATCATCTGCGAGGTTCTGGATTTTTTGTTATTTTTGAAAGCCAAAGAAGATAAAGAAGATTTGGAAGATGCACAAGCTGCATTAAAAGAAGCACGAGAGGTTGGTACGATTTCCTTGGGTGAACTCAAAAGGGAATTAGGTTTGTGAGTTACGAAGTAGAAATTACACCAGCAGCTAGAAGACAAATAAAGAAATTACCAAATGATATCCAAAAGCAAGTAGTTGAGCAATTGGAAGAGCTTGCTTTTGAACCTCGTCCTGATGGGGTGAAAAAATTAGCAGGTTCTGATGATTTATATCGGGTAAGATTGGGTAAATATCGAATCATTTACGAAATACAAGACGGTCTGTTATTAATTACGGTGGTCAAAGTCAAGAATAGAAGTGATGTTTATAAATCATAGATTTGACAAGAAACACTTACACTGCAATTATTTTTACTCAAATAATTTAAATTACGTATTTATATGGAGAAAAAGTCGGGATTTTATTTTTGTGCATAGACAATAAGTATACCAAGCTGATACGCTCCACGCGATGCAAACCTGACAAAAAACAGAAACGCGATGGTCAAATCTTTCCTTTAAATCGGCAAGAGTTATATCTTGAGCTTGAATAATTTTAGACATAATTTTTAGGTTACTTGGTAAAAACATCATTACAAATCTTCTGGATTAATACCCAATTCTTTCAACTTTGCTGCTAAACGTTCTGCCTTTTCACTAGGTGTAGATATCCAATTACCCGCAGCATCGTACCAACGCAACCACAACCGCTCAACATCCTGATAATTACCCTGCCATAACCCAATACCTAATCCTAATTCTGGCAACCAAACCCGATTATCTGCTATTTCCATTGGTTGATAGCGTCCAGCAATATTTTGAAATACTTTTAGTTCGTCGCTGTAGCGGTCAAAAATGATATAGTAGGGAATTCGCAAAATGCGTTCGTATACTTCCCATTTCGTTGGTGGTTGATTCACCTCTCGTAAAGTTTGCCCCAAGTCTTCTTTTTCCGTACCGGGAGAAATCAATTCGACCATGACAGTTGGGTCTACACCTTCTTGCCAAATCACATAACTCAAGCGTAAATCTTTACCTTCATACAAACGTGGAACCCCCAAAACCGCAAACCAATCGGGACGTTTATACCATAGGGGATGGTGCGTGTCATAGTAAACATTTAGGTCTGCGGCAATAAATACCTCGTCTTTGGGAAAATCTGGTGGTTGAAAAGTATCTTCCAGTATACGGGGTTGCCAGCTATGAAATTGATCGGGCAAACCTGGTTCCTCCGGGTCTTCACTTTTTAGATCATACATTGTGGGTAACGTTTTTTTAGCGGGAAGAGGAGGGTCTGTTTGGAACATGGTGTTATACCTTTACCGACTAATTATTAGGTTATATCAATTCAAATCAAAGTAGCTCCTATTGTTGAATGATAATTCTGTATTAGGGTAGGGACACAGCAGTAATAAATTGGGTAGGTTGGTACAAGGGAGGTAGCTTAACTTGCTTTGTTGTATTGGGGATAGCCACATGAATTATCAAAAACTTGATGCAGGATTCGCGATCGCAACAAAACCCCAACTTTTGAGAAAAATCGGGGGTTTGCCGTAAGTCTTGATTACTTCAGATTGTGCAGAACCAACTTTAATACCCGTGGGAGTTGTAAATTTTCGGCTGCGAGTGATAAATTGGTAAACAAAGAAGCTTTTTGGCTTATCTGAATGGGGAACTAGAGATAAAGATATACTTGGGTATTTAAGAGTTCGGATATTCTCACCAACTCCTCGACTAAATTCGGTTTTAGTACTGGTGGGGCTTCCCAAAATACTACGTACTTGTTGTTCCGTCATCCCAGGACGAATTTTTCCAAGTCCAACTTTCGCAAGAGGTACTATATTGCTTTGAGCTTCTGTTGTTGCTGAAGGCTGGGCTAAAATTGGGTTTGGGCTAGCTGTAAACGAGAGCGAAACTAGGCTAGTTAATATGGTAGTTAGGATAATTTTTTTCATCATTCTCAGAGTTGGTGGAGATAAAAATATTACTCAATTATAAGTAGCACGTAAACTATGCGATCGCATGATTTTCAGCTTATTTGCCCATATTCACCACATTTATCTTTGTTTTTTGGCAACAAAACCCAACTTTTGGAAAATTATGGCGGTTCTAAAGCTTTCGAGAGATACGGAGTCTCGACAAATTTGGTAGGTTGGTAAAAGGTAAACAACTTAACTTAGCTTGGTTGTATTGAGGATAACTGTATGAACTATCAAAAGCTCGATTCTGCATTAGCGATCGCACTCAATGAGGTGGAAAATCCCAACGAACCTAGTTTGGTGGTGTTTGTTCACACTAATTCTCCTCTTGATGCAGACAAAATTGCATTTCTCGAATCTTCCGGCATTACTGGTGTTACAGAAGGAAAGGATATTTTCACCGCAACCCTTTCAGTCAATGCAATTTCTGAATTATCTCAGCAAGCTTGGGTGCAATATCTCAAACTTTCACAGAAACTACGTCTCATTAACCGATAGCTGACTAAAATATGGGTTTTCCCATTTTGTAAAGCTATGGCTTTTTTGCATCTTAACACCGCATTTTAACCACTTCTACTAATCAAAAGGTAAAATTCTAAAGGTCATTTTTTTAGAATTCGATTTATTTTTAGCTAGTAATAATACTGATGTAATTGTAGTTATATTTATTGTGTCCATTTTTTTTAATCACAATTTTTACCGCAATTAAACCCATTCTTTATTAGCAATCGCTTGTATTATCTACATTTTTGATAAAAAAAATCATGGAGTTCAAAAGTAAAAACACGGATACGTCAAAAATATTTAATACACAAAAATAAATTTGTTATCGTATCTACGTTGTATTTATCACATAAAAAAGAGTGAAAACTTAACTTAATCCAATTATCAATACCCCTTACCAGGCGCTACAGACCATCCTAAACTGAAGGAGGAGTTGAACAGTAGAACGGCAGTCGGGAGAAATAAGAGTGAAAAATGTATTAGCAATCATTCTCGGCGGCGGAGCGGGAACCCGGCTCTACCCATTAACAAAATTACGCGCAAAACCTGCCGTACCAGTAGCAGGAAAATACCGCTTAATAGATATTCCTGTTAGTAATTGTATAAATTCGGAAATTTTTAAAATTTACGTCCTGACGCAATTCAACTCAGCCTCTTTAAACCGCCATATTGCCCGTACATACACTTTTACTGGCTTTAGCGACGGATTTGTTGAAGTTTTGGCAGCACAGCAAACCCCGGAAAATCCGAGTTGGTTCCAAGGAACGGCAGATGCAGTCCGAAAATATCTGTGGTTGCTGGAAGAATGGAAGGTTGATGAATTGGTTATCCTTTCGGGAGACCATCTTTATCGGATGGACTATCGTTTGTTTGTAGAACGTCACCGTCAAACTGGCGCTGATATTACTTTGTCAGTAGTTCCAATGGATGAAAGACGTGCTTCCGACTTCGGTTTGATGAAAATTGATGATTCCGGTAGGGTGATTGATTTCAGTGAGAAGCCGAAAGGTGATGTCTTAAGGCAAATGCAGGTTGATACAACTGTACTTGGTTTAACCCCAGAGCAAGCTAAAATCAATCCTTACATTGCCTCGATGGGGATTTACGTATTTAAAAAAGAAGTTTTGATTCAGTTGTTGAATGAATCTTTAGAAAGAACAGATTTTGGAAAAGAAATTATTCCAGATGCAGCTAAAGATTACAACGTTCAAGCTTACTTGTTTGATGGTTACTGGGAAGACATTGGGACGATTGAAGCGTTCTATAATGCTAACTTGGCGCTAACGCAACAGCCTTTACCTCCATTTAGCTTTTACGATGAAGCAGCACCAATTTATACACGTCCTCGTTATTTACCTCCGAGTAAATTACTAGATTGTCAGATTACACAATCGATAATTGGGGAAGGTTGTATTCTCAAAAATTGTCGAATCGAACACTCGGTTTTAGGAGTGCGATCGCGTGTGGAATCGGGTTGTATTATTGAAGATACGATGCTGATGGGTGCTGATTATTACGAAGCCTTTGCAGAACGGCAATGTAGTTTAGAACACAATAGTGCCCCCGTTGGTATTGGTACAGACACAATTATTCGTCGTGCCATTATCGATAAAAACGCCCGTATTGGTCACGATGTGAAAATCATTAACAAAGACAACGTACAAGAAGCAAACCGCGAGAGTCAGGGTTTTTTCATTCGTAGTGGTATCGTAGTTGTCCTAAAGAATGCGGTAATCCCGGATGGAATGATAATTTAGGTAGAGACGACCCGATGGGTCGTCTATATTAAAATTAATATTAAAATTAAATTAATATTAAATTAATATTAAATCAAAATTAAAATCAAAATCAAAATTTAGAGACGACCCACCGGGTCGTCTGTACAAGAATAGGGAATAGTTTCTTGCCCATAATCTATGAAATGTTCGGGAATTTCACTTTGACATTGAGCGAGAACCACACTCAACTTTATTTAAATTTTGTTAATTTTAAAATCAGAGTACTTATTCCTGGGAGTCGTATTTTTGATAACTGCCAGGAAATTAGACTGTGCGACTGGAATTTAACCAGTAATAAATAGTAAATAGATTAATTGTATAAATCGCAAAAACTATATTAGTGATATTTATAGGAGACTTGTTATGGCTGGAACTGATTTTAAAGATTATTATTCCGTCTTAGGAGTCAGCAAAACTGCCACTCAAGACGAAATTAAACAAGCATTTCGTAAACTAGCGCGTAAATTTCACCCCGATGTCAACCCCAACAATAAGCAAGCTGAGGCAAAATTTAAAGAAGTTAGCGAAGCTTACGAAGTTTTATCTGACCCTGAAAAACGTCAAAAATACGATCAATTCGGTCAATATTGGAAACAAGCCGGACAAGGTTTCCCCAATCCTGCAAGTGGGGGTACTGGTGTTGATATGGGAGGGTTTGATTTCGGTCAATATGGCAGTTTCGATGATTTTATCAATGAATTATTAGGTCGGTTTGGTGGTAATGCTGGTGCTACTGCTGGTGGAAACCGTGGTAGTTCACAAAACTATTCCTACCGTACATCAACTTCTTCAGGTGCTTCTAGTGGCTTTAACGATTATGGTTTCCAAAATCCAGCTGGGGGAACAGCAACCCAAGATAGCGAAGCGATAATTTCCTTAGGTTTTGCCGAAGCATTTCATGGAATCGAAAAGCAACTAAGTTTGGGGAATGAAATCATTAAAGTTCGCATTCCTGCTGGTGCAAAAACAGGTAGTAGATTGCGGGTACGGGGAAAAGGACCCATTTCCCAAAATCAGCAACGTGGCGATTTATATTTAAAAGTAGAATTAAAACCCCATCCATTTTTTCAATTAGAAGGGGATAACTTGGTTTGTGAAATCCCAATTAGTCCCGACGAAGCGGTATTGGGTACTGCGGTAGATGTACCCACACCAGAGAATACGACAGCTAAAGTGAATATTCCACCAGGGATTCGTTCTGGGCAAACATTGCGACTGCGGGGAAAAGGTTGGGTATTAGCGAATAGTGGACGTGGAGATTTGCTCGTGAAAATTGCGATCGCAACTCCCAAGGACATTACAACCCAAGAGCGGGAGTTATACGAAAAACTTCGCGGTATTCGTTCCTATAACCCCCGCAGCAGTTTAAATAATGTGCGATTGTAGAAACTTGTGAATGGTTAATTGATATTAGTTAATTGGTAATGCTTGATGGATTGAGACTTCCTATTATCGTAATAATGTCAACCTTAAGGTGTGGGGCATTCTGAACTTTCAAAAATCTTCCCATCAGGCATAATTGCCCCACTCAAATTAGCCTTTTCCAAAATAGCACCGCTTATCTTTGCATCTTTGAAATTCGCATTCGTCAGATTTGCCTCACTCAAATCAGAACTGTTGAGATTTACCCCATCTAGCTTTGTTCGAGTTAATTTTGCTCCACTAAGATTTGCTTTTTTAAGATTAGCCTTTTCTAAATTTGTACTATATAAATTAGTTTGATGTAAGTCAGCATTTTCGAGATTCGCATGATTAAAATCCTCATCAGTAAACTTTTTCTGTTTTACCTTTTTGGGATTTGCGATTATATCTAGTGTTTCGAGTAAAAGTAAAGTTGTATTTTCCCCAGATTGATAAATACTTGAATCAACAGATTCATTAGCACTAAAAAAAAGCTTTTGTAAATCTGCAATCTCCCACTGCAAAGATTCAACCATTTGTACTTCAGAGCGGTTATCAAATTTATCAACTAAATTATCTAACTCCCGTTTAATTCCTAATAAATGTTTCTTTATAACAGCTTGCTGACGCTCCATTTGTTCCATTCTAGAAACTAAAGACAATAAATCCTGTTGTGAATTAGAGATATTCATTGGTTTACAACTAGCTGCTTTACTACCTTTCCTGATAACTGAACCCGTAGGATTCGTTAATTCCTGTTACGAATCATATATTTAGGTTTCCCAGGATAAGACTTGCTGTAACATATCTCGTCTCCATAAAGTTCGTGCGTTAATAAAATTAGGGTTACGGATAAAGAAAAAGTTATGCGATCGCTTGCTGAAATCAATGAAAAAATTCTCCAAAAAAAAGCAACTGTCTTCACAGTTGATGAAGTCAAAGCCCAAGTTGCCGAACTTGGCATTGCCGAAGTTGCCAAAAAAGTCGATGTCATTACCACAGGCACTTTTGAGCCAATGGAATCAAGCGGGGCAATGATTAACTTAGGACATACCGATCCACCAATCAAAATTCGCCGCGCTTGGCTAGATGGTGTACCCGTATATTCAGGCTTTGGCGCTGTCGATTTATACTTGGGCGCTAGCAGTACGGTGGAAACCAAAGATGGTGAAGAACCACGTTCTCGTAAAGCAGCACCCAAAATCTTACGTGGTGGAGGTCATGTCATCGAAGACTTAATTGCCGGGAAAGCAGTACATCTCCGTGCAGAAGGACAAGTTACCGATTGTTACCCACGAGCCACATTTGAAACGACAATTTCCCGTGAGACAATCAATCAGTTTTATTTATTTAATCCCAGAAATCTTTATCAAAATTTTATAGTAGGCGTAAATGGGGGTGACAGAACTCTATTTACCTATCTTGGTCCCCTACAACCTCGTTTAGCAAACGCCGTCTACTCAAATCCCGGCGCAATTTCCCCACTTCTGAATGACCCAGATTTACAATTAGTTGGCATCGGTACGCGCATCTTTTTGGGTGGTGCTATTGGTTACGTCGCTTGGGAAGGAACTCAGCATTTTCCTATCCAGAAACGTTTACCTAATCGAACCCCAATCGGTCCTGCTGCTACATTAGCCTTAATTGGAGATGCAAAACAAATGGACTCACGTTGGGTACGTGGTTGTTACTTTAAAAACTACGGTCCATCAATGATGCTCGGTGTTGGCGTACCTTTCCCGGTATTAAATGAAGAAGTAATAGCCCGTTGTGCAGTTCTAGATAAAGAACTAGTGGCACCAATCGTAGATTTTTCTATTCCCCGGCGCGTGCGTCCCACATTTGGCTTAGTCAGTTATGCCCAATTAAAATCGGGACGCATTGCCATCGAAGGAAAAACCGTACGAACCGCTCCACTAGCGAGTATGTTCCTTTCCAGACAAGTAGCCTTAGAATTGAAACAATGGATTGAGGCAGGTACATTTACCCTAACTGAACCAGTTTCCCCAATTCCAATGGAGCGATCGTTTTTACCACAAGACCGTTGGACGGAGTTTTAGAGTGTGGGGCATGGGAAATAAAATAATTATTCCTAATTATTGTACAGACGACCCGCCGGGTCGTTTGTGCCTAACTCCTACTCATCTTCCGGTTTCGCTCGTTTAACAGGTTTAGGTGTTGGACGACTAGGATTTGGCATTGGTTTGGGAATCACACTTGAAACCGTACTGGGGTCAGCGCTATCTTTTTTGACAGGACGCGGAGTTTCACCCCCAGGAGGTCTGCGGAATGGCTTTTTACTGCCAACCCCAATACCACCACCACCACCGGCTCTATTGAAGGGTCTTCTACCCCCTCCACCAGCACCCGCTTTAAACGGAGGTCGGCGTTTTTTGGGTAGATCGGCAATAGCTTCGCCCTTTTCAATCATCAGCGAATCCCCTTCGCGTTTGACTTGCAAATCCCAAAACTTGCCAACAGCCCGTGCATCCAGCTTGCCTTTTATTTTGAGCTTGAAATATTTGGGTTTATCGTCTTTTTTGCGAGGAGCTTGTTTAATTTTTATAACTAAGCTGTTGCAATCTGGGGTTTGATAAACAACCTCACCACGGATAGAGAAGCCTCCATCTGGGATATCGGACGAAGGTGTCAGGGCTTCTGAAGGTGAAGTTTCTGATTCTGTTGGTTTTTCTTCCTCCTTCTCTTCCTTTTCCCCTTCCTCTTCAGAAATTGGGTCTTTGGCGAGTTTTTCTGGTTCCCAAACGCCAACAATTTGCAGGTGTAATTCGTCGTCCTCTTGGCGAGTACGCGGATAAACGACCCACAAATGGTCTTGTTCCAAATCGAGATGATTTTTAACCAAACTCATAATCCTTCCAAGGAGAACGGAACTGAGTTCGATACCATCTACGGAAATCAAGGAACCTTGGGTAAATTGTTCTTCACTGGCTACATAACGACCTCGAACCAAGCCTATGGCTCGGTACTGCATCGGTTCGCTTGGCGGGGGAATCGGCTGGTGTCGATTCGCGAATTTGTCATCTTCAGCGTTGTCACTGTTGATTACAAGCGAATTTTCCTCCTGGGGAGTTTGTTCTTGGGTAAGAACTTCTTCCTTGGGAGTTTCGATACTAGTTTGGTCTTTGTTTGTTTTACTTGGTTTAGATGGTTCAGGCGACGGCATCAGGTCGGAATTCATAACAACTCCTTGCGGCGGAGACATATCCCATTGTGGGACTTAAATAAAAAAGGAAACTGGAAAGAGCGTTTGTGTGGCTGGTGAAAGTATATTTCTTTCCCAACTACCGTTCCAGCGTACCCCATGTGATACTGAAGACGCGATATAAGTATCTTAAATTGGGTTGACCCATGTGGGATACTGGCTTAAATTTCGCGCACTTACACTCTTCTGTGTAATTTAGCGCCTTTATACTAGTTTCGGAAGCATACCACAGTTACAATTCTGACGGTTCCTCCTAAAGTTGTCACTCGTTTTTACATAACATATTCCTATTTGTTATAAAGTTCACGGGTATTTTGTAGCATTCCGCAAAGTTTTCTAAATTTTTAATTTTTTCGATTTTTTGTCAACATAGTTTCATTAATACTAAAGGAAGGTCTTGTGTCTGAATCGGGAAATCGCTGGATTGTAAGAGTCGTATTAGTGCTGGCTGCTCTTTTGCTTGCGGGAGTCTCTGTCGCTCCTATGATTATCGAGGCATTAAATAATAAGGACGCTCGTTCTCAAACCAATAACCCCAACAGCCCTAGTGGACGCAATTCGTCGAATCCCGATGATATCAAGGCGAAACTGGAAGACGAAGTACGGGGTTACGAACAGGTTTTGCAGAAAGACTCCGATAATCAAACTATACTCAAAGGCTTAGTTAAGGCAAGGTTGAATTTACTTGCTTTGAAAAAAGGTCAGGGAACACTTGTATCTGATGATTTTAAACCTGTGATTGAGCCACTTGAGCGTCTTGTTAAGCTCAATCCCCAAGATACGGAACAAACTGTTTTACTCGCGCAGCTAAAAGAATCGATTGGCGATCGCGAAGGGGCAGCACAAAATTTACGCGCTGTTTTAGAAACTCGACCTGGGGACACAAAAGCCATCCAAGCAATGGTATCGTTGCTGATGAATCAAAAGCGTCCGGAAGCTGCGATCGGTTTGCTTGAAGAAACCTTGGCTAAAGCTCCCCAGGCAAATAAAATCGAACCCAATAGCGTTGATACTATTGATGTTCAAGTTTTATTGGGCAATATCCATGCTAATCAAAAACGTTATGGAAAGGCTTTTGAGATGTATGAGAAAGCCAGCAAGACCGACCCGAAAGATTTCCGTCCGATTTTGGCAAAAGCTCTAGTTCTCAAAGAACAAGGCAAAATTGACGAGGCTAAACCCTTATTTGCTAATGCTGCTGTACTTGCTCCTGCACGCTACAGGGACGAAATTAATAAAGCTGCAATCGAAACACCAACTCCAGTTCCTACTGCGACAGCTACACCAACACCAACACCTTAATTTTAGATTTTGGATTGATGGTGCTTTCGTTTGGATAATTACAAGTTAGGGAACTATTGAAGATAGTTTATGGAGTGAGAACAAACGCTTACAAAGGAAGTTGAAAACAAACAAGATCGTATTCCCTGAATATGATTTTATTGAGTGTGTCCACGAGGATTGGATATAATGACTACTATCACCTATTGCAAAGGATTGCCAACTCCCAAAGTTGAGATGAATTCACTAGGGTTCACCGAGTTTGAGATGTTTTTGAATGCTTATTCAAAAGTGTTTAAACAAGCTGAAATTCTAACTATTGATCATCTTCAGTCTGAGTCAAGCTTCAATAAGTCTCAATGGAATACACATTTACAGACAATTTTTCAAATCAACAAACGTCACGCTAGCGGGGTTATTAGTTCGGCTAAAGGCAGACTGGACGGAGCTAATGAGCATCGTTCTCTCCACTTAAAAACTTTAGAAGGTAAAATCAATAGCCTGAAATTATGGATCAAGAAGACTGAAAGAAAACTTAGTTTAGCTAAAAAATTCTATACTAAAAAGAACTGGCAACATTCTAAAACAGGTTGTAATTTCCCTTTGTCTTGTAGTCTCAAATTTAGGGGCAGTAATTGGCAAAACTTAAAGTTTCAGCTTCACAGCAAAAAGCGCAAACTTCATTGTTTTCAAACTAAATTAGAGCATCTTAAAGCCAAACCCATTCGAGTTAGCGTACCTGATAGTAATGTTTTTGTTGTTGGCTCAAAAGATGAGACTTATGGAAATCAAGTTTGTCAGTGGAATGGACAAACCATTACTTTTCGAGTTCCCAAATGTTTAGAATTAGAATTTGGGCAAAAAGTAAGCACTGAGTTAGGGAATTTTGATCGTAAAATCAATCGACTGCCATTAGACGGCGCAAAAACTTGGCACTTTTATCGCAAGGATGAAAAATGGGTAGCAGCGGTTCAATTTACCCCTTCAGCAGTTTTTCAACAGTCTAGACCTATTGAATACGGTTGTTTAGGGATTGACATGAACCCCGGCTCTATTGGATGGAGCTATGTAGATCCTGAAGGCAACCTAAAGTATCATGGTAAAATTCCCTTACAAATGGGATTACCTGCTGGAGCGCAACAGTCCCAAATCGTAGAAGCTTGTCTTCAATTAGTTACCCTTGCTGTTACGTTCGAGTGTCCCATCGTTTGTGAAGAGCTAGATTTTACGGCAAAGAAAGAAAAACTAGGGGAGCATGGCAGAAAATACTCAAGAATGCTGTCAAGTTGGGCTTACAGTGAGTTTTTCAAGCAGTTGTCTTCTATCACTTCCAATAGAGGTATCGAATTAAAGACGGTAAATGCTGCTTACACAAGCATTATCGGACTCGTCAAATACATGAGAATGTATGGCTTATCCTCGGACACCGCAGCCGCAATAGCGATTGCCAGACGTGGAATGAAGCTTCTAGAATCGATTCCTGACTCCATAACCGCCTATTTTGAGGTGAACTCAGAAAAGCACGTATGGAGTCAGTGGAACCAATTAAATAAAAAGATCAAGCAATCTGGTATTAATCGCAGACACGATTATTATGCCATTTCTAACTGGAGTTTTCTAGCCAACCTCTCGACAGAGGAAGTCGCAAGACACTAGAAAAGATTGCTTAAAGTTACACCGTGGACTTTACTAGGTTTACCTAGATTTTTAGAAGCGGAGATTAAAGAATTAGGAATCTCACTCTTATAGTACTTTGTGAAGTTAAGGTCTTAGAGCATGTTTGAAAAGTTTGGGAAGGTATAATTTGTCATTCTGAGTGGAGTTTTACGGAACGTACTCCAAAACGGAGAAGCAAGCTACGCTTTTAGCGTTCCCGCAGGGTAGAATCTAGGGTTTGTGCCGTAGTCTAGGGATGCTTCACTGCGCTAGCGCTCCGTACCCTACGGGAAGGCTTCGCCAACAGCATGACAAATCACAGTTTTTGGCGCTTAATAATTATTTTATAAACACCCTCTTAGAGAGATTTCAACAGAACTTGTCTAATTCTTCTCCTTTTCCAAACCATCCGGACTAATCAACAAATCACAGAAACAGTTTGCTAGTTCAACCCATAAACCTCAATCTATACACTCCATAATGAAATTCCACTGGCTTTTACCAAGTTTTATCACTCTCATCTCCTTATCCCTACCTGCAACTGCCACCAATCCCCAGGTTCATCCAAAAGTACAACAGACATCCAAACAAAACTACATCGCTGATTTAACCCCACAACCACAAAATCTAGCGATACCCGGAATTAAATTTATTATACCAATTCCAGAAAGTAAACCGAATAGTAGTACTATAAATAATAGTGTCGATAAAAACAAATCCCTATTTGCGGGAGTAGTTCCCCTTGGGAAAGAAATGTCACAGCTAAAAACTCAAGTTCAGACATTAATGGCAAAGAATTACAAATTTTTAGCACCGGGAATGTTCTTTCTAGATTTAGAAAGCGGTGACTACTTAGATATTAATGGTGATAAAGTTTTCCCCGCAGCTAGTACAATTAAATATCCAGTCTTAATTGCATTATTTGAACAAGTAGACGCAGGAAAAATTAAACTTGACGAAACCCTAGTACTACGGAGTAGCCAAAAAGCCGCAGGTTCAGGAACATTACAGTATCAAGCATCGGGAATCCATTTAAGCGTTGCCGAGACTGTAAACAAAATGATTTCCATCAGCGATAATACAGCAACCAACATGATTATCGACCGCTTGGGAGGCAAAGAAAAATTAAACCAAAGATTTCAGAATTGGGGATTGCAAAGCACAGTAATTCGTAACCGACTAGGGGATTTTAAAGGCACAAATACAACCAGTGCCAAAGATTTAGTCCGCTTATCAGCATTAATTGAAAATCATAAATTAATTTCCGACACCAGTCACCTCCAAGTAATAGAAATTATGCGTAATTGTCACAATGCCAAACTCCTAGCAGCAGGAGTAGGTAAAGGAGGAAAAATAGCTCACAAAACCGGAGATATTGGTTTTGTAGTCGGAGATGCTGGTATTATCGAAATGCCCAACGGACACCGTTACCTAGCAGGATTCTTCGTTCGTAGACCCCATGACGACGAACGTGGGAGAGAATTTGTGCGTCGAGTCTCACGAATGGTATACGAACATTTCGACCACCCAGTCATAACCCAAAAGTAACCACTAGGGGATGGGAAATCGCAAAATTTCTCCCCAATTCCCAATCCCCAATTCTCAATTCCAAATTCCTAACCTATCCCCAACCTCCCAGCCAAAGCAGGAGTCAAAGGAATAAGCGTTGCCACCATCAGAAATAAAGCCAGCAAACCCAAAGCAGCACGGGCATCATCAGGTTCAGTGATTTCATTCAAACTAGGACGCTCCAAATCCCGTTGTAAAAAGAAAATTGCGATCGCCCAATACATAGCTAGGGGATTACCCAAAGACACTATCACCAACACCAATAAAGTCGCAAACGTGGTTCTATTGGCAATTTTACGTCCATAAATAGCTTGAACGATGCGACCCCCATCCAATTGTCCAGCTGGCATCAAATTGAGCGCAGTCACCACTAAACCCAACCATCCAATTGCCACCAGAGGATGAATTCCCACCACAGGTGCTTGGATAGCCGAACCCAGAATAACCTTTGCCAAACTTCCAACTAAAATCGAACCTTGGAAAAATTGACTAGGTAACTGAAACAACGAATTTGGTTGGGACAGTAGTAACCCCACCACCAACATAACTAAAGAGAGAATTCCACCTGCTGCTGGTCCAGAAGCAGCAATATCAAATAGAACCCTACGGCTAGGTACTAACGACTCAAACCTAGTAATTGCACCGAACGAACCAATTTGGACAGCAGGAAGTAAAAAAGGAAAACTCAAGCGAACTTGGTAACGACGAGCAGTTAACCAATGACCGATTTCATGGGCAATTAACACAGCAAGTAAACCAGATGCGATCGGTAAAGCTTGTTGGTAGCGTGAAGGTTCTGCAAAAAAATCAAAACCTAGTAACAAACCCCCAGTTTCCAGAGATGTGGCAATTGTCGCAATTAGCAAAATCAGAGCAAATACCTTTTGTAGTAGGGTTGTCGTCAAAGGGTCATTCCGACTCGGTAGAACGACAACTACGGGTTTTTCCTCACTACCCTCAACCAAAAACAAACGATATTTATCACCCAAGCGTTTTTGTAAACCCTCAGTTAAACGGTTATGGACAGCTTCCCCTTCCCCCCTGAGATTACCTTTGAAAATAGCACCTTCCTGGTAGGGAATAGTTTCTGTTGCGAAAAAGCTATCAATACCGAAAATACCCTTGATTACGCTCAAATCTTCATCGGGAATGGGAATAAATTCAACTGCATTTGGTGCTAACGCAGATGAATCACTATTTTCCCCGCCATTGTTTGTCGTATTTGTCGATATATCCTTCTGTGACAACCTTTCAGCAGCTTTTTGGCGTAAAATATTATCAATACCAGCCGCACGCAGTCGTCTTCCTAAATAAACATAAAGTCCTGTGGAAGCAACTAAGAAAAAGAGAATAGCAACAATATTTACATAAATCCCAGCTGCGAACAAGCCAAAGAATAACAGCCAGGGAGCCATTAATACAAGGGACTGCAACCAGGCTAAGATTCCTAGTTTACCAAAAGGTCTGGCGCGGTAAAAGCCCCAACCCAAAATACCAACAGCGATAATCACGACGATCGCAACTACAGGAGTCTCTGACGCAGTAAACATCTTCCAAACCTTTGTTTTACAAAATCAAGCCTGAATTAGCCATTTATTAAAGACTATCTAATTAATGTATGGGGAAATGGGCAAACGGGGAAGGGGTTATGAGTTATGTCCTACAAATATCCAATGCCAATTCCAGGGCTGTTTCATTCTTTATAGAAAAATCTGAAAGTCTTATTTTTTCGTTTCAATTTAGGTTAGTCGTAGGGGTAGAGTCTCCCCACCCTGATAATATCGTTGGTAAACTTAATTATCTCTGTAAAATAAAACAGCCCTATGTCCTACAAATATCCAATGCCAATTCCAGGGCTGTTTCATTCTTTATAGAAAAATCTGAAAGTCTTATTTTTTCGTTTCAATTTAGGTTAGTCGTAGGGGTAGAGTCTCCCCACCCTGATAATATCGTTGGTAAACTTAATTATCTCTGTAAAATAAAACAGCCCTATGTCCTACAAATATCCAATGCCAATTCCAGGGCTGTTTCATTCTTTATAGAAAAATCTGAAAGTCTTATTTTTTCGTTTCAATTTGGGTTAGTCGTAGGGGTCTCCCCATCCTGATAATATCGTTGGTAAACTTAATTATCTCTGTAAAATGAAACAGCCCTATGCCCTATGCCTAATCCCCTATTCATTCATATTATGGTAAGTTGCCACTGCGGAAGGGGAAACACGATTTAAATAACGGAATATCCAATATTTAAAAATCGTGTCCAAAATCACTGGAAAAGTTGCAATAAATAAGAAAATAAAACTATGATTTCCTGGTAATCCCCAATGTCGAGATATTCCTTCCAGAATTACCTCCCAACCGTGAGGTGAGTGAAACCCAACAAAAATATCAGTGAACAAAATGATAATAAATGCTTTAGCACTGTCACTCAAACCATAAACAACATGGTCGAAGAAATCTTTGAGAACTGCTATTTCACGTTTACTAACCATTAATAAAATACTAAATGCTATTACAGAAATAATATCAGCAAAAACATTTTTAATTGCACTCGCACTTTCACCTCGATACTCTTGGGCAATCTCCCTTGCTTTATCCTTTAGTTGTACTTCCATTGCTTCCGCAGAGAGGGGAGAACTTAAACCAATTAAGTTTTGAAATTTGATTCGTTCCTCAAATCTTTGTAACTCAACTAATGCTTCTTCTTCCATCTCATAGTTGATAAAAATCTTTACCGTTTCTTGATTGCGAACATGGTCAACTATTGGTCCAACTACAAATGCTTTTGCAAGTTGATGGGTGAGAATTGGGACAATTATGAGTAAGAGGATAAATCGAACGGAAATGATGGTTCGACGTTGAGCTTTGCGGAACTTTTGGACAACATCTTGCTCTGCATTTGGGTCTAATTCAACTTGCAAGCGGCTAATTGTACTCAAAATGGAACGAGGCAATACTCCTGTTGTATTTGCCTTACTACGCTGTCCATTATTTACCTTACTATATTCTTGTGGTGGAACTGCACCATTAGATTGTATAATTTGTGAATTATTATTTGAATTACTAGATGGCTTAATAACTGAATTATTCCCTGATAGCAATGGGAAATTTGATTGTGAAAAATTTTCTACCCCATCAAAATCAGATTCCTGATATTTAACTGTAATTTCATCAATTATTTTTAATTTTTCTAAGACTTCTGTAGGTTCAATTAACTCTACTCCGTACTTTATAGCACCTTTTTGATTTGCCTCATTCAAAAATAAACGACTCGAATTAAATTCCGTCAACCGCATTCTGACAACTTTTAATTGTTTTCTTAAATCAGATTCAAAAAAAATATTCACACCACTAGATGTTGTCAAATCAAAGCTGATTTTATTACCATTAAAATGTTCATCTTCGATTTGTTTAATGTGTAATGCTGCTGCGTAGGCTTCATCTAAAGAACGTTGTGGTGTTTTTAAATACCACTTATAAAGTGATACTAAATACAAGTAGATTTTTTGAGTGAGACTAAGATTATTCATCGCAGGCAATCATCCAGCATTATTTTGGTTATCTAATAACCTAAAGAGAATGTAAGAGTTATACTAACAAATTGGCAAGGAGACCGTGTGTGATTTTAGATTCGCTTTGGATTGTTGGTCCAAGTCGCTGTGGAAAAACGACTCGCTTGGTAGAACAGTTTTGTATCTGGGTACAAGGAAGAAATCTCAGCCAGGATTTATTTTATACTAATAACTACCGGGGGAACAGTAGTCAGTTTATACCGCGTCGTGTGTTTCTCCATCCCCATGACCCAGGGGTTTTGGTCTTTGCTGCTAATAGTGATAATCAACGGGATTTAGCCGATAAAATAATTACAGCAACTCAGGGTAAATACCCAGTCAGAGTTAAAACTCCCTTAGGTTTTTTTCAAGATGAAATAATTTTATATTTTCCCCTATTAGTCGAATTATTAAACTTAAAAGCGCAATTTCCGGTGCGTTTGCGTCCCGAAACCGAGCAAGAATTAGCGACAAAGTTGTGGAAAAATCATCTTACCGAAGAAATATTAAAACGTGCAGGGTTAAATGAGTATCGTTTGGTGCGTCGAATTCTTGACTTGTTGCAGTTAGCAGCTTTGAGTGGGAAAAGCTGTGGGGAAATTGGGAATGTCCTAGCAACAGCATTGCAGCAAGAAAGTTCCTCCCATCTCGAACCAGAATTTTTTGAGGAATTGCTTTTAGAATGGCGTAATTGGTGCTTAGAACGGGGATTTTTAAGCTACGGAATTATTACAGAACTTTACAGCCAGCATTTATTACCGAATCCAAGTTACCAAAAGCGATTAGCACAGCGATATCAGGCGATATTAGCAGATGATGTTGGTGATTATCCTGCGATCGCACGGGATTTGTTCGAGGTATTACTAAATAAAGGTGCTTGTTCTGCATTTAGTTACAATCCTGATGGGATAGTACGGTTGGGATTGGGTGCTGACCCTAGTTATTTAGCTGGATTAGCGGCAAAGTGCGATGTTGAGATGTTGACACCACCTTTAAATAGCCTGGCAGAGATTTTAGTGGCTCCGATGGTGGAACTTGTCAACGAACAGATATCATTATTGAGTTTGCCCTCCACAGTACAATCAATTCAAACAATGTCACGGGCATTATTATTGCGTCAAACAGCCGAGATAATCATTTCTTCAGTTAGAGAAAAACAAATAGAACCCAAAGATATCGTCATTATTGCCCCCGGTTTAGATGCGATCGCACGATATAGTCTTGTGGAAATCCTCGGCAAGCAAAATATCTCCCTCCATTCACTCAATGACCAAAGACCATTAATAGCATCTCCAATTGTTCGCGCTTTATTAACCCTGATAGCACTAATTTATCCCGGTTTAGGACGCTTAGTAGAACGGGATACTGTCGCAGAAATGTTGGTTGTCTTGAGTAGGGGAGAAGGTGAGAGGGGGGGAATAAATCATGAAGTGACACAAACAATCTTCAATAACCATTCCAACAACTATTCTCACATCGACCCTGTACGTGCTGGTTTAATAGCCGATTACTGCTTTGTACCCCATCCCGAACACCCGAATTTACTACCAGAAACCGCATTCGACCGTTGGGATAGGTTAGGTTTTGCAGCAACCACCGCTTACCAAGACATATTGCAATGGATGGAAACAGAGCGCAGTCGTTTAGAACAGCGCTTTATTCCTAGCCCCATTTCTCTGTTATATGCAGCGATTGAAAAGTTTTTCCTCAATGGTACTATTCTTCCCTACGACCAATTAGCGGTATTACGGGAATTCCTGGAAACAGCACAACACTATTGGGAAATTGACACCAGACTTGGAAACCAGAAAATAGGGAATATTTTCCCCAATCCCCACTCAACCATCGCCGAATTTATCCAATTACTACGACGGGGAACAGTTTCCGCCAACCCTTACCCAGTACGTCCAGTTGGTCCAGCAGCAAACGCAGTCACCTTGGCAACCATCTTCCAATACCGTTCCAGCCGAAAATCCCACAAATGGCACTTTTGGCTAGATACTGGTTCCCCATTGTGGTCTAAAGGTGGTGCAGCAACCTTATTTGGTGCGAATATCTTTTTACGCGATCGCATGGGTCAACCTTGGACAGCAGAAGATGAAACCCTGGCTGAACATCAACGGGTGAAGCGAATTTTAGCCGATTTATTAGGTCGAGTTTCGGAAAGATTATATTTATGTCACAGCGAATTAGCAGTAAACGGACAAGAACAATTGGGACCGTTACTACCTTTGGTTCACGCTTGTATTTCTGTTGTTACTGAACCTGTACAAAGTTAAGAATAATACTTAATTAAGTTTAAGTATCTCTAAAAGCACGGCATTTCAAACAACAGCTTTTTGGGAATTCTCATTCCTATTGATATGGTCCACCCTGGAATAGGTTTCAATCCAGACCTTTGCTCCACAATCCAAAGGATTATCGGGTTGATAAACAACTCGACAACAACCGTGGATTATGACTTCGTGCCCGTAATTGTTGCCTTTGTAGTTTTTTACCGAAATTACCGGCTCTCTAGCTCCTGTTTCCTTATTTCTTTGAATTTCTTGCTGATTAACGTGAATCCTGGAAATAAAATCGGGACGACACTTCTTCCAACTCAATTCTGGTCCCCGACTACCTTTTGTCACTTGGGGTTTGCTATCAACGACAGGAATAACCCATATTTCTCCGACTTTAAAGGCACCCTTAATTCTTCCCGTGTTAATTAAGAATCGAATTCGACTTGTGGAAACACCCAATTTTTCAGCTAATTCTGTGACACTATGATACATAAAAAAACTGTTGCGACCTACTAACAGTTAATTTAGAACAGGTTTTTTCCATTTGTAATGCCAAATTGGCAGTTTTTCCAATATTTTTCCCATAATTAAAGTTCTCAGCATATTCTTAGCCAGCTATTAATCCAACCTCACATTCATCTCTAAAAAATCTCTACAATAATATTAAGTAACGTAAACAACAGAAAATTCAAGATACTCAAATTACCAGGGAGTTAAGATGTTTGGATTTGGGAAAAAAAACGGCTTGCCGAAACCAGAGGAAGCATTACCAGGACGTACTCAAACAATGCCAGTACCCGCAAATCACTTTGTGAATAAAAACCCTCTCAAACCTCCTTTTCCGGAAGGGATGGAAACTGCCATGTTTGGTATGGGATGTTTTTGGGGTGCAGAACGTAAATTTTGGGAATTGAAGGGGGTTTTTAGTACGGCAGTTGGTTATGCTGCTGGTTATACTCCCAACCCCACATATAAAGAAGTATGTTCGGGAATGACTGGTCACAATGAAGTCGTATTGGTGGTGTTTGACCCAAAGGTGATTAGTTACGGGGATATTCTCAAGACATTTTGGGAAAGTCACAACCCTACTCAAGGGATGCGTCAAGGGAATGATGCGGGTACACAATATCGTTCGGGGATTTATACATATTCTGATGAGCAACACCTACTAGCAAAGGCTTCACGAGATATGTACCAAGAAGCCTTGAGTAAGTCGAGTTACGGTAAAATCACCACAGAAATTTTGGTTGCGCCGACATTTTATTATGCTGAAGACTATCACCAGCAGTATTTAGCGAAAAATCCCGGTGGTTACTGTGGTTTAGGTGGGACAAATGTTGCTTGTCCTGTGGGATTGATCAAGAAGTAGTCGTGATTTAAGTAAGATAAATCAGGGTAAATAAATCAGGGCAAACAACCGTTTGCCCCTACGGGATTCTCGATTTGAACAATCAGCTAAAAAGCCTTAACGATCGCAATTGCGGCAGCCCATAACATCAGACTAGCAGGTGCGCCGATAAAAAGACCTGCGATCGCCCAACCCCGTTGATGTTGTTTGAAGTGTTCGATATTTCGCCAACGTCTACTTTTCCAAGCCCATTCATTACCTTTTGCACCAAGTGCGATCGACATCAAAAGTCCAATTGAGGGGAAGAAACACAATAAACCAATCCAAACTTGATTTGTCCATAACCAACCCCAAGGCATGAGAAAAGCACCCCAATTCCACCCTAATATCTCTTCGGGTACGGTTTCGTTAGTATTTTGAATCCCACATCCGGAATTATTAAAGACTTCTTTGTGTGGAGATGATTGATTTGCTTTGACCAACTGCAACCCTGAACCAGATTTCAGCGATTCTAAAGCTGCATGTGCAGTTGCAAAACGGTTTTCCGGTGCAGGTTCGGTTAATTTCTCTAACCAAGCGACAAAATGTGGACTTAGATTTACCAAGTTAGCGAATTGAATCCTTAAATCACGCTGTGGTAATTCGGCAGGAGAAATACCAGTCAACAAGTGAATTAAAGTCGCACCTAATGCATATAAATCCGATGCGGGAACAGCTTTGCCTCCAAATTGTTCCATTGGTGCGTAACCATAGGTTCCAACTACGGTAAAAGTCACACCTTCTTTGACTGCTTTATCTTGAACTGCACCAAAATCAATTAAATGGATGCGATTATCATCACCTAACATTAAATTGCTAGGTTTTACGTCACGATGCAGTACTAAAGGGTTTAATTCGTGTAGATAAATTAATATTTTTAAAACATCACTGGCAATTTTTCGCGTTTGCTTCTCCGTGAAACGTCGATTATCAGCTAACTTTTCCTTAAGAGATTCTCCAGGGATATATTCCTCAACTAGTGCAAACCATAAACTGCGATCGTCAATGCAAAAATAATCGATGTACTGGGGAATGCGAGGATGTTCTAGCTGTTTGAGTATTTGTGCTTCCCGTTCAAATAGCTTCAAATCGTCCCACTGGACAGAACCACCAAATGCAAGTAGTTTCACAACAACTCGTGAATCATCCATATCCGATGGTGCTTGTAAATCTTGAGCTAACCAAGTTTGACGAATCCCATTGTTACCAAGTAAACGCTCTAATTGGTAGCGATTTTGTAAAATCTGTTCTATTTCCAGCATCTTACCCTTGCTGACGGCTGACGATTGTACGCAGAGAGTGACAATAATCCTATGTTAGCGAGAATATACAGAAGATGGTAGAAAAATGTTCAAAATTAATTTTTATTAATTATGATATAGCAATCATAAACAATTCATGAACTTCTTCTCTTCCCTCTTCCCTTGGCGTACTTGGCGTACTTGGCGGTAGTATATCTATATATGTATATTTACTTAAAATATTTTTGCTTAACTTTCCCAACAATCATATGTATATTTACTTAAAATATTTTTGCTTAACTTTCCCAACAATCATATGTATATTTAACTTCAGCAGATGAACTGTATCTAAATCTTGAATATCTCCTTGATGCTGTTGCTTATAATCAAAAAACTCATTCAACTCATTTAAAATTACTGCCAATCTCTTCGTAATATTCGGAATGCGATGATTAGCCAAAACATCCTCACTTAAACCCACACTCTCAAAAGATGAAACTACTTTCAAAATACGTTGAATATCATATTCCTTTGCATATCCAGCAATTTTATAACAATTAAAACCTGGGTCCAAATAATCAGAAAGACCATGATTAACACTCGAAAAAACCTGACAACCACAAGCTAATGCTTCCATTGGTTGCAATCCAAAACCTTCAGTAACCCCTTGCAAAGTCCAATACTCAGCCGAATCATATAAATAAACTTTTGCACGGTTAAATAAAGCTGTTAAATCATCAATAAATGAATCTATGACAAATACATTACATTTTTGTTGTAGCGTAGGAATTAATTCTTCCATTAAATATTGGGAAGATTTGCGAGTATGAACCAAAACATCAATATCACGATAAGCGGCAAAATCCTGCGAGGAGATGCATCCTCCAGTAAAGTTTTGCGAGTTCAAATTAACAAATTGATTACTTATTTCATTGGGCAAATAATAAATTAAAGAATGCGGTGATAATTGTCCCCAATACCCCATTGTATTACGACTAACTGTAATAATGGGAACACTATTCGGTAACTTAAATCCATAACCAGCACTATGGGCATGATAAACAGTATTATATGCCTTGAGTTTTGCTGCTAACTTCGCCACATCAAAACCCCAACTCATCACAAAAATAATCTGAGTTAAATCTACATCAGGTTGTTTGAGAATATCATCTAAAAATAACTTGCCATCCTCACGCTGACGATAAGTGACAACCTCAGCATCACAAATCTGCTGGGCAATATTCATGGTTTTCAGTTCAGCAAACAAACCACCACAGGCAAACTTCGCATCAGTACCAGGAAGCAAAAAATAAAGCGATCGCATATAAAATTTTGGATTTTGGATTTTGGATTTGTAGAGACGCGATATATCGTGTCTTTACATTTTGGATTTTGGATTTTTAGATTTCGACAGATTGTACAACCCAACCAGGAAAATCGGGGTGATGTGGAAAACAAACATTTAACTAAATTTACGGTTGAAGTGAATTAAACCTCGCAACCACAACCATCCGGCAAAACTACCAACAAAATAAGCAATAAAATCCGACCAAGCAAAAGTATTCCCCAAAACTAACCTACCAACCAAAGTCGATCGGGCAGCTTGTAAAAATGGAGGTTGCCAAAGTTGCAAAAATTCCACCCCGCAAGTAGCTATGAATATTGCGATCGCCACCTTTGATGCAGCAGCTTTTGGATACAGAAACCCAACCAACAAAATCCAAAAAATTTCATAAGCAACACTACCCAATAAATCCTGCAACCAAGGCAAACTAAACCCTGGGGAAAACCTGACCACATAACCAAAAGGAACAATAAAAATAATACTAATTAATAACGCCAAACGATATCTCATAGAAAAATCATAATTTAGCCATCCAAACCCGATTAGAGACACTCCATCAAAGCATCTCTAATCGCCTTCTATCTGCCGATTCCTCACTCTTTCCAATTAACTTTAACAAAATGAGCTTCCCGTCCCCAAACATCGCGAGTCATGGTGATATTCTCAATCCCCAAATTAAAAGGTATGGATGTAGTCAAATAACGCTGGGCTAAAGCACCAACATTGGGAGCAAGTTCCGCAGCAGTGGTAGCAGCAAAACCTAACCCAAATAACTGTTCAATCGGTCCCCGTGGTAAGACTAAATGTATTCCGACAGCCAATCCTGCCGTTAATAGCATCGCCACTGACATATTAGTGCCACAACGGGGATGAACAGCCAAATCCCATTCTCCACTGGTAAGACGTTGGAGAGCAACTGTAACAGCCCTTCTTAAATCGCTGATATTAACTTCACCATAAAGATAAAAACCAAGGTCTGTAGACAAACCTCCAAGCAATTCATTATCCACCTGAAAATTACCCGCAACCCCTCTAGGAAGATGGGGATTTCGTGCTTCACTGAGAACCCAAACTGTAGCATGTTCCAATGCGTGAACCTGCCGTAGTGTCAGAATTTCTTTCAACCCAGGTATAAAAGCCAATTGTCGAAGCAGTTCTGTATCTTGAGTTGGTTGGGGGGCAACAAAATCAAAATTAAATATACCCAGGGGGTTAGAACTACCGTTATTCAAAGCAGAGGTATTCATAATTACGCCGCTCAATCAAACAGAGAAATATGGATTTTTTATTTTTTTAATGTAACGCTTGTACCAAAAAATTAATACTAATTTTTATGGATTATTACGAATTAGGATTACTCCCGACACAAACTTAGATAAAATTAGACCGAAGTTGTAAAACTCCAGTCTACGAGAGAATATTTGACGAAATTTTAAGCAACGGGTAACGGAGGCAACTTTGCCTGATTGGATAATCCCCCTGGCAAGATTCCCACTGAAAACCGAAAGCTAGTAGATGGGTTTAACCTTCAGGATTTTGGTTTGTGCTTTCTTTCTGGAGCAGCTTGATGCTAGGGCATCTACCAGATAGTAGCAAGAAGTTGCTTTCCTGGACTAGTTCAACTTTTCTTGCGGAGACAGAATCAAATACCCATAAATAAGAAGAGATTTTGCCTGTGTTACCTGACTGGTTGGGATTCAAACTACGGCGTGAGGAGAAGAAACATCAACCAGTCAAATCAGCGTTATTATTCCCCGAATGTTTAATCATCTTGTTTTGTTGGCAAAGTACAGCAGTTGACATCATTTAAGCAAACTTTGCCCCATCGCAATGCCCAACGGACAAGAGCGACTCGATTATCGGTTCCCGTTTTGGTGAGAATGTTGCTGATATGGTTATCGACTGTACGTTTGCTGATTTCCAACTTACCTGCAATCTCTTGGTTGGTTAAGCCAGCAGCTACTAAGTCGATGATTTGCACTTCTCTGTCTGACAGATTAACAGGGGTCTGTGACTCGCCACCAGCCATGACTACCTTCCTCTCTTGGTATATGTACTTATATGCTCTTTCTCATTTTAGAAGATTCTTTGGCTGGTAGGTGTTTCAAGTGTTAGCGGTAATACGATTCTCGATATTTTTTTATAACTTCACTTCCCTCTGTCACAATTTTGACCATTAATATTTTTATTAATACTGATTTTGGCAAATATCATCTAGTTATTATTGAAATATCTTGATGTTAAATTTAGCTGAAATATGGTTTTTTGGTAGCAAAAGATGCTACAGATTTGTGTGAACAAATGCCGACAAAGGAAAATAAATTATTGTAGATTTTAAGTTAGAAGAATTTTCTCCAAAATCGGAAATTAAAAAATGAGATGAATAATCCTCGTGTTTTGTGTTTAGGTGAAGTTTTGTTTGACTGTCTAGCTGACCAATTGGGGTTAAAACTCGAAGAGGTTGAGTCGTGGACTCCTTATCCTGGTGGTGCCCCTGCCAATGTTGCCTGTGGTTTGGTAAAGTTGGGAATACCTGCGGGTTTTGTTGGTTGTGTCGGTGAAGATGAACCCGGAAATTCACTGATAAAGCTTTTAAATGATGTTGGAGTTAATACTACTGGAGTGCAGCGTCATTCGACTGCACCAACCCGACAGGTTTATGTGGTCAGAAGTTTGGATGGCGATCGCAGTTTTGCTGGTTTTGGTAAATACGATACTAGTGAGTTTGCCGATACCTATCTGAATGGGAAAAAGCTACCGCAATCTTTATTTGCATCGGCAGATTTTTTGGTTTTGGGAACTCTAGAATTAGCCTATTCGGAGAGTGCTGAGGCTGTTCGTCAGGCTTTAAATTTGGCTGAAAAGTTCGATATGAAGATTATTCTTGATGTCAACTGGAGACCAGTTTTTTGGCAAAATCCCGATATTGCACCGGGAATCATTAAGGAAATCTGCAAGCAAGTTGATTTTATCAAGCTTGCCAAGGAAGAGGCTGAGTGGTTATTTGATACCAGCGATGCCGGGGCAATTAAGTACCGTCTTGACTCGGTTGAGGGTGTTTTAGTTACTGATGGGGAGAATGGTTGTGCCTATTGTTTCGATGAGAATGAGGGTAAGTTACCAGCTTTTTCTGTTCCTGTGGTGGATACAACTGGTGCGGGAGATAGTTTTTTAGCAGGGTTTATTACTCAAGTTTTGATACATGGAACTCAGAGTTTAAGCAATCGCGAAACTGCAAAACAAATTGTCGCTTATGCTAGTGCTGTGGGAGCTTTAACCACATTACAACCAGGTGCGATCGCATCTCAACCCACTCCAGCAGAAGTCGAATTATTTCTCCATAAACATCAATTGTAAATTACAGTTTCTATCCGCATTTATCCGCGTTTATCTGCGTCTATCTGCGGTTTTTTATCTTTTCTTAATTGCTGCAATATTTCTGCGACAATTTCTGCTGTTAAACCCGAAATATCTACTTTAATTGCATCAACAGGTTCTTCAAGTGCATCAAATTGACTTTGCAGAAGTTTTCCAGACATAAAATGATTTTCTCGTTGCGAAAGACGTTGTGAAATCAGATCAAAACTTCCTTGCAAATAAACAAGTTTCACTAATTCTGTATCTACTAATAAATATTCGTTATACGCGATCGCAATATTCACCGCATTTACAGGTTTATTTTGCAAAATGTTGCTTTTTCCACAATTTCTCGACAGATTCAGGCAAAATTTTAAAATTGTAAGTATTCAACCTAGCCCCACAACATTTTAATTTGTTAGAGTCGCTAAGTCTGATTCGCTTTTTCGTTGGTGGATGTAGTGGCATCTCAAACCTATAACTTGCTTTTGAACAAGCATGGAGAATCACATTGCCTGAAAAAATTCGTCACGCTCAACCACCGCTTAAATTTATCCCCCCCCACTTCAATCCCGTCTTTCTAAGGTTAGCGCAGTGGTGTTTACCTATTTTACTGCGCTTTCGACTCAGACCTTGGTTGCCAGCAGGTATTGCTCGTGTGGAAACAAAAAATGTCGAAACCCTAGGGAAAATGTACCAGCAATTCCAATCTGGTAAAATTCGTTTCTTAATCGCATTTCGTCATCCAGAAGTAGATGACCCATTATCGGTATTTTACCTGCTTTCTCGCGCCGTACCTAAAACCGGAATTGACCTTAAAAAGCCGATTCACAGTTATTTTGTTTACGATCGCGGAATGACAATTTGGGCAGGTGATTGGGTAGGATGGTTGTTTTCCCGTTTGGGTGGATTCCCGATTCGTCGTGGTAAAAGAATCGATAGACGGGGTTTACAAACTGCCAGGGAAATGCTTTTGAATGGGAAAATGCCCGTTGCGATCGCACCTGAAGGTGCAACTAATGGTCATAGTGGTACAGTTAGTCCATTGGAACCTGGTGTGGCTCAGTTGGCTTTTTGGTGTGTGGAAGATTTACACAAAGCTAACCGTGGAGAGGAGGTATTTATTATACCTATAACGATTCAGTACAGTTACCTCAAACCACCTTGGCAGAAAATTGATTGGTTATTGGGTAAGTTGGAAGCGGATAGCGGTTTACCTGTAAAGTCAAATGTAATTAAAGACTTAAATTTGGAAGAAAATGTAGAAATATACTATAGTCGCTTACTTTGTATTGCCGAAAATTTACTTTCACAGATGGAAGAATTTTATCAACGCTTTTACCATCAAAAATTGGCGGAAATTAGCGTTGATGTATCTGCCAGTCCGAGTCAAATCATACTTGCTCGTTTGCACCGCTTGCAAGATATCGGATTACAGGTTGCCGAACAATACTTTGGGGTTGAATCCCAAGGGACATTTATCGATCGATGTCGTCGTTTGGAAGAAGCTGGTTGGAGTTACATTTATCGCGAAGATTTAGATTTAGATAGTTTACCACCTTTAAAACGCGGACTTGCCGATTGGGTCGCATCGGAAGCTGACTTACGAATGCAACACATGCGTTTGGTGGAGAGTTTTGTTGCAGTCACGGCAAACTATATCACAGATAAACCCGTTGTCGAACGCTTGGCTGAAACCGCATTATTAATCTTCGATGTTACCGCACGACTTCAGAATAACACCCTTCCTGGTCGTCCTCGTCTGGGTTTACGGCAATCCACAGTTACAGTCGGGGAACCAATTTCTGTAACCAAACGTTGGTGTGAATATGAAAAAGACAAAAAATCAGCAAGACAGGCAGTAAATAACCTGACGGAAGATTTACATGGGACATTGCAAAAAATGATTTCATGAATCCTTTCAAAACCTCAAATTTATTGCATTCTATCGATAGTACGGTATTGAATTGCTTCTGCGACATGATGGGGTTTTAAGTCGTCATCTCCAGCCAAATCAGCAATTGTTCTGGCTACCTTGAGAATGCGATCGCTCGCTCTTGCTGATAAACCTAATTTATTAATGGCAGTTTCTAATAACTTCTTGCTGGTATCATCTAACTTGCACCACGTACTTAAATGACGACTTTGCATTTGAGCATTACAACCGACATTTTTTTCTCGTTCAAATCTCTTTGTAGCCATTCCCCGCGCTTTAATTACCCTTTCCCGCACATTTTCCGAAGTTTCTCCCTTTGCTTGCTGGGTAATTTCCTCCGGTTTCAACCTATTTACAGCCACTTGTAAATCAATTCTATCCATCAACGGACCCGAAAGCTTCGCCCAATATTGTTCCCTTTGTCTAGGTGAACAACTGCAAGCCTGAATCGTATCACCATAATAACCACAAGGACAAGGATTTGTACTGGCAACCAAAGTAAACTGTGCCGGAAACGTCACAGACTGCTTAGTACGAGATATCGTCACATACCCATCTTCCAAAGGTTGTCGCAAAAATTCCAAAACATCCCGCTTAAACTCAGTCAGTTCATCCAAAAAAAGAATCCCATGATGTGATAAGGAAATTTCACCAGGACGAGGTATACTACCACCACCAACCAAAGATGGACCAGAAGCCGAATGATGGGGACTTCGATAAGGGCGATCGCGCACCAATGTACCCCGATTTTTCAACAAACCAGCCACCGAATGAATCCGTGTCACCTCCAAAGCTTCAGCAAAGGCAAGGGGTGGTAAAATCCCCGGTAAACGTCTAGCCAGCATGGTTTTTCCACTTCCAGGAGGACCAACAAAAATCAAGTTATGTCCCCCCGCAGCAGCAATTTCCAAGGCTCTACGGGCATGAACTTGTCCTTTTACCTCCTTTAAATCCATGCCATTGGTCAATAGATGATTTTGGACATCAGGACTTTCCTGACTCAATTCCACAGGCTTATAGCGCACCGGATTACTGAGAAAATCGGTCACTTCCAACAAATTATTGAAACCATAAACCTCCAACCCTTCCACCACCGCAGCTTCCTGAGCATTATCAATCGGCACAACCAAACCAGTAATTCCCATTTGTTGAGCAGAAGCGGCAATGGGTAATACCCCCGCAACTGGACGCAAACTACCATCTAAACTAACTTCACCCAAGAATAAATAATCACCTAATAAATCGGCATTAACCTGTTCTGTTGCTGCCAAAATGCCAATACTGATGGGTAAATCAAAACAGGGTCCCTCCTTCCGCAAATCAGCAGGAGTGAGATTAATTACAATTTTTTTCATCGGGAAGGCAAACCCGGCATTTTTCAAAGTTGCCCTCACCCGTTCTTTTGATTCTTGAATTGCCGCATCCGGTAAACCCAAAATGACGATTCCCGGCAAACCACCAGATACATCGACTTCCACACCCACTTTTACCGCATCAATCCCAACTATCGAAGCACTCCAAACCCTAGCTAGCATAATTTATACATTTATATAAAACCTTAATTGTAATAACTAAAAATTGTATTGTCTTGGTTACTGCTACCTACATATACTAAAAACGGGTTACAACTATACTTTTAGATTGCATAAAAACCTTAAAGATGCAACATAAGTCAGCATGACAAAAGTTCAGTTTTTACCCGTGGGCAGTATAAATTTAACCGGGAGCAAAGTTGCGATCGCAGTTAATAAATTTTCGATTATTTGGAGTTTTTGCGTGGATTTGGCATTGGCTAGAAACCGGGTTTCTCTTGAAACCCGATTTCTTTAACCTGGATTAAAACCGATTACCCCTTCCAAAAGTGCAACGACATCGCTACGACTAAGTTTTTCTTTACCATGTGCGATCGCATCCAATGTCCCGTAAGCTAAAGTCAAGGGAATCTGGCAAAAGTCTAAGGCAGGACTATTCTTTAAGGAATCATTATAAGCATCTGCAAGGGCTAAATTTCGCCTTGCGTAAGTTTGCATGTCCTCTGTAGTCCAATCTGGAGGAAAAAAACTGACTCCACGTGTCCCATCTTCGCTGTGATTACGAAGTATGTTCACTGCTTGCAAACCACGTCCAAATCCAATTGCATGGGTGCGATTTGTCTGGGTTCCATCATACCAACCCCAAAGGTCGGAAAGCAATAAACCAACTGCACCTGCTACCCCAAATGTATAGCGGTCTAAGTCTAACTCACCATCGATTTTCCAGTTTCTTTTTGCCCAATATGCCATTCTGTCGGACATTGCCGCAGTCGCATCCCAAATCCGAGGTGCAATGGTTTCTGGTGCGAGGATGGACCATTCACGAATCCTTAATGTCACTTCTGGTAATATATTTTCGTATCCCAGAAACCCATCTGTAAAGGCATCGGCAACGAAACCGTCTACTCCTGCTTGTAAGGTTAGGCTGACGGATTCCAACAATTTCGCTTTGGTCAGGTTATCTAGTTCTGGGTGGTCTTCGATTTCGTCAATTGCACGCATACACAAATACGCTGACGCAACTGCCTCTTGCAATCCTCTCGGCAAACGTACTATCGGGATATAAAAAGTCCGGCTAGTTTCTTTTAATAATTCTAAAGCATCTCTGCGTAAATCCATTTATTACACTCCTCTGGTTATGTTCCCCCAATTGCAGTTTCTAACTTTCTAGCTATTCTCTACATATATCTAAATAAAAGTTAAACATTGTTTTTTACTTACAGTTTTATTCGGTATTATTAAGTACATGAGTGATGAATATTGGGATGATTATCTCTATCCTGTGAAAGCGATATTAAAGTCACTAAATGCAACTAAAAGCTAAATTTTCAGATAATGTAAAATTTCCTCGAAACTGAATATATGAATTTACCATTTGTGTCGAGTCGGAACGAAAGTATTTTTAACGTTTATTGATTCCCACTTATTAAATATTGCCATGACTTTAAGAATAAGTTAAAAAGTTGTGTTGATGGCTGAAATCGTAATTAAAGCAGGAACAATGGAGTTCTGGGGGTTCATTTGTGAAAGAGCGAAGATTGTATAGTGATTTAGAGTTATGCTCTCAATTCGCAAGCGATTACGGCTTCTGTATATTTAAATGTCGATCCAAATTTCGATCCAAATTTCAACTCAAATAATCAAATTCACTCCCTGCATAGACCGCCATATTTTTACAAAAGTTTCCCAGAGCATATCATACTTTCGGATGATTTTAGTGTGTCAATTTTGATATTTTATTTAAGCATAATCGCGCTAGCTAACCGTAGGTTTATCCTATGAATAAACTGGTGAAACTACTATTTTTACTTCATCAAATATTTACATTATTTATTTCATTTTCCAACTAAATAGTAACTTTTGTTACATCGCAATTAGGTTGAGTAATTTTGTGGAAATGGATATTTTTGACAAGCTGTAAACTTATAACTAACTAGAACAGGTATATTGCTTGTGATTGCGATCGCAATGTTCAAATCTGTTTCCACAAATATTTAGACAAAATACTAGCAGCAATTAATACAAAGATTAGGTAAATAGTTTTTGATAGCGACCAATTGCCAGCAGAGGAAAGTATTGTTGGTAGAGGTGGTATTTCAAGTAGAAGTGGCAGGGGAAACCAGTTCCGGTAAATTCGTCTTCGTTCCAGGTTCCATCTGTTCGTTGGGTTGCGACTAAGTAATTAATCCCCCGTTCGATTGCGTCTGAAGCAAAATCTTCCGTCGCTTCCCCCGTAGCGAGTAAACCAATTAATGCCCAAGCTGTTTGCGATGCAGTACTGACACCTTTACCCTTTAAACTAGGTTCTTTGTAACTTTGACAGGTTTCACCCCAACCACCATCGGCATTTTGACAAGATATTAACCAATTTGCACCAGATGCTATGCTTTGCCGTTGTTGTGGAGCCATTAAAGCTAGGGCAGATAAAGCACCACTAGTACCATAAATATAATTGACACCCCAACGTCCAAACCAGCAACCTGTGGGTTCTTGTTCCTGGAGGAGATAATCCAAAGCACGGTCAAAATCATCTTGATTGATGGAGGTATGACAACAACCCAACATTTCCAGAACACGGGATGTTACATCTGCCGTATTTGGGTCAATCATCGCTTTCAGGTCACTATAGGGAAGCAGATTCAGCCAATCTTGGTCATTATCTAGGTCAAAAGCTGCCCAACCACCACCTTGACATTGCATTGTGGCAACCCAATCGATTGCCCTTGTCATTGCCGCTTGTTTGAGTTCTTCGTTGGGGAGCTTCGTAAGTGCCAGAGTCATCACCACCACAGCAGTATCGTCAACATCAGGATAAAAGCGATTCTCAAATTCAAAAGCCCAAGCACCAGGTTTGCCGCGTTTATTTTTGACATTCCAGTCACCATAATCGAGAATTTGCTTTTGTAGTAACCATTCACCACCCTGTACAATAGCTGGATGGTTTGGTGCAATCCCCGATTCAATCAGCGATCGCATTACCCAAGCGGTATCCCAAACCGGGGAAACACAAGGTTGAACGCAGTATGTATCCTCTGTTTCAATGGCAAAATTATCGATTGCTTGGAGTCCCCGTATTACTATAGGGTCATTCACGTCATAGTCGAGCGATCGCAAAGCTAACATGGAATTGAGCATTGCTGGAATAATTCCCCCCCAATCTCCACTTGCTTCCTGTCGTTCCAAAATCCACTTTTGGGCAGCTTGGATTCCCTCAGAGCGGAAGGGAATTAAGTTGAAAGTTTCCGCAAATTTAAAAGCTTCATCTAATGTCAGGAAAATATCAGTCCAATCGTGATTCCGTGGTAATTCATACTTGACATTTTCCACTTCTTCTGCATACAGTTCATTTAGAGAAATGTCGGGATTGGTGACATAAACAGGTTTTTTGTCAAACACAACCAGTAACGGTACAGTACTAGAACGCGCCCAACTCGATAATTCATAGATATTAAAAAAGAAATTTTCCGGCAGCAGCATTACCCAAGGAGGTAAGGAAGGAATACCTTGCCAGCCATAACAGCCAATTAAAGCAAGGTGAAACTTGGTAAAAATCCGGGTTTTGCTGATACCGCCATGTTTTAAAATGAAATCTCGCCCTTTTACCATCGCCGGATCGGATTCTGAGACACCAAGTAACTTCAAAGCCATATAAGCTTCAACAGAAGTACTCAATTCTCCACCATCACCATAAAAAAGCTCCCAACCACCATGTTCACGTTGTTGAGAGCGCAAATACTTTTCGGCTTTGTGGAGAGAACGAGTGGCATCAGTTCCCCAAATTTTATGGAGGAGAACAGTTTCCGCAGTTATCGTTACATTTGATTCCAATTCAGCCCACCAATAACCATCAGGATATTGAATTGAAAGAAGATAGTTCTGACTAGCTGCGATCGCGCATTCAACTTTTGATGAAATTACCCTGTCTTGAGTTTGCATAAAATACTCCTCAACTTCCCTTCTTCTCTCTTCTTGGCGTTCTCCGCGTCTTGGCGGTTGATTACTCTTATTTCTTAGTTAAAGAGAAAAAGTATTTTCCTATGTTACCGTACCGGATGACCACATATCTATGACACTTATTGAATTGGTTTTAACATCCCTTTCCATCATTATTTGGGTAATATTGCTAGTAGCCAGAGGTGGATTTTGGCAAATAGAACCCGTATTGGAAACAGAGGAAGAAAAAACAGACTTACCTTACCTCCCCAAAATAATCGCCATAATTCCCGCAAGAAACGAAGCTGATTTATTACCTGCCACATTGACTTCATTGTTATCACAGGATTATCCTGGCAAATTCGAGATTTTTCTGGTGGATGACAATAGTACCGACGAAACGGGAAAAACTGCGATCGCAATTGCTGAGGGTTTAAAGAAAACAACACAATTACATGTAATTAATGGCGAAGCTCTAGCATCTGGTTGGTCTGGTAAACTGTGGGCAATGGAGCAAGGTATTCGTCAAGCTGCGAAACTCGAACCCGATTACTTTTTACTCACAGATGCAGATATTTTCCACGATACCAACAATCTCAATCGTCTTGTCACCAAAGCAGTCAGGGAAAATTTGGATTTAGCTTCCATAATGGTGCGGTTGCGATGTGAGAGTTTTTGGGAAAAGCTATTAATTCCCGCTTTTGTGTTTTTCTTCCAAAAGTTATATCCGTTTCAATGGGTAAATAATCCCCAAAAATCCACCGCAGCAGCAGCAGGGGGTTGTATTCTCATTCGTCGTCAAGCTTTGGAACGGATTGGGGGTATTGAATCTGTTCGTCAAGCGTTGATTGATGATTGTGCTTTAGCTCTTAAGGTGAAGTCGGGTACTCCTTCGTTCCCGATTTGGTTGGGATTGAGTTCGTTAACTAAAAGTTTGCGATCGTATGATTCTCTCGGCAGTATTTGGGATATGGTTGCTCGTACCGCTTTTACCCAACTTAATTATTCGCCATTTTTACTATTCGGAACCTTATTCGGGATGTTTCTGGTTTACCTGGTTTCCCCTTTGGCTTTAATTCTCGGTTTGCTGATGGGGAATTGGTTTGTTGCTGGTTTGGGTTTGCTGGGATGGTTGCTGATGAGTTTGGCTTATTTTCCCACTGTCAAATTTTATCTGCGATATGCCTCTGGCATTAAGCTCGGCTTATCGCCTTTTTTTGCTTTTTCTCTGCCCATAATTGGTTTTCTTTACACTTTAATGACGTTTGATTCGGCTTTGCGTCACTGGCAAGGGAAAGGTGGTGCTTGGAAGGGAAGGGTTTATTAATAAACTAAACCACAATCTTCTGTTAAAATAAAATGTGCAATCATCTCCCATCTCTAAGTCAATATTGCAATACTAAATAATTTTAATTTTTGTAAATAAAAAATTTTCTAGTCCTATTTTCTGGTACTATTTATTTAATTGAATAAGTTAATCTTATTATAATCGTGTGGTGGCAATTTTTAAAATTCAGACAGTCCACCATTATTTAACGATTGTCAACTATTAAAATCACAATACCACAAATAACCCGCATTATTCTCTTTTTAAATAAAATTTACAAATATTCAATTACTCACAGTAAAAGTAATAAAATTACCCTACCCTAACCCTTCCCTTGGAAAGGGAAGGGAACTGGATTTCTAGTTTCCCCCCTTTATAAAGCAGGGCTGATTCATCCCCTAAAACACTTTAAAAATCAAGGGTTCTAGAGAACTCCACAGAAAGAAATGCCCAATGTCATTCTGAGGAACGAAGAATCTCGCGTAGATGCTTCGTTCCTCAGCATGACAACACAGGATCATTCATTTTGTGGCTTACTC
>NZ_NTFS01000020.1 GCF_002289455.1 Brunnivagina elsteri CCALA 953
TCCGCATTTAAATCATATAATCTAAATTATTATAATTCTTGTGGGGTGGGCATTCCTGCCTGCCTTAATATATGATTCAGGTGCTTTTTAGCTTATCCCAACGACTAGAGATTTCCCACGGGGGAGAAACCCAATTTCCTGAGTTTTTCTGACTGCAATAAGCTTGACTCTCAAGACAGTCGCTACAAATTACTTCCGCATATCATATAACCAAAATCTTCCCCACATAAGTGCGATCGCACTCAAGCTCTTTTCGGAATTTATATAAGCCTAGATAATGCTTTCACTCAATTACGATTTAAATTATTAAAGCTTTATATGTTAAGAATGTCAGGGAACCTTGACAAAAGGAAAATAGGTGTACGGATTGACAGTGCTTTCAGGGTGCGATATTCTTAATAATCACGGGAGGCGTATGACTTTGATTTTTGGCGCTCTGAAAGTATTATTATTGCGTTGTTTTTTTTGTTGTAAATTAAGCCTGAAATTAGTGCCGTAATGTAAACATAGATTTGACATTTTATTACGGTTGACAATTTTGATTTAGAGTGAATTAGATAAAACTATAATATTTGTTGGGTTTTGAGAAGTTCCCCCACACTGGAGTTATATTGCACTAAATAAAGTATTCTTGGTTTTTGGAAAATATCTGATATTTTGTGTAATTATTTAAACCTAATTAATCTTTCTTACCGTATTTATATTGGAAAAACCCGACTTTTCATTTTCACATTAAGAAAATAAAGATACTCAGTGAGGGATGGATAATTTGTATTGTGTTGGGTTACGACGCAATATTTGGGGTTGATAAGAAGATTTAGATTTACACGAGTAGGGATACTGCATTGTATTGGTTTGCAGTATCCCTTTAACCATGATGAATGTTAATCCTAAAGTCGATTAGATAGCCTTCGACTTCCGTTTGGCAAATGCTCCAGCACTCAACATCCCGACAGCAACTATACCAACAGTAGAACTAGATTCTGGCACAGCTTGAGCAGGTAATCCCGCTAAAGTTGCTACATTATTACGAGTTCTGAAGATAGTGTAATGAGTGTTTCCAGAATTACCTCGTCCTTTATCACCAGTGGTAGTTTCGAGAAACTGTGCAGTATCGCTGATGCCGTTAATCTTACCCCAAGGACCAGTTTGACCATTATTAGCCCCTCGATTAATTGCGTTAATCCACGTTCCTCCCAGAATTTCCTGAGCCAATTCCCCATTCTTAGGGACATTTCCTTCAAAGCGATCGCCTGCTGCTAAGAAACCTTTATCTCGATCTGCAACTGCGACTGTACTAGCGCGGGTAAAGGGGTTGGAATTTTTGCTGGTCATGTATTCCCAATCGGTAGACTTACTAGTCAGCTTCGCGCCATTAGAAAAGCCAAATTGACCTAGCCAAGTTTCATCAACACTTTGATCGTCCCATACGACCATATATAAGTAATCTTTTGAGTCAACATTAAAATTCCAAGTTTCTGGACTAGACCAGTTATAAGCTCCTACACTACCTTTAGAACCCAGTTCGTTGCGTCCAATGAAATTCAGGGATTTTCCATCTTTATCCCCAGAAAAGAATCCGTAGTGATTATCCGCAGTCACGGTTGCTGTTCCCCCCAGGGTAAGAGCCATCGATTGTCCTGCACTTACTAACGTCAAACCAGCTGTTAATAATGTTCCAGCAACCAAGCCTTTAAATAGTTTAAACATTGTTTTATTTTCTGAAGATTTATTTGATTTGTTTCTTATCCATAGTCTGCCATCAAAAACTTGATTACTGGTATTTATTTTGACTATTTTACGTAAAAATTATTTTCTATGTTTCACTCTAAAGGTGTGATAAACCCTTTGATGAAATAGGGCTTTATAACTCGTTAAAAAGTATTTTTACTAGTGTTTATACTTGGATGTTTTATTTGAAGGTATCTTTAACAGAAGTAAGATTGTGGAAATATAATGAATATCTGGCATTTTCCAACCTCCTCAACAAACAAACCCACAAAACCTCAGCGAATTCAGTGAGTTTGCCAAAAAAAACTATGTGTTAACTACTGAATAAACTCATTTTTGGGTGAATCAAAAAAGATTAACCTCCTAGAGCGCGATACGCATTGCTTATCGCCATCCCCATAGATTATGTATTTACAGCGATTAACGCGGAAAGTGCGATCGCAATATCGCAAAAATCTTTAAAAACAGCCTAGTTTTGTACTATTTTATATAGTATGGGAATTCGTAAGCTAAGTAATGCTCTCCGCCAATCCGTTGCCGTTTTTCGCTATAGCGATCGCGCTGTGAATTTAGTCTGGACTACTAGTAGTCGGCTAACGGTGATTTTTGGTATCTTCACTTTAGTGGCTGGTATATTACCTGCTGCTGTTGCTTATATTGGCAAATTAATTGTTGATGCGGTTGTTTTCGCCACACAATCACGCCCAAATCCGAATATTTACCATGTATTGGGGTTTGTTAGCTTAGAAGCATTCGCAGTCGCAATTTTAGCATTGACTCAACGGGGTCAAAATATCTGTCAGTCATTATTACGCTTGTTGCTGGCACAAAGGGTGAATGAACTGATTTTAAACAAAGCTCTAACCTTAGAATTAACTCAATTTGAAGATTCGGAATTTTACGACAAGATGAGTAATGCCCGTCGTGAAGCCTCATCTCGTCCTTTGTCGTTGGTGACTCGTACCTTCGGGTTGGTGCAAAATGCTCTGTCGCTGATTGCTTACGGTGCATTACTAGTCAAATTTTCCATTTGGGCTGTAGTTGTCCTCGTAGTTGCATCTATTCCCACCTTTGTCTCGGAAACCAAATTCGCTGCCAAAGGCTTTCGTCTATTTAGTTGGCGTGCCCCGGAAACCCGACAACAACATTATTTAGAGACATTAGTCGCTCGCGAAGATTTTGCGAAGGAAGTCAAACTCTACCAGTTAGGGGAAATGTTGGTGCGACGCTACCGGAATATTTTTCATCAAATATACACCGAAGACCGGGATTTAACTTTACAACGGGGATTTTGGGGATATTTATTAGGATTACTAAGTACTGCAACCTTTTATACTACATACGGTTGGATTGTTTTGGAAACAATCGCTGGGAAGATATCTTTGGGAGATATGACGATGTATATTACCGTCTTTCGCCAAGGACAAATGACATTTTCTAATACTCTGACTTCGATTGGGGGAATGTATGAAGATAATTTGTATCTCTCCAATCTTTACGACTTCCTCGAAGCAGATGTTCCGACTTCGGTTGGTAATGCCACTACAGGATTAAAACCTGGTGATGGAATTCGGTTTGAGAAGGTGACTTTTACCTATCCAGGGAATTTACAGCCAGCATTGAAGAATATTTCCCTCCATCTGCAACCAGGGGAAAAGCTGGCAATTGTGGGTGAAAATGGTTCCGGGAAGACAACCCTAATCAAACTCCTGACAAGGCTTTACAATCCCAATTCTGGGAGAATTTTACTCGATGGATTGGATTTACAAGATTGGGATGTAGAAGTGTTGAGACAGCGCATCGGGGTAATTTTCCAGAACTTTGTCCGCTACCAGTTCACAGTCGGCGAAAATATTGGTGTGGGTGATGTCAAACGCATCGAAGATGAAGAACTCTGGCAATTAGCAGCAGAAAAAGGCATGGCATTACCATTCATTGAAAAAATGCCCAGACAATTCGACACCCAACTAGGTAAATGGTTTAAAGATGGGCAGGAATTATCGGGAGGACAATGGCAGAAAATTGCCCTTGCCCGTGCCTTTATGCGGAAAGATGCAGATATCCTCGTTTTAGATGAACCTACCTCCGCTATCGATGCCCAAGCCGAATATGAGATATTTGAAAGATTGCGATCGCTCACCCAAAATCAAATGGTATTTCTAATTTCCCATAGGTTTTCCACTGTCCGCATGGCAAATAAAATCTTAGTCATCGAAAATGGAGAAATCATCGAAGTCGGAACCCACGAACAATTATTACAAGCGAAAGGAAGATACGCAGAATTATTTTTATTACAAGCTGCCGGATACAAGTAGAAATGTGGATTAAATAAAGTATAAAAGTCGGGTGTGTTAGCATCGCATAACGCACCATTCCAAATTCTTAATATTATTCCACAATCCCTAAAGCCACTTTTGCATCATTAATAGTAACCATGAGTGTCATTGGTGCAATAATTGAAGGGGTAAAACCGCATTTCTCATAGAATTGCTTTGCTTCCTCGTTGAGCGCATTTTTAATCGCGGTAAGCTCTGATGTCCAAATTGCTATATTTGAATAGAATCTGGCACGAAATACCCTAATCAATGCAAAATCGCTTTTACTTACCGCCAAATTTCTTTATACGTCACGCTCGTGCAAAAGATAAATGGAAAATTAAAGAACTTTTGCTAACTTGGAACGATGGGGTTAATATCTTGCCAATTAATATTTATTGGCTAGCATTAATAATTCTTTGCTTTGTCTTCTTATTTATTCATGTTTTACTATTTACAGCATTAATGGGGATATATCTGATCTACGAAATTCAGGTAAGGGATTATTCTGATTTTTGGGTAATAGACTATAACGGTTCTGCGGTTGGATGTGTCGAACTACGTATACAGAAAAAGTATTCCGTCATATTTAATCTTTGTATCAAAAAAAAATATCGACACCAGAAACTAGGCTCCTGCATGGTAGAGCATTTAATCAACGAAGCCAAAAAACCAGTTTATTTATCATGCGATCGCGAATTAATTCCCTTTTACAACCAATTCGGTTTTGTTACCACCCATGCAGAAAATTTACCTAGAGAATTACCAATCGCATTGGGTTTGACACAAGGTTTATCAATTGTACCAATGATGCTGGTTTAAGTTCCTTCCCCTGAACACCGAAAACTGAATCCCAAAGGGTAGTAACTCGAAATCTTGTTTCCTCCCCTTTCCAAGGGGAGGATTAAGGTGGGGTAGTTTTATTTCGGTTCCATATTAGTCAAACTTTAACCTACCAATACTTTAACCCTGGCAGGTGTTAAATCTTGAACATTACAAAACACCATTTCAGCCCCCGCATCTATCAGTAATTCTGCGTAGGCTTCGCGCCGTGAAGGTAGTTTCTGGACATGGGGAGGTAACACCCCAACACCAATCCAATTATGCTGATTTTGCTGACTCCGGGCTTTTTCCACAGTATACATATCAGCAACAGTATCCCCCACATATATCACCGTCGCTGGGTTTGTATCACCTTTTTCGAGATGACGAACAGCAGCAAATAACCCCGTTGGATCGGGTTTTCCAGGTGCATCTTCCATCGCAATCAAAATCGGTGGTTTGATATTCAGCCTTTTTTCTAAAACATAGGTAGCAGAAGCACGAGTCGCTCCGCTAAAAAAGCCCCATGCTATCCCAGCATTTGTCAGGTCTTCTAAGTATTTAGGTTGTAATAATAATGGCTCATCACAAATATATCCATCCCAGTGATTTGGATTTGTGCCTCGATACCGCGATTGAAAAAAAGCCACAATTGTTTCATAATCAATCCGGCTTTGATTTCGAGATTCCCCCTGAGTTTCCAAAAAACGATGTATTAATTCTTGCGATGCTTCCCAATCATTATTCCAAATCCCTTCAGATTTTAGCTTGTCAATATCTGTTGGTGTTGGGCGATAGCCGTTGTTGGTGAAATGTTCTACGGTATCAGCTAATGCACGGCGATATGAGCCACTGACATCGCGGATAACGCCATCTATATCGAAAACAATAATTGTGTGTGCTGAGGATTGTTCGCTCATGGAATCCGTTGGCTAAATAAGTTGAAATTGGGAATTGGGAATGGAGCATCGAATTGCCCCTAATTACTGAATTACTTTACCTTTTCCTTTGCTTTTTACAGTTGATTGTGGATGAATCCCCACAATGGGTTGCTCAGGTGGTGAGAAATTGGGTTAAAATAAGCGATCGCAACGCCAATCCTATAAAATCAAACGGATGGCTCAGTGTCAGTAAGTTAAGCCCGGATATTTCCCGGAGGTGTGATTGACCAAGTTTATTCTAAAAATTCTCTGGTTAGATGAGAACGTCGCCCTAGCGGTGGATCAAATTGTTGGTAAAGGTACTAGCCCTTTAACAAAGTACTTCTTTTGGCCCCGTAATGATGCCTGGGAAGAACTAAAAAAGGAGTTAGAGTCAAAACATTGGATTACTGATGTAGATAGAGTGGAACTACTCAATAAAGCTACAGAAGTAATTAACTATTGGCAAGAAGAGGGTAGAAAACGCCCAATGGTTGAAGCCCAATCTAAGTTCCCTGAAGTCACCTTTACAGGTAGCGCTTGATTTTTTTGTCCAACCTATCTTGGTTTATACTAAAAACGTCTAAAAGCTGAACTTTTTAGTTGTGAAAAACTGATATTCTTAAGCCTCTCCCCTTGGCAAGGGGAGAGGTTTGGAGAGGGGTTCTATATTAGTCAAGTTTTAAGCTGTTTTGGTTTATCAATCTTAAAAATTTGAGATTTTAAGACTTTGATAAGACATTGATCTAATTTAATTATTCTTTGTCTGAAACTTTTGTAGAGACGTAGCACTGCTACGTCTCTACGTTCATTTTTATACAAAATTCTGGCACTACTTGCTGTCGTGACCAATTATTCCTTGATGGTACAAGCCCTCCGCAATTGGACGGGACAGAAACCGACACCGCCTCATTGCTCTCTAAATTTATTTATGGATGAATAAGTTAGGAACTTTGCTTGGTTCAAGCCCCCGGATTCATCCGTGGGCACTAATTGCGTAGCTTTAGCTTCTCGCTCTGCGAGTATTGCGAATTACGAATTACGTAGCCTGCTTCTCCGCTTCGGAGTATTGCGAATTGTTTTGACGTTGGTATTGAAGGAAATATTAGAACGAAAAACCCGTATTAAAGAAGTGGAATAGGGAAAAACCAAGAAACAAACTAGTTGTAGGGGTGGGGTCTCCCCACCCTCACTAGTGATAGAATTACAATTGATCGGTCTATATCTATTAGATTGGGAAATTTTATTTTCTGGAAGTTCGTAGTCGGGTTAAATTTGTTAACTTTGTTAAATTTGTTAACTTTCCCGACTCCCCATTGAATCAACTTGCGTAACCGAACAATTGCTCTTCGCATAATACAATGCGATGCAAGGGAAGACGCTTAATTACTCCTTGTTCTTCAAATTGACTCAAAGCACGGGAGATAGTTACACGAGTTGGTCCTAGCATATCAGCAATATCTTGATTCGTTATACGCAAATCGATCAATTGTCCATTGTCAACTGCCTTACCAAACTTTTTCGCTAACCATGCCAATAACTTAATTAGCATTGAATCAATGGTTTTCTGACTACGAATTACCATTAACTCTTCTGTTTGCTCGATATGGGAGGTTAAAGTCTTCATTAACTGATGATTCTCCCTCAATTTGAATTGAGTAACCTCAACTGAAGTCAAGCACTCAACTATGTAGGGTTCAATTGTTGATAATGCATCTCCAACAATATCACCGTCACTCCAAATGCCTAGAGTAACCGCAGTACCATCCTCCAGGTAAGTCATAGTTCTTACCACTCCACTTTGGATATACCAAAGATTATTTTGTCCGCAAGGCAGAAAACCACGACGTGAAAAAAGTTGCTTCGTTGGTGGAGCGGTAGTTTCAGGAAATTTATAGATAGCAGACATATTTTTTTAGCCGAATATTTAACAGGGAACAACTTAGTTACAAATATATCCTGCCCGGATACCATTAAAACTCTTTTTTGAAAAAGTTTTCTATTAATTTTTCTTTTATGTCCATTGAGAAAATCTATAAAACCTAATAAATAAATATAAAGTAACGTAGGTTACAATTCAAATGCTCTGAAATATTTAGATGACCTTTAATCATGAGATTAGTAATACCAGGGTAAGTAAAAATCTTACCCCGATCGAGAAAGTTGGATTCGGTTATATAGTTAAAACTTTCGCTTTTTTAACTAGTGATAATTACAGAAAAATATCTCACAAATTTGGTTGAATTACCGTGAAGTTTTGATACCTTTCTGACTGTATGATTTGTTTACTTTGTTTAATTTGCTTGCTTCCAAACCCTGTCATCTCATGCTCTCTGGCTCGATTGACTGCATTGGTAATCGCCATTAAAGATGCTGTGACAATATTAGAGTCAATGCCAACACCATGTAAAGTTTTTGTTACAAATCCTGTGGCAAAATGACTCGCTATTTCCATATAAGCAACTGCTTCAGAATTGCTGCCAAAATGACGAGAATGTTCTTCGTAATGGTGAATTTGCAATTTTGAGTCTAATTTAAAACCCAATACAGAATCGAGTATGGAATCTAATGCGATCGCAAAAGCGTTGATTGGACCGTTGCCTTTGCCATGAATCGTGATATACTCATTACTTATTTGTAATTTAGCCGACAGCATTTGTGTTCCATCTTCTGCTACATACAATTGATGCGATACATATTTCAACGATTCTCTTTCCTGCAAATATTCTTGCTCAAACAACTGCCAAATGTCCCTAGAAGCTAATTCTTTGCCACTAGCATCCATGAATTTTTGGACAATTTGGCTAAATTCAATTTGTAATCTGCGAGGTAAGCTCAAATTATAGTCACGTTCCAATAAAAACGCGATTCCACCTTTGCCAGATTGACTATTTACCCGTACAATCGATTCATAGCTACGTCCAACGTCAGCAGGATCGAGGGGTAAGTATGGTACTTCCCAGAATGTATCATATTTTTGGACGGCGAAACCCTTTTTAATTGCGTCTTGATGGGAACCGGAAAAAGCTGTAAATACCAAATCACCAACGTAGGGATGACGCTTTGGGATGGGTAATTGGGTACATTCTTCAACAATTCGGGCAATTTCGTTGATGTTAGAAAAGTCCAAACCGGGATGAATTCCTTGGGTATATAAATTCAACGCTAACGTCACCAAATCGACGTTTCCGGTACGTTCTCCATTCCCAAATAAACATCCCTCAACCCGCTCTGCTCCTGCCATTTGGGCAAGTTCCGCAGCCGCAACCCCACAACCTCGATCGTTATGTGGGTGGACACAGAGTATTATACTATCTCTACGGCTTAAATTGCGATGCATCCATTCTACTTGGTCAGCAAATATATTTGGTGTTGACACTTCTACCGTTGCGGGGAGGTTGATAATCGCCTTATTTTCTGGTGTTGGTTTCCAAATATCGAGAATGCGATCGCAAATGATTTTAGCAAATTCGAGTTCGGTTGCGGTGAATGTTTCGGGGGAATATTGAAATTGCCAGTTGGTTTCGGGTTGTGTTGCTGCGAGTTGGTTAAATAATGTTGCTGCGGAAACGGCTAAATTTATCGTTCCTTCCCGATTTAAACCCAATACGGTGCGACGAAATACGGGTGAAGTGGCATTATATAAATGTACGATCGCTTGTTTTGTACCGCGTAATGCTTCAAAGCTACGATGTATCAATTCTTGCCGTGCTGGAGTTAATACTTGAATTTTGACATCATCGGGAATTAATTGCTGTTCGATTAAATGTCTAACAAAATCAAAGTCGGTTTGTGAAGCGGAAGGAAAACCAACTTCAATTTCTTTAAAACCAATATTTACCAATAAATCGAACATTCGCAACTTGCGTTCAATATTCATTGGTTCAATTAACGCTTGATTTCCATCCCGTAAATCCGTACTTAACCAAGTTGGAGGATGGGAAATTATTTGATTTACCCAAGTGCGATTCGGTAAATTAATTGCTGGAAAGGGACGATATTTATTTGCTGGATTTTTCAACACGTTCGTTTTTTCCTTATTTCGTGATTTTGTTCGTAATTTTGAGGGATTGCAGCGAAAATATTCCGAATATTTATACAAATTTGACGATTCACAAATGGGTTATCAGGTTGCTGCAAAATCCACATCTGACAACCCGTAAATAGTCGTAGCAATGCCTCAATTGATAGATAAAGTCGCATAAATACCTCTCAGAGAATGCCAGTAGTCAGAATTTGAGAATGTAGAGACTTGATATATAACGTCTCTCTATATTGTGATGTTTATTGCGATCGCAGAAAACCAGTAGGGGTTAACGGTTGTTAACCCTGAAATATCTGGTTGTTATACTAAAAACTAAAAACGGGTTACAACTATACTTTTAGATTGCGTAAAAACCTTAAAGATGCAACATAAGTCAGCATGACAAAAGTTCAGTTTTTACCCGTGGGCAGTATAACCCTGAAATATCTGGTTGTTAACCCTAAATATATGAAGAAAATTGCGAAGATAGGGAAAACCTAAGCTTAATACTGGAGATTAAGCATTTAAAACTATTATTGATGAATAAAAATCTTGATGAAGCTTAGACTTCACATAGTAGCAGTTCTAGCCCAAGTAGAAGGCTAGAGTTTAGTTGTAGAGATAGCTGCTGAGTAAACATAATTATTAATTCCACTACTTAGAGAGTATCATATCTTGCGATCGCGAAATTGGTCAAGTATTTATCCAGAAAAATCTTTTCGTAAACAATCTTAAAAACAGCTTAGGTACTCTCAGTCGTAAAATAATAGTAATGAATATAGTGCTGCGATCGTGAAGTTATGCCTTCTCAAATCTCGACAGAACCAGAAAAGTGGTGTGAAACCTACGAACTTGCTTCCCAACATGACAAATATTCCCTCTTGATGGAAGCACTTGAAGAACCACTTTCCCAGGAAATTATTGAAGAATGCGACTTAGGGATGTTGTTAGTTGAGTTAAAAGATGAATTTGACAGCAATAATTTAATTACAGAATTTCTGTCGGTAATTGAAAAAATACAGCAGTTACAACCAGAACTTTATGCTCAAGAATTTACATACCTCGACGATTTACGAGTTGAGTATTATTTATTTCGCAATCAACCAGAACTGATCGATAATTGTTTATCCCAGTTTAAAGCTAATCCTGTTAGTAATATCGACCAAATGATGCCATTAATCGATTATTTGCGATATTACGGAGTCACAGAAGCATTAGTCGATTTGTGCGAAATTAGTTACGAACCAGTTAAAAATTCCGATGACATAATACCGGGAACCGAAGTCACTTTCATGGGAATTATTTTGCTGGATTTGGTAGAACAAGCTTATCAAAAGTTACAGCAAGGAGAAAATGTAGATTGGGAATCAATTGGAACTGTAGTCAATCGATTTAATCCCGAAACTGGTCAAAAATGGCTTGTAGATATTCGTGATGATTTAACAACAGAAATTGAAATCGATCGGCAGTTTTTCACTGACTATAAGAAAAAGCAAAAACGCGAAAGAAATTTAGTTTCATTATCAACAAATTTCTTCAAATATATGGCAACTGAAAAGCAAATAAAATTTATCACTAGCCAAGCAATTTGGGAATCAGTTTTAGAATTTTTGGGAGATAGGGAACGCTCCGAAAAGCAATTAGAACATCCAGATAGTTATTTTGCTTTTACAGAACAACAACTCGATAAATATCTGGGCAGATTGCTTAACACCTTATTGTCTAATCGAAGAGCAGATTTAGTTGCTGTTGTTTGGGGAATCCCTTATGTATACGAATTCCTACGTCAAAAAGGAATTATTAGAGAAGCTGTATGTAAAGATGCGATCGCAGCAAGTAAAACCCTAAAAACAAAGGTGATTAGGTTGTTTGAGACACAACTATGGAAATACGATTTTGTACATCGCTGGTTGCCTCCTCATAGTATTTCTGAAACCGAATTTGCCAATGAAGTAAGTCTCTTTGCAACCAGTATTGAAAAAGTTACTCTCCTTGCTACTGAACCTGGTGAAGGTGCATTAGAATCCTTCTATAATAATTTAGAAGGAAATTCACTTTTTAAAGACTTATTTACATCTCGTAAAATTGACTTGGAAGAACAAGAGGTATTCGAGTCTTCAACACAAATTGATATACCCCAATCTCAACCAGCAAAAAAACGCAAATCTCCACTAATGCAAGCTGCTGAACTCCCCGATAAAAAAAGTAAAAGGAAAAATTAGGTAATTTGGAATGGGAATTTTCTAACTGTCTGATTTTGCTTTTAAACGCAGAGTATCGCAGAGGTTTACGCAGAGGTTCGCAGAGGAATATAGAGAATTTGCTTAGTTTTCAAGCATATTGTGATACTCCTTAACTTTTAACTCTTAACTCCTAATTTTCCAATGAATAATACCTACAATTTCACATTCCAAAATTCTCCAGCAATGACAGCCTTAAAACAGAGGCAACATGACGACATCAAATATTATAATGCTCGTAATGAGCTATTCAAACTATCATTAATGGCAGACTATGACCAATTAGTTTGTTTACCTTCCCTCACTACAATCGACAAACACTGGTATCAAATAGAAACTGCAAGAAAGGTATTACGACAATTTGGTGGACGTGCATTACTAGCTGATGAAGTTGGATTAGGAAAAACAATAGAAGCAGGATTAATTGTTAGTGAATATCTGGCAAGAGGAATGATTCAATCAATATTAATACTAACTCCTGCTTCCTTAGTTTCCCAATGGCAATTAGAACTAGGGACAAAGTTTGGTATTTCTTCAATCACAACTGATGACGACAGCAGACAGCAAAACCCAGAAGAATTTTGGACAGGAAATCCCCATATCATCGCGTCTTTAAATACAGCAAAATCAGCCAAACATTACCCTTTAGTGACATCACGTAACTGGGATTTAGTAGTTGTAGATGAAGCACATCATTTAAAAAATCGGAATACCTTAAATTGGAAATTAGTCAACTCTTTAAATAAAAGATTTATCTTAATGCTGACTGCAACACCAGTACAAAACTCCCTGGTAGAATTGTTTAATTTATTAACTTTATTAAAACCAGGTTTACTGAAAACAGAAGCAGATTTTAAACGCGAATATGTATCATCAAAAAATGGACGTATCCCCAAAAATCCAGAAAAACTCCGTAGTTTGATGCGGGAAGTAATGATACGAAATACCCGCTCTTTAGTTGATGTAAAATTACCAAAACGCTTTGCGACTACTATTACAGTTACTCCTAGTGAAAGCGAGAAAAAGTTATATTCTGATTTAAGCGAATTTTTGAGAACCCACAGCGAACATCTAGATAAACTTTCTCGTACCAACTTGTTAATGCGATCTGGTTCTAGTCCAAATGCACTTGGGGAATCTTTAAAAAATCTCTCCCAAAAATTAGATTTTGAAGAGTTGAAAACTTTAGCTAAACGTGCAAGTCAAATTAAACAAGTAGAAAAGTCTCGTACTTTAGTTGAATTGCTGAAAAAATCATCGCAAAAAACAATAGTATTTACTACCCATAAAGCTACATCAGCATATCTTGCTAAAGTTTTTAAAGAAAATAGCATCGAATTTGCAGAATTTTTGGGAGATATGACTTTAAAACAAAAAGATGCGGCAATCGAAGCTTTTCGTGATAATCTCCCTGTATTACTTGCATCGGAAACTGGAGGAGAAGGACGAAATATTCAGTTTGCAAATGCGATTGTGAATTACGATTTACCTTGGAATCCGATGAAAATAGAACAACGTATTGGACGTATTCATCGCATTGGACAAACCCAAGATGTATTTATTTTTAATTTTTGTCTACAAGGCAGTATTGAAGAGTATATATTGCGAATATTACATGACAAAATTAATATGTTTGAGTTGGTTGTTGGTGAGATAGAAACTATTTTAGGCAATGTAAATGATGAGTTTGATTTTAGTGAGACAGTTATCGATATTTGGTTAAAGAATCAATCACACCAAGATATTAGTACTGCTTTTGAAAAATTAGCTGATGATTTACTTCAAGCTAAAGATAAATATCAAGAAACTCAAGAATTAGATGAGAAAATATTTGGTGAAGAGTTTGAAGCTTAATCAGGAATTAGGAATCAGGAGTCAGTAATCACTAATCAGTAGGAATTAGGAATCAGAAATTAGGAATTAGTAACTACTAACCATTAAAAAACATGCTTGCAACAAATGACCCAATCATTAATACTTTGGAAATCGTAATTTCCACCTATGATGGAATTGCGGAATTAATAGACGAGAAAACAATTAATGTACTTCTACCTGAAAAATTAGCAAAATCACTTCAATTAGAAGAAGAAACTACCTTTAGTACTGCTATTAATACCCCGAATAGCCAATTTATTAGCTATCATTCAGAACTCCTGAATCGATTTGCAGAAATTCTTACAGAAGTTGGTAACGTCACTACTTTAGGAATTAAATATGATGGTTATCTAAAAACTTCAGGATTTGAAAAACAAATATCTCAAAAAATACAACCTCTGAATGGTTTAATTCGCTTTGTTGATGCTAAACCAGAAACCACTCGCTATATTTGGTGTAACGTTGCTTATACCGCAGAAGCTGATGAAAAACGAATTGGTATGGTATCATTTATTTTTAATGAATTTACATCTGTGTCGCCTGTAGACATAGGTGATGCGTTATTATGGGATGCCGATAAAATTCCCGTCGATGATACTTCCCTAGCTCAAAATATGAGCGATCGCGAACTATCTCACATCATTGAAGAGACATCTGCAAATCTGATTCAAACAGATTTAGAAAATTGGCAGGCAAAATTACATCGTGCTTTAACTAGAGATGAAGAGAGATTAAAAAATTATTACGGAACTATCAGTACTGAGATTGCTGCCAAAATACAACACAAAGAATTAACAGTTGAACAGCAAGAAAAAGAACAAGCTAGAATTGAAGCCACAAACAGAGAGCTAGACAGGAAAATTGCCGATATTCGCGAAAGATACGCACTTTCTGCCTCAGCAAAATTACATAGTGCGATGGTATTACATCTGCCAACTGTACATATTAACTGTACTTTGCAAAGGAAAAAAATTAAAAGAGATGTAACCCTAGTTTGGAACCCCTTCACAAAAATAATTGAACCTTTGCGCTGCGAAGTTTCAGGAGAACCCGTTTACGAATTTTATTTAGATGACAAAGAAGCAAAAATAATTTCACCCTCTGCTTGGAAATAGTTGTAAAAAGTTAACGGTTAACAGAAAAGGGGAAAATCTAAATTTAACTTTCTTCTTGGAATCGAATCATTATTTAAAGATTTCGTAATGTTTTTTGAGTCAAGTTTTACAACATAGTTATCGTAACTACTCAATCCTGTGATACTCTCTCACCTCATCCAATGGGAGTTCCAGCTTCGCAACAAAAATTAACATTTCGGTTGCGATCGCAGAGGTGGTTTAGCGACACATCCCAGTGATAGCTATCAATGTAGCCATCTACTCTGTTTTCTAGTTCCATATTTACAAAAAGAGATAGAACAGCCATATCGTCGGAGTTACAGTTTCCACATATCCAAGTTTAATTGGCTAAAACCTAGTTCTAGTAAGAACAAAGACAAATATTCTGAATCCCTACTGCCGTTGTTCCCCAAATGTGACAAAAACTTAAACATCCCTACTCATCCCCTCGGAGAAGCAGAAACTATGGCTAAAATGTAAAAATTAAATTGTTTTCTTTACACTTAATGGCTAAAATTGGGATTAGAGTTGGGTTTCTCGTGGAAATTTTGCGATCGCACTAGGCATTTTTGTATCAAGTACGATAATATTGTTAGTCCTGAGTGTTAAATCCCTTTTGAATTGATTAGAATACCTTGTATACAATAGGAACAGTTTGTCAAGTCTCTCAAGGGTGACATTTTAGCAGCACGGTTGGGTGCGATTAAAATTAAATAAGCTAAAGTTGAATTAATCCGCCAAACGGTAGATTCAATCCAAGCCTTAATAATGTAGTTAAGGTTACTGGCTTCATCAAGTTGAGTCACTTGAACAAAATAAGACTCGTCCAACAAAAAATCAGTGCCTGTAGCATATTCAGCTAAATTGTACTCTTTCTCAGTGCGTGAAGCTGTCATTCAGGGTAAGTCCTCACCAAAGGCTATCTATGTTAAGGGTACTAAACGCTGTTTTACAGCCAGAATTTGCGGAAATAAAAACTTTCCCACATCTAACTTAAATTTCCCTGTAGATACCATGAGTGAGTAAATACCCAGCAACAAATATGACAATTGTCCACTCAGAAACCCATAAAGGCAATGTAAAAAAGAGTGCAATAAAACTTCCCTTCCCAGTTAGCAGAATATAGCTTACTCACCAAATAATTCATGTTTTGGAGAATACTTTGAATTAGACAAAACTAAGTGTACGGGATATTTAAAGTAACAACAATATTGTTGTAATTCCATCAAGTTTTGGAAAAATTCAGATGTATCACCAAGGCATTAAATTTATAATTGGGACAGCAGGCTTCATCTTACTTAATTACTTCATGGGTATTACACAAAAACAGTGCAATTTTTGTGAAACAGGCTACAATCTAAACAGTCTTTACAAGAAAATATCCCTTGGGAAGATATTTTTTTGGATGAGGTAGTAATTTTTCTAGCAAAACATAGTCTATTACAGACTATTCAATTGTAATTTTTGTTGTCTAGCAACGTTGATTACACTTAAATCTGACTAAGAAGTTCTATCGAGACTTTTTTGACTGCATCGCAAAGTACCAAAATGGAACTTGTTGTAGCTATTAAAGTCAAAATAGAAACTTGAGGAAGTGCCGAATACTATTTAGTATAAGGACATGATTGGGTAGAGCTTGACTAGAGCTTGAAAAATCTTACAAGTTTGTTCCTGAACATGGGTATAACTTCCGAAACTATCTTAGGTAAATGAGTCATCAACCATTAGGTAAATGACAGTTGAGCTAGCTTTAAAAAGCAGCAAATATATCTTGAGCAATTGATTCTGCAAGGAGCATGAGGAACGCGGCATGAACCAGGCTAATAACGTACTCGAAAATATCTATCAGCCAGAACTAAAAGTTGGCATTCAGCCTGATTTCGAGTTAGAAGAACTCTTAATAGATGACGAAGAGGACTCGGATGGCGAAATGGATGAGTTTTTAGAACCATCCCCGGATGAGGAGGACGCTAAGTCTGGAAAAGCCGCCAAATCTCGTCGTCGGACAACTACAAAAAAGAAGCATTATACAGAAGATTCGATTCGTCTTTACTTACAAGAAATCGGTCGGATTCGTTTGCTTCGAGCCGATGAAGAAATCGAGTTGGCGCGCAAAATTGCCGATTTACTCGAATTAGAGAGAGTTTGGGAAAAATTGTGTCAGCAATTAGACAGAGAACCCCAACATAGTGAATGGGCAGAAGCCGTACAACTTCCTCTGCCCCAATTTCGCCATCGGTTACACGTTGGTCGTCGGGCAAAAGACAAAATGGTGCAATCAAACTTGCGCCTTGTGGTTTCAATTGCCAAGAAATATATGAATCGTGGGTTGTCCTTCCAAGATTTAATTCAGGAAGGTAGCCTTGGTTTGATTCGTGCTGCTGAGAAATTCGACCATGAAAAAGGTTACAAGTTCTCTACCTATGCAACTTGGTGGATTCGTCAAGCAATTACGAGAGCGATCGCAGACCAATCCCGGACTATTCGCCTACCAGTACACTTGTACGAAACCATCTCACGGATCAAGAAAACCACTAAGTTGCTTTCCCAAGAAATGGGGCGCAAACCCACTGAAGAAGAAATCGCAACTCGGATGGAAATGACCATCGAGAAGTTACGATTTATTGCCAAATCAGCGCAATTACCTATTTCCTTGGAAACCCCCATCGGTAAAGAAGAAGACTCTCGTTTGGGCGATTTTATTGAGTCTGACGGTGAAACCCCTGAAGACCAAGTTTCCAAGAACTTGCTACGGGAAGATTTAGAGAAAGTCCTCGACAGTCTCAGCCCACGGGAACGTGATGTTTTGCGCTTGCGTTACGGTTTAGACGATGGACGGATGAAGACGCTTGAAGAAATCGGTCAAATCTTCAATGTTACTCGCGAACGTATCCGTCAAATCGAAGCGAAAGCACTACGCAAGTTACGCCATCCTAATCGTAACAGTGTGTTGAAAGAGTATATTAGATAGAATTTGATAGATTTTGAATTTATCCCGGCTTCATGTCGGGTAATAATTTCTCTAACAAAAACTAAAACCTGCTGCGAGTACAACAATTGCGGTGGGTTTTTATTTTACCGAATTAAAGGGAAACTGAAAAACCTGGAAAAGAGAGGCACATCTCTTCCCAGGTTTAAAAATTAACATCAGGTATTGGTTAAATAGACATTACAAGAATTTACAGGATACCCCAGAAATGTAAAAATCCTTTACCAGAAAACACTTCGATTCCAGCAGCAGCGACGAAACCAATCATTGCCAAGCGACCATTCCAGATTTCCGCTTGTGGAGTAAAGCCCCAACGCCAGCCATTACGGTCTTCTGCTACTACTGCGCTACCTTTCACTGTTGTATCTGCCATGATTAATAATCCAAACTACAATAATTAAGGTTTGTGACCTTGTGTTAATTAATATAACAAATTTTTCCTAGATATTACATATATTTACATATTCGTATTTATTCTAAATTTTGCTGGTATTTTTTGATGATTGTTTTTTGAAAGTTGTGCTAAGGCTCTTCTCGTTTGGATGGAATATAAATTAGGGCAAACAACCGTTTGCCCCTACAATTTTGGAGAATTTATTTCTTGGTGTTCCCTAAGGTATTTCGACAACAGAAATGATTTTTTCGTCACGGTTGAGTTGAACGACACTTTCACCCATACTATCCCGACCGGATGTAGTCACCGTATTTAGGGCAAGACGCACAACTCGTTGCTGATTGGTAATTAATGCTACTTCTGATTCAGGATTGAAGCGGGTAATCCCAGCTAAAGCATCGGCTTTACTGGTGAATTTACAAACCTGAATACCAATATCACCTCGGTTTGCCAAGCGGATATTACTAACTGGTAGTTGTTTGGCATATCCCTGTTGGGTGACAAGTAATATTTTGTCTGCGGTTTTGAAGGTGACACAACCTGCGATCGCTTCGTTGATTCGTAAGCGCATTCCTTGTACACCCATTGCCGTCCGTCCCATGATTGGTAACTGTTGTTCTTCAATGGCGAACCGTAACAAACGTCCACCGGAACTGGCTAAAATTAGCTGTTCTCCGGCTTTTGTGAATTGAGTTTGTAATAACTCATCGTCATCTTTAAGTTTGGCAATGGTGATGCCGCGACGGGTGAGATTGGTAAATTCCGATAGGGGTAAGCGCTTGATGCGTCCCTGTTTGGTGAGGAGAATCATCTCACCTTCAGGGTTTTCTGGCTGCATAAAGCGGGTGAGAATGCCCTCTGTGGCTCCTTGGGCTGTATTGCTGAGTAGGGTGATGAGGGGAGTTCCCCGTGCATTGCGTCCGGTTGAAGGAGGGATATCACCAACAGTGATGGGATAAACTTTGGCTCCTGTGGTGATGATTAATAATTCTTTGTGGGTGTCGGTTGGGGTGGTGAGGAGAGTAAAATCGTTTTCCGAGGTATTGTTATCGACTTTTGATTTTTTGCCATTGGGCTGATTTCGGCGCACATAACCGCGATGGGTAAGTTCGAGGATGACATCTTCGGAGGGAATGTCTAACTTGAGATTTTGCTTGACTTTTTCGTCATCGTCGTCAGAAATTTCTCCTTTACTACCACGACCACGTAAAAATCTTGCTTCCTCGGCAGCAATGATTTTGGTGCGACGTTCATCACCAAATTTCCGCTTGAGACTACGCAAATCCTTTTTGAGAGACTTGAGTAATTCCTTGCGATCGCTCAACAATCTCCGTAAACCTGTAATCTGTTCTGAGAGTTCGTTAAATTCCTGTTGGAGGTTTTGCTGTTCTAAACCTGTGAGACGACGCAGAGGCATTGATAAAATCGCATCAGCTTGGACAGAAGCTAATTCCAGACGATTTATTAAGGTTTCTTTTGCCGTACTGCCATCGGGAGCTTGGCGTAAAATCGTAATAACTTCATCCAAATTTGCCAAAGCTTTGAGCAAACCTTCCACCAAATGGGCACGATTTTCCGCCTTACCCAACTCGTAACTATAGCGACGATTGAGGGTTTGTTCGCGGAAATCTAAAAATTCTTGCAGCAAACTCCGCAAACTTAATTGTCGGGGTTGTCCATCAACAATCGCCAAAACAATCGCCCCAAAATTACTTTGTAGGGCTGTTTGGTGATAGAGATTTGCTAAAACCTCCTGGTGATTGGTGTCCCGTTTGAGTTCAATTACCACCCGCATCCCATCGCGATCGCTCTCGTCACGAATATCAGAAATACCGTTCAACCGTCCTTGGTTAACCAATTCGGCAACTTTTTCAATCCAACCAGCCTTATTAACTTGATATGGTAATTCGGTAATAATAATTGCCGTGCGCTTATTTTTGCCGCGACTCCCAGCAACTTCCTCAATACTGGCAATCCCACGTAAAACGATACTACCTTTCCCCGTAGTATAAGCTTCGCGAATCCCCGAAATCCCGACAATTTCTCCACCTGTAGGAAAATCGGGACCAGGTATTAATTCAAATAATTTTTCGTCGGTTAACTCCGGATTATCCGACAACGCAATCAAACCATCAACAATTTCATTTAAATTGTGGGGGGGAATATTAGTTGCCATGCCCACAGCAATCCCCGTACAACCATTGAGAATCAAAAATGGTAACTGGGCTGGTAAAACCGTGGGTTCTTGTTGGGAGTTATCAAAGTTACCAATAAAATCAACAGTTTCCTCACCAATCTCCGTCAGCATTCCGTCTTGACCAATGGATGCAAGGCGTGTTTCCGTGTATCTCATTGCTGCCGGAGGGTCATTATCAACCGAACCAAAGTTACCATGTCCAGCCAGTAGGGGGTAACGACAGGAAAAATCCTGTACCAACCGCACCAAAGCATCGTAAACCGACTGGTCGCCGTGGGGGTGGTATTTACCCAAAACATCCCCAACAACACGGGCACATTTTCGATAAGGTCGATCGGGGGTAAGTCCCAATTCGTGCATCGCATATAAAATCCGACGGTGAACCGGTTTTAAGCCATCGCGGACATCGGGTAAGGCTCGCCCGACAATCACACTCATGGCATATTCAAGATAAGACCGTTGCATCTCGGTATGCAGGGCTGTGGTGATTACCTGTCCCGTAGAGAGAAGGTTTAACTGTTTTGCCATGAGTTGTTACCTGAAATTTAATTACACAGAATAGCCGTAAGTGGTTAAAGACGTTGAAACTAAGCACTCTTGCAACCACAGCATAGCGGATGAATAGGGTTTCAACACAAATTTTTGATACTCAAAGGATAAAAAGCAGTAGTATTATCCTTGATGACGGGGGAACACATGGATTAACAAATAGAGCCAATCGTTTACGAGGGTTTATCCACGTTATCCGAACTGGCAGGAGACTCACAACTGTGTTAATCACGTATTTATCCCCATCACCCTAATCAGCTAAATTCTCATGAAAACTGTTCTGATTGTCGAAGACGATCTAATTAATGCTCGTGTTTTTTCCAAGATTTTAACCAAGCGAGGTGGCTTGGATGTCAAACATACGGAAAATGTGGAAGAGGTAATGAGAATTGCTTCTTGCGGAGAAGCTGACATCATTTTGATGGATGTTTCCCTATCTCGCAGTGTTTACCAAGGTAAATCTGTCGATGGTATCAAGATTACACAAATGTTGAAATCCGATCCACAAACATCTTCCTTGCCAATTATTTTGGTGACAGCACACGCGATGGAAGGCGATCGCGAGAGCTTTCTTAAGCAGAGTGGTGCTGATGACTACATTTCTAAGCCTGTTGTCGATCATCAACAATTTGTTGACCAAATTCTGGCACTCTTACCTAAGAACGACCAATAGAAAACTAATTTCACAGCAAGGTTAGAACATTTTCTGATTCTTGCCAAGATTACTTTAACTAATGTCGTACTAAAATCACCCGAAATCAACTCTTTTTTAGAAGCAGTAACCAAAAAACTATGAGGTTGCTGCTTTCTAACTTTTACAATATATATGTACTACTTTACCGGTAATAAATCAATAGGCTGAGGGATTGGGGAATTAAAACAATTTACGTAGCTTTAGCTTCCCGCTCTGCGAGGAAAAGCGAATTTCCCTAACTGCCTACTATCTTGGAGCAGGTTGGCTTGCGCTTTGTTGAATTGCGGCTTGAATGCGCGGTAACTCGACGAATTTTTTAGTATCCGCAAGTAAGCGCGTACCCCAAAGATTTTCTTTGAGAAAATCTAAGTTAGCGTAACGACTATCAATGCGAAGTGCTTGTTCACCCAATGTAATCCCTTGTTGCTGGTCGCCCTTAGTATAATATGCAACAGCTAATGCCATTAATGGTTCTGCGGCTTGTTTGTCTAAAACAACGGCAGATTGCCATTTTTGGATGGCTGTCTGGGTGTCACCCTGTTCATACTTAATTAAACCGATGTTATTAATAGCGGGCCAGAACTTTTGGTTTAGAGAGACAGCTTTGTTATATTGCGCGATCGCATCGGGTAATTTGCCGAGCATATAGTAAGCATTGCCTAAATCAAACAGCCCTTCGGAGTCGTTGGGTTTTATCTTTAAACCAGCCATGTAGAAATTGGCAGCTTGTTGATATTTTTGCTGTTGGAAATGAACCGAACCCAGGGCAAACTGAACAGCAGCATTTTTTGGGTTGAGTGTTTGGGCTTTGGTTAGGGATGCGATCGCATTGTTGTAATCTTTGGTTTGTAAATATAAACCACCCAAAAGGAACCAAACGCGATCGCTTTTTGGTGCAAGCTGTGATGCTAACTTTGCTCGCGGTAGAGCTAATTCGTACTGTTGAAACTGCCCCAGGGAAGCAGCTTCTTGAGCCAGACTCAAACCTTGTTTTTCGAGTTTTGCGGCATCAAGTTGTACGGTATGTGGTATGAGAGCTTGTGCGTTCGCATGTTTGGGCATAATCCACAAGCTACAAACAACCAAGAGAGAAATTAAACTAGTTTTTTTCGGCACGCTAACCTTCTATTGCCATAAAATCAAACAATCTTTCAGATAGCTTAAACTATCTCAGCTATTGACGACAGCAAAATGTGACATAACTGCCCTGAATTCGGGGAAAGAAAAAGGGAAAATTTAATGGAAAGTCTTGCTTTGCTCCATATAGACTTGAATAAATCTAGCTGAGTGCGTCGATATCTACGAGATGCGCTAGCTGATATCAAGCAAAGTCGCGACACTGGTTAATGGTTAATGGTTAATAGTTAATGGTTAACAGTTAAGTGTATCAGTTGACATTAGCTTATTATTTGTCATCTTTTATTTGTGCATCGCTTCAAACCAGTTAACAGATTGATTTTTTACTCTTAATTTTCCAAGTTTTTTGTCGCTTGGAAAGGTTTTACATCCCTTGAAGTTTGTTCAAATCTGTTTTGCACAACCGTTTTGCATAAGTTGCTGACAAACCCCTACACGAACCAGCTATGAATTTTTCTAAATTTCTTCTGCATTCTTCTTGGATTGCATTCGCACCACAACTTGTATTTTGGAGTATTGCTTTAGCACCACTTTCCGCAGGAATCGCGCTTTTTATCCCAACATCATCTCAAAGCGCTGAGGCTTTACCTTTACCAGTGGTGCAAAAAAATGAAGAAAAAGTCGGAAAGGCAGCAGAGTTATTTCCCTTAACTTCAGTTTCCCTTGCTTCTCCCCAAACTTCCCCTGTTTCTTTCTCTTTGTCTTCGTCTCCTTCTACTTCTAGCACTGATTCAAGCCCTAATTTAAGCCCTGATTTAAGTGCTACTGCCCAGCAGGAAAAAAAGAGCGACGAAAACACTACCTTTATCTCGCGAGATTCTCCCAATTATGAAGAAAAATCTGGCTCTCAACCGGAGAAGTTACAACACAAAAAAAATATCATCAGGTTGAGAAATTCCCCCCATTCCGAGAAAAAATCTGATTTTCAACGGGAAGAATTACAGCACAAAAATCAGCACGAAAATAATTCTCCCCATTCCGAGAAAAAATCTGGTTCTCAACGGGAAGAATTACAGCGTAAAAATCAGCACGAAAATAATTCTCCTATCAGGTTGAGACAATCTCCCCATCCCGAAAAAAAATCTGATTCTCAACGGCAGGAATTACAGGGTAAAAATCAGCACGAAAATAATTCTCCCCATTCCGAGAAAAAATCTGATTTTCAATCGGAGGAATTACAGCGTAAAAATCAACAGGAAAATAATTCTCCCCATTCCGAGAAAAAATCTGATTTTCAACAGGAGGAATTACAGCATAAAAATCAACAGGAAAATAATTCTTCCCATTCCGAGAAAAAATCTGGTTCTCAACAGGAAGAACACCACCACAAAAAAAATTCAATCCCAGTTCCATCTTCCTTACTTGTTCCCAGCAAACCAGAAGAGGTGAAAATTCAGGAAAATCAGCCGTTAACTCTCGAACAAGCCTTAGAAATTGCCCGTCACAGCAATCCGCAACTAAAAACGGCAATTTTGGAGTTAGAGCGTAGTCGTGCTGGTTTAAGAGAAGCAGAAGCGGCGCTATATCCAACATTTGGGATAAGTGGTAGCCTAACAAACGGCACATCAGCCCAAGACCAATTATCGGTAGATTCTGGTGTAGCTCTTCCTGCCACAGACGAAGCGAGGACAGCATTTACAGGGCAAGCGGAGATTAACTACAACATTTATACATCAGGTCGGAGGTCAGCAAGTATTCGCGAAGCTAAAGAAAGGATGAGAATTAGTAAGTTGGATGTGGAGACAAGGTTTCAAGAAATTCGTCTGAGCGTTACGACTCGTTACTACGACTTACAAGCTGCCGACGAACAACTACGGATTTCCAGCGCTGCTGTAGAAAATGCCCAAGCGAGTTTGCGGGATGCTCAAGCATTGGAACGTGCGGGAGTTGGGACAAAATTTGATGTATTGCGATCGCAGGTTAATGTGGCTAATTCCCAACAAGATTATGTCAATGCGCGATCGCGTCAACAAATTTCCCAAAGACAATTAGTATCACTATTAAACTTGCCGCAAACTGTCAATATTAGTACTGCCGAATCAGTAAAAGTCGTAGCTTTATGGCAGCAATCCCTGGAAGAAAGCATCATCTATGCCTACCAAAATCGGGAAGAATTAGAACAACGTCTAGCTGAACGCAATATTGGTGAACAAAGACGCAAGTTCGCATTATCACAGCTTGGACCACAGGTGGCACTGGTAGCAACTTATGATTTATTAGACCAGTACAACGATAAGATTAGCGCTACTGATGGTTATTCTGTAGGTGTGAAAGCGAAGTGGAATATATTCGATGGTGGTGCGGCAAAAGCCCAAGCATCACAAGCAAAAGCCAACATTGCGATCGCGGAAAGCAATTTCACCAACCAACGTAACCAAATTCGCTTTGAAGTCGAACAATTTTACGCCCAGTTGCAGTCTAATTTAGAAAATGTGCAAACAGCAACGGCATCCGTTGACCAAGCTCTGGAGGCATTACGACTTGCCAGGTTGCGGTTTCAAGCTGGTGTCGGCACACAAACCGATGTAATCGCAGCAGAAAATGACCTGACTCGCGCTCAAGGTAATCGGGTTACAGCTATTTTGGATTACAATCGTGCCTTTGCTAACCTGCAACGGGCAGTTTCTGTAAAAGTGTAAATCTTTTTCTGTTTTTTCTGTTTTTTTTGAGGACGCGATCGGAAGTAACTGTTGCGATCGCGTTTATTTAAAGATTTAACAAGGGATTTTGGTGAGAATACTTTAATTGGGAAATCGCATACTTTTAAAGATATTTTCTTTGTTCCACCAAAATATTCAGAAATGCTCAAACGACCTTATGCACGCATTGAGAAAAAAGACCATGACTTTGTGATTGGAGCAACTATACAAGTATCTTTTGAATCTGCCCCTCCACCAGAACAGAATGATAATTTAGGCGAAAAAATTACTCTGGTCAAAGAAGAGCCAGACAATTACTCACAAGTGAAGGTGACAGGTAACATCGAAACTCATATTTTTGATATTCCTGTTGTAGTTATTGAATGCAAAACATATCTTGATAAAACAATGCTCGAAGGTTCATCAAGAGCAGCAGAGGATTTAAAGGCTAGAAACCCAAATAGTTTATATATTGTGCTGATGGAATGGATCAAACTCTCCAGCGATTACTCATTACTGGTGTCGTTTTTATGCCCCCTAATATCAAAATATGCGGCATAGAAAAACCTTCTTTAATTTGATTGCGGCGAATATTTAATAACACTTGAGCATATTTTTCTCCCATTTCTGTCGGAGAAACCTTACCAGTATTAAATATTACTTCAATAATCCAATGGGGATTATTTACTAAACGACATTGAGCCGATTCTGGTAAACCTTCGATAAATAACTTGGCAAATTCTTCCCGACTGAGTGGGGGAACAACTCCATCCACAATATCAAAGTTGTGGGATAGCAACATTCGTCCCTGAGAAAAATCAGCCACTGTCTAACCCTGTAAGTATAAGCACCCTAGAACTTTATTTTATCGCGATATTGTCACTTACTTTAGGTAAAGATACTTGATTGCAATGGTTGATAGAGGATTCCTACGGAGTATCGCAAGTTATATAAATATCAACTCTTAATTAAAACATTATCTAGAAAATCCTTTTTTTAAAGAAAATATAAATGTTTGCCAATTTTGGTTGTTTCAAACATTTTCCTTAGGATACTTGTTTTATCATTACCTCAGTTCAAATACTTAATTCTTAAATCGCTTCTTTGAATACAATCCGTAATATTACTTAAATAAATCAAAATGAATGTTTCCAAAATCAAGTTAAACTGCCAGCCAGCAGTTATATTGGCATGGGCAGGTATTTTTGCATTGCAATTTTTCCCATTTCAAGTTAAAGCTACAGTTGTTACATCAGTAGCAGAAACAGAAATTTGTCCAACTCAAAATTCTTTACCCAAACGTAGTTTTGAGACAGAAAAATACAAAGCTTATATTTGTTTGGGAGATAAGGAGAACGAATTAGGTTATTTTGTACGTGTGACGAAAGGTGATAGTAGCAAAATTACTGTACCACTGGTGCGAAAAAGTGGTGAAACTTATATAGCTAGAAATGATGAAATTGCTTACATAATATCACTCTATGAAATGTTAATTCAGAAACGTGGAAAAACTGTATTGAGAGAGAGAGTAAATAGTGCGATCGCAGCTGATGGAACATCTCTAAACAGTGCTTGTCCACAAGGGCAAAATATCCTCCAGGAAGCTGTTACCAAAAGCTTTATCATTTATATCTGTGGTAATGATAAACCCGGAAGTTATGTTGCGATCGCGAGAATTGGTAATCAAAAAGTAACTCTTCCTTTGTCAAATTCTAAAGAAAGTAGCACTTCCAAAAATGAATCCAAAAATAAACAGTATGTTGCAATCGAAGGTAATACTCGTTACTTCCTAAATCGGGATGTTTTAAAAGTTGTTCAAGGGAATCAAATCAGGATTAAAGAAAAAGTGTTGCGATGGCTTTAGAAATGAAGGAGAAGACAGAAATAAATATAGAAATAAATATAGAAATGTCTTCTCCAACTCTCTCTGAATATCCAATTTTCAATTCTTGATTCATCCTATTCCCATAAATTTCTATCAATACTTAATTTAGCCTAAATTTACTTGTATTCTGAACCTTTAGGATGACAAACTTGCATCCGGAAGTCATACAAAGATAATGAAAAATAATTTTTATCTTAAAACTACAGACTGATATATTTTATTTAATCAATAGTTAGTATCAGATAGTTGATATCAAATATCACAATTCTTAGATTCCCGATTTCTTAGAGAGGTTGGGAATCTATCCGTTGCTTTAGCTAAATATAGCGATACAAAATATGATTTTACAGATTTTTAGAGTTATCTGAAATTTTTAGTACTTAAGTGCTAAACTCTTTATTAGTACAGTGTAAAGTTTTGTGTACAAAATATAAGGTTTTGTATAGAAAAGCACAAGTCTTAGATTTGTTCTTAGATTTAGAGAACTCCACAGAAAGAAATGCCCAATGTCATTCTGAGGAACGAAGAATCTCGCGTAGATGCTACCCTTCGGGAAGTCTTTCGCCTACGTTCCTCAGCATGACAACACAGGATCATTCATTTTGTGGCTTACTCTTATAGCTTTGCAGTAACTCTTATAGGTAAAAGTTATTATTATTTATTGTTAATTATTTATGATTGACAATTGATAATTTATAGCACTATTAAAAAAAATCAAGCGACTCCAAAATAAACCTATCAGTAAAGTTACTTTTTTCTCTTCTTAATATGATGACAAGTAATATTTTGTTAAAAGCTCAAAAGCCTGTTTCCTATTCCACTGAATTACCCATTCCTGATACAAAAAAAGAAGGTTTGGCAGGGCATTATTCAATAATAATTGCCACTGTAATTATGGCTATATGGGCTATTAGTCTAATATTATTAATGACTATAAATCTTGAACAAGTTAATATATTTTTTATATTAGTTGCTATGTTATGGCAAACATTTTTATATACTGGGCTATTTATAACAGCCCACGATGCCATGCATGGAGCGGTTTTTCCCAGCAATATAAAAGTGAATCACTTTATTGGTTCTCTTTGTTTAACATTATATGGTTGTTTGTCATATCAAAAGTTGTTGAAAAAACATTGGCAACATCATAAAAACCCAGCTAGTGAATCCGATCCAGATTTCCACAATGGCAAGCAGAAGAATTTGCTATCTTGGTATTTCCATTTTATGAAAAATTACTGGAGTTGGAAACAAATTCTGACCTTAATGTTGATTTTCAATATTATTGTTGCTACTCTGCATACTCCTGAAAATAACCTCAAGTATTTTTGGATATTCCCTTCAATATTAAGTTCGCTACAGCTATTTTATTTTGGTACTTTTGAACCGCATCGTGAACCGAAAGAGGGATATAAAGAACCCCATAATTCGCAAACAATCTCTCGTTCTGTCTGGCTATCTTTTCTAACTTGCTATCACTTTGGTTATCATGAGGAACATCATGAGTATTCTAATGTTCCTTGGTGGGAATTACCTAAAGTATATAAATGGAAGCGAGAATCTTAAACCCACGCGATAAGCAAAGCTTAATGCCAAAGGCATTAAGCTCTAAATAACCTCATATTTTTAGCGACACCATTCGATAAGCTCCGTTTATCGCAAACCTGCACAGATTCCCGATTTTTAACTATGTTTGTTGTCAGATTTTAGATTTTCGCACAGAAGTCGCGAATCTTGAACCCACGCGATCGCTTTAATTGCATAAAGTGCGATCGCTCTCTGCCACTTTTGTATTATTCTGTAAGTAATCTTGTAGTAATTCGCAACCTTTACCGAGTAATTTGTCAATTTCTGTATCTGCTAAATCTCGAAAAATGACTTTGCCGCTACTACTGCCTGTTACTAAGGTTTTGCCATCTGGGGTAAATGTGAAACTTGCGAAGGTGTCATTTTCGGCATTGATAGCCAATTCTAATTTGCTTTCGCGATTCCAGAGTTTAATTTTGTCTTCGCTGAGGGTAGCAATTATTTTACCATCAGGGCTAAAACTGACACTTTTAAAGCTTTCACCATTGCCATACAAAGGTTTGAATTGCTTTCCTTCGGGAGTCCACAGCCGCACTGTAGTATCAATACTGGCAGAAGCTAACACTTTACCATCATTCGACCAGGCTACAGCAAATACGGAACGACTGTGACCAGGCAAGTTTCTAATTAACTTCCCTTCTTTGTTCCAAATTTTTACTGTTTTATCATCGCTTGCAGAAGCAATTAAGTTACCATCTGGGCTGAAGCTAACCCAGTTTACAACGTCTTCATGTCCCAATAGTGTTACGATTAACTTACCATCGCGATTCCACAATTTTACTGTTTTGTCTGCACTTGCGGTTGCTAATATTTCCCCATTCGGCGACCAATCAACACTTAAAACTGCACCATCATGCCCTTCTAATGTCTTAATTAATTTACCATCACGATTCCATAATTTGACTGTTTCATCTTCACTTGCAGTCGCCAAAATTTGACCATCGGGACTAAAACTGGCATCCCAGACTTCTTTTTTATGCCCAATTAAATCGTGTTGTAATTTACCATCGCGATTCCATATTTTCACGGTGTTATCTTCACTAGCTGAAGCAAACAAATCACCTTTTAAGGAATAGCTTAATTTTGATACACTCTTAGAATGGGCTTGAATACTCTTTAATGGTATATATTTCCATCGCCACAATTTAATATTGGTATCGCGACTTGCTGATGCTAACATTTGTCCATCTGGACTAAAACTGACACTGCTAACCCAGTCGCTATGTCCTTTTAACATTTCCAGAACCTTTCCATCCAGGTTCCAGAGTTTTACTGTTCTATCCCAACTTGCCGATGCGATCGCATTCCCATCGGGACTAAAAGCGACATTTGCGACTACACCTTTGTGACCATCAAAGGTTTTTAATAGTTTACCATTGCGACTCCACAGCTTCACGCGCTTATCCCAACTCCCTGTTGCCAGCATATCCCCATTGGGGGACCAAGCAACGCTAAAAACTGTATTTCCCTTACCACTTCCCGGTAGTGTTGTCAATAATTTACCATCAAGACTCCATAATTTGACTGTTGTATCGCTGCTGCTGGATGCAATTATATTACCATCGGGACTAAAAGCGACGCTGGTAACTGAGTTAGTATGTCCTGTTAGGGTTGTGAGTAATTTACCATCGCGATTCCATAACCGTACAGTGCTGTCAAAACCTCCGGATGCAATGATTTGTCCGTTGGCAGACCAAGCAACGCTATTAACTAGTTGCTGTCCTGATATGATGGTTTTTAATGCTTTGCCGTCTCTAGTCCAAAATCTCACGGTTCCATCGCTACTTCCCGATACCAGCATTGTACTATCGGGGCTAAATGCAACACTATTAACACGGCGAGAATGACCTTTGAGTGAGTGTAATTTTTTACCATTCTTCTCCCAGAGATTGACAGTACCATCACTGCTAGCAGAAGCAATGATTAAATTATCGGGGCTAATTGCCACACTATTAATGTCAGATGTATGTCCTTCCAAGCGGTTAATTTCCCGCACTCGCATTCCATAGGTTGCTTGATAAAGTGCGGTTTTAACTAGTTGCTGGGTTTGAGCATCGGGGAAAATGGCTTTGTCGAGTTTCTTTGCCGCACGCAATCCTTCTCGGAGGGAATCAATGTCTTTACCTAAAGCAAATAGGGCTTCGCTGGATGCGCTAGCTGCTTCACTGGCAGCAATTACAGCTTTGCGTCCTTGGTAAAATGCCATACCAATGGAAGCGGTTAAAATTAACATACCGAGAGATGAAGCTACAAGGGCATTTTTGAGAATACGGTTGACTCGCGTTTGATTTTTGCGTTGTTTTTCGGTTTCAATCAGTTCAGCTTGGAGTTTTTGCTGTTCAATTTCCGCATGTAAGCGATCGCGTTCGACTCGACTAACTTCATCGCGTTTTCGTAGTTCTTTTAATTCTCCGAGTAAATCCGAACCTGTTTGCGGTTGGTTATCTTGATGTTTTGCTTGTTTGTTGTGACGTAGCTCGCTATTGAGACGGGAAATTTCTAACTCGCTTTGCTGTACTTGTTGACGCAACTTTTTTACTTGTTCTTGCAAAGAAAGTTCGTCTTGTTGGAGAACACGAATTAAATCAACTAAATAATCGTGAATTAATTGATAACGTTCGGGAACTTCTGGAAAGAGGACAACTAATCCCGATCGCACCAAAATTTCTAAGACTAATTCGAGTTTTTCAACGTTCTCTAATTCAGCTAATTCTGTGGCTAATTCGGCACGAGTTTTAAACGGACGTTTTTTAGTTTCATCAGTTAATAAATACAGTACTAATAAAGCCGCTCTTTCATTCTCTTCTCCGCAATCACGAATTAATTCCTTTAAATATCTTTCAATTAATTTATTTGGTCTAAATTGTTGATATTTTCTCAAACTGAGGATACGCTCATCTTGGAGTTGTGCCCCCACAACTTGTAATTCAATTGGACGAACTTCCCCCAACTCTGCCGATAAATCCTCAACTAAGGCATCTATTAAAGCTGGTTCGAGATGATATTGGGAACGCTCAGTTAATTCTTGAATTACAGCTTTAGCATCCTCACGGGAAAAGTTATTTAATTGATAGCGAACATTCTTATCTAGCAGATTATAATTAATGGGTTCAAGTGCAGAAAGCTGCTTAAATTCTAATAACCTGTGTAAATAATCTTCTCGCACACTGAAAATTACCTTCACAAAAGCCACATTCAAACAATCGCATAAAAACCGATCGAATTCTTGTAGCTGAACCTGACTACAACCAGAGAAAAACTCCTCAATCTGGTCAAAAATTAAAACAGTAATAATACTATTGCGAGCATTTTCCTGCAACAAATCCAAAACCCCATCAATAGTAATTGGAGTTGCTGGAAAAGGTAATAGATTCCCATCCAATCCAGCTTTGCGAATAGCCAGAGGTTTTGTAGATGCGAGGGCATTTCCCAAAGCCTTCCCTAATTCCCGCACCCAATCAGTATAAATTTGTAGCACCACAGGTACGGCGATTTGGTCGCCAATTGTCCGTTGTTGCAGTGCCGGAACCAATCCAGCCGTGACTGTCGAACTTTTACCAACCCCCGAAGGACCATGTATAATCGTTAACTTATGGTCAGCACGACTAACCCTACCAATCAAATTTTGGATATCCCTTTGTCTGCCAGAAGCGGTAATTTCCAAAGCCACAGTACCGTTCGGCGAATTAAATGGTGAACTAAATACTGGTGTCTGAGGATGCTTTTGAGGTTGTAATCTCCCTGCCCCAATAAACGCCCGCAAACCATATTGCTGCTCAACCGAACGGCGCTTTTGCCTGATAATAAAGGCTTCTAAATACAAACCAGATTCAAAATACAGAGTCCGCAACCACCGCATTAAGTAAATATAGCGATATACATCGTAGTTAAAATCACTATTGTCCAGTGATAACTTCAGTTCCTGACTCGCCAACTCCAACTGTTCACCAGCAATCGTGCTATATTCCCGCAGCGAGTGACTACCATCATCACCCAAATTTCGCAAAGCCTTAGCCAAAGTTAAGCGGTAAATTTGCCCCATCAACAACGGGAATAAATTTGGTTGCGAATGTTGACTTTCCTTCGCTTCATAGAGTTGCCACAATGCTACCCTTGCCAACTGACTTGCTTGTGCCCAATTTTGACGAGAAATCGCAACAATAGCCAAAAAACCAAAATCGCAAGCTAATTGGAAATGTGTACCGTGGGTATGATGTAACTTTTCTGACTTGTCGGCGACTATTTGTAACTCACCCCATTCTTTGAGATGTTGTAAAACCTCCGCCAACAGCCCAATAATTTGCGCCATCAAATCAGGACGTTGGGCTTGCTCAAACACATCCAGACATTTTTGGAAATAAGACTTAGCCTGTTGCCAGCGCTGACGATGTTCTAAGTG
>NZ_NTFS01000200.1 GCF_002289455.1 Brunnivagina elsteri CCALA 953
GAATTACTATCATTTAAATAGTAAAGTTAAGGTTGGAAAACATGAAAATCTCAGTGTATTGTCAATTGATTTATTCTTTCAAGCAAAATTTAAAGCTTTTAGAGTTCAATTTAGCACTTAGTTCAAAACTACTACAATTTACGAGAATTCTGCTAAACTAAACCAACGATAGATTAAAATACAGAATTAGATTTTCAGTCAAAAAGCTTAACATGAGTGAAATACAGCGTCCTATTGGTGTAGACTTATTTGCGGGTGCGGGTGGAATGTCCCTGGGATTTGAGCAGGCAGGATTCGACATACTTGCGGCGATCGAGATAGATCCCGTACATTGTGCAACACACGAATTTAATTTTCCATTATCATCAGTTTTATGTAAAAGTGTCGCGGAGTTAACTGGTGAAGAAATTAGGAAATGTTCAGCTATTGGAGAAAGAGGAATAGATGTTGTCTTCGGAGGTTCTCCCTGCCAAGGTTTCTCAATGATCGGCAAACGAGCTTTAGATGACCCCCGTAACACACTAGTTTTTCATTTCTTAAGAATTGTTTTGGAACTTCAGCCTAAGTATTTTGTATTTGAAAATGTACCTGGATTAACTGTTGGTAAACACCAAAATTTTCTTCAAGAAATTATAGAAGAATTTAGTAAATCAAACTATGAAGTAGAGGCTAATTATTCTGTCCTGAATGCATCAAATTTTGGAGTGCCTCAAGATAGGTCGAGATTATTCCTACTTGGATGTCAGAAGGGCTTGACTTTACCAAAATATCCCCAAGCATTCACAAAGCCTCCACTAAGTAGGAAATCAAAATATATAGTAAACTCGCCAGAGTTAGTTAATTGTCCCACCGTTTGGGATGCTATTGGTGATTTGCCAGAAATAGAAAAATTTCCGGAATTACTTCGCAGAGATTGGGTATGGTCTGAATATGGAAAACCAAGTAATTACAGTAGTATTTTACGTGGATTACTTCAACTGACAGGTGATTATTCTTATGAGCGTATTTTTGATACTAGAATTATTACTTCTAGTATTCGTACACACCATTCTTTAGAATCGGTAAGAAGATTTCAACAAACTAAGCCAGGGGAAACGGAAGCAATTAGTCACTTTTATAAGCTCAATAGTGATAGTGTTTCTAATACCTTGAGAGCGGGAACCGCGAGCAACAGAGGTGCATTTACATCTCCACGCCCTATCCATCCTATTGTCCCTCGATGTATCACAGTTCGAGAAGCTGCAAGATTACATTCATACCCAGATTGGTTTCGCTTTCATGCCACAAAATGGCATGGTTTTAGGCAGGTAGGAAATTCCGTTCCTCCTTTATTGGCAAAAGCTGTTGCAAAAGAAATTGCGATCGCTTTAGGAGTTAATCCTGTCAAACCGAAAAATAGAATCAGCTTGGCTTCCGACAGCCTATTAAGATTCACGATGTCTCAAGCAGCAGATTATTATGCTGTCTCAGCACATATTATTGAACCAAGAGTAAGAGAAGCTAAAAAGGTTTCCTTTGTTTGATTTTTAAGTATAACAAATAATAATTGTAGATATGTCAAAAGTGGGAAGATACAGTGCGATTATTCTAGAAATTTTTCGACGACATTATCAGAATGATGTTGATATTTTTGAGTTTGATCGTTCAGAAATAGAAGAAGTTGCACAGACATTAGAAATTAAGCTTCCAAAAAACATTGGTGATGTTCTCTATTCATTCCGCTTTCGTAAAGATTTACCACAGGAAATAACCAGCACAGCACCAGGCGGTTTGGAATGGATAATTGAACTTGCTGGATATGGTAATTATAAATTTCGTCTTAGTCAGATTAATCGCATAAATCCTAATGTAAACCTAGTATATATTAAAATTCCTGATTCAACTCCTGAAATTATAACTAAGTATGCATTGAATGATGAGCAAGCTCTTCTTGCAAAGGTACGTTATAACCGCTTAATAGATATCTTTTTAGGAATCACAACCTATTCCTTACAAAATCATCTCCGGACAACTGTTCCTAAAATTGGTCAAATAGAAATAGATGAAATTTATGTGGGTATAAATCGCAATGGTACGCAGTTTGTAATTCCGGTTCAGGCAAAAGGTGGGGAAGATAAATTAGGAATTGTTCAAACAAAGCAAGATATTGCCTGCTGTAATGAAAAGTTTCCTCAGCTTGTTTGTCGTCCAGTATCAGCTCAGTTTATGGATGATAATGTTATTGTCTTGTTTGAATTAGCGATACAAGAAGAGCAGATCAAGGTTGTTGAAGAAAAGCATTATAAATTAGTGTTAGCAGATGCAATTTCTGACGAAGAATTGTCCAACTACAAGAAGCGTGAGTAAATTTAATTTTTATACAGTACTTCCGGCAGCTATGAGGTACACACTCAAAGCTGAAAGCTATGATTAGGAGAGAGGCAAGAAGAAAAAACTGTATTGTGTAATAGCCGGAAGTGCTGTATGTCCGGGACTTTATAATAAACCACTTCACATTCAAATAACATATGCGAACAGGCAGGGATGCCTATTCCACAAGAGTTATATAATTCTATATTGTGCAAATTAGATGTGTAACAGCTTGTTGTCCCAATTCAAGAATGGTGCGTGATGCTACAAATATTATAAATACGTACAGACTTTATTTTGATCGTAACACACCCTACGATCAGAAATCTGCCAGTTGCGTAAGTCCTGTATCGACCTAAATGTAGGCTAAACTAATATGAATCAAATAGGACTGCTAAATCAACTATTCCCCATTCCCCTACCTGCCAAACTCGCAACAACCGCAGTTAACTCTCCCGGTTCCACTGGCTTTGGTAAGTGTAATTGAAAACCTTCTTGAATTGCCCGCATTCGGTCTTCTGTGCGAGCGTATGCTGTCAGTGCTGCCGCAGGAATGTTTCCACCTTGTTCGGGATTTAGTTTACGTATTTTCCTGATTAGAGAGTATCCATCCTCTCCTGGCATTCCAATATCACTAATCAATACATCGGGTTTAGATTGGGAAATGCATTCAAGAGCTTCGGCAACAGATGAGACTGCTTGTACTTGAGCTTGCGACTGTTGGAGAACGGTGATCAGAAAGTCGCGAGTGTCAGCTTCATCGTCAACAACTAGTACATGCACACCTGCAAGGGAGAGGAAGGGGGATGGAGAGGGAGGTAAGGGTGGAGACAGGGGGGATACAGGGGAATATTCTTCCTTGCGGTATAATAAGGGTAGTTTGACGGTGAATTTTGAACCCTTTCCCATACCTGGACTTTCAACGCTGACACTTCCACCATGAAGTTCGACGAGATGTCTAACTATCGCTAAACCCAAACCTAAACCACCGTGATTTCTGGTACTGGAACTATCTTCTTGACGGAATCGATCGAAAACGTAGGGCATAAATTCGGGTTTAATACCCATACCGTTATCACAAACTTGGATGAGGAGATTTTCGGTATTTGCCTCTACAGATAGCTTAACTTCAACTTCTCCACCAGGATTGGTAAATTTAATTGCATTTGCCAGCAGGTTCCAAATCACTTGTTGTAAGCGTTCGGCATCACCTGTTACAAACAGTTTGGGATAAAAAATGGGTGATTGAAGAGGTTGAGTTTGCTTATGAGTTTGTTTATTTAGGGAAACTACTTTTTGGCTTGCTTCCCATTCAATATCGCGAATAGAAAAGAGGATTTCGATATCTTTGGCTTCGGCAGCGATGCGTATTGTATCTATAGCAGCTTCGACAATTGGTACAAGATTACATGAAGTGACATTCAGGGATAATTTGCCACGAACGATACGGGAAATATCCAGCAAGTCTTCAATTAGTTGCTTTTGGGCACGGGAATTGCGTTCTATTGTTTCTAGTGCCTGAAATTTTTTCGCTTCATCGAGATTTGGACGAGTACGTAATAATTGCGCCCATCCCAGTATTACATTTAATGGCGATCGCAATTCGTGGGAGAGTACTGCCAAAAATTCATCTTTCATCCTGTTGGCTTCCCGCAACTGTTCGGTTTGCAGTTGTAACGAACCAATTAACCGAGAGCGTTCGATTGCGATCGCAATTTGGTCACAAACTGCCTGCATCATCCCGATTTCGTTTTGACTAAAGCGCGATCTAGTCACACTCCCAAAACCTAAGGTTCCAAATAACTTTCCCCCAGCAATCAATGGATAACTGGCAAATGCTGTTATGCCTAAGCTGCGAATGCAATCAGTTTCGGGGATAGTTGATTTTTGGACATCTTCAAGGGCAATTAAGTGACGTTCCGTTGCGGATTTTCCACATACTCCTTGCTTGAAATCCAACATCATTACTTGATTGGCAAATTCTTCGTCTACTCCTTTATATGAAGCCAGATGTAATACTTGTTGGGTTTCATCTGCTAAATAATTAAAGTAACAATCTAAACCTATTTGCTCAGACAAATTTTGGAAAACACTGTCCAGCAAGGCAATTGGTTTTTGACTCGATAGTAAATCGCTAGCTGTATCAAACAACAACTGAAGCCGCTTATAGCCCAAAGAAAGTGCTTTTTCTGCATGTTTGACATTTTTAGTAATATCGTTATGAAAAGCAAGAATTTGGTGGAGTTCTCCACTTTTTTTAAATACAGGTACGTATTTAATTAACTTTACCAAAGTTCCATAATTTGGGAAGGTAATTGTTGCTTGGGTAGTTTGGGATATCCCTGTTTTGTGGGCTGTAATTAAGCTGTCTAAATAGGCTGAATTAATTTCTTCTGGAAAAATTTCTTCGTCAGTTTTTCCTAATATTTCGGCATTCGTTTTACCAGTGACACGCAACCCCTCGCTATTCACGAACTGTAAACGTCTTTGCGCGTCGTAGATACTAAATACATCGGGAATATTATCAACTACCAAGCGAAACCTTTCTTCGCTTTGCTGTAACGCTGCCTCTGCTTGCTTACGTTTACTCAAATCTAATATAAATGCTACCGATTCTTCCCGTTGTTCTCCCACTAATGTATAGCCAACCAAAACAGGAATACGAGTACCATCTTTGCGGATATACTCTTTCTCATACGGCTTACAAGCACCATCTTTTTGAGCCTCAGCAATACCCCCTTTATCCAACTGCCGATACTCAAATGGTGTAATATCAAGCCAGCATATGCTTCCCGCTTCTAAATCTTGCCGACTATAGCCAATCATCCGTAAATATTCATCATTAGCATTGCGAACATTTCCATAAATATCCCCGAACAAAATTCCAATGACATTAGCTTCAACAAAGCTTCCCAGCTTTTCCTCATTGGCATTCAATGCAGCTTGGTATTTGTCACGTTGACGACTGAGACGTTCAACCCCGACAGCACTGTAGCAAATTAGTGACCCAAACACCAAAATTGATGCGATCGCAAACAGTTCTAGGGCAAATGTCGCACCAAAAAAACCTGCCCCCAATCCCTGTAAAATCAACCATCCCAAAAGCAAAGGTATAACAACAGTTGCCATTAGCAACCTTCGCACCAACAAACCACCATAACTATCGCTTTTAATTAATCGCATTAGCCCTAACTCCGGGCACACCCACAGTATCCCAACACATAACACAAAAAGGCTCAATGCAGTATACAGCATCTTATTTGCTCTATGAGGGGTAATACCTCGTAAAAGTTCTATGTTGCGCGAGTAATCGACATTTTCGGCAAATAAATTTTAGTTTTGACGATTTATATTTCTACCAATCTTTACTTTTATATATAGTGTCGTCTGAAAAATCTACCTGAATGTAGATTTCAAAAACATAAAAAGCAATTAGTTCAGTTTAGTATTGAGATTATTATGCAGTAATTGAGAATTAGGAATTAGGAATTAGGCACTTATACTGACTTGTACTGAGCGTTGTCGAAGTAGCTTTGCCGAAGTATTGGGCATTGGAGATTATAATAAAAATGCTTAGAAACTGTGCTTTTTCGTCACCAAAAACCGATATTCTTCAACCTCTTCCCATAAATCAGGGTAGAGTGTAAGCACAAGTACTCGAATTCCTTCAAATAAAAGAACCCCACCCTAACCCTCGCCTTATTAAGGGGAGGGAACTGGATTTATTATTTATTATTTTCTATTATTTTCCCCCCTTGAAAAGGTTAGGGGGGATTCAAAATCAGAGACTGGTACATCTGAGTAAATTCCCCTAAAATAACTTAAATCGCCCTAGCTGTATCTCTAAAATGGAAGTGAGAATTTTATTCAATTCCTTGCTATCTTTAAATTGAAGAATTTGGCTTGGTGGTAAATCAAAGGGAAATAGCCCTGGCATTTCTGGACGCTGCATGTGGGATAATAAAATTTGCTCAGTACGCTTGCTTTGGATAGCGTAGCCAATTTCAATACAAACATTTGGACTAGGAATTAACTGGGGTGATTCTTCGCTATCAATCCGAGCTATAGGTGTTACATCCGCAATAAATAATAAACTTCTGCGGATTTTTCGCATCATTGTCCGGTTGAGACGTGCGGGAGCATCCTTTGGGCGGTATGATTCAACAAGAGCCAATGGCAAACGCGATCGCTTATTCAAAGTCTCTAAACTACGCTGCAAACCTTCGCGCAAAGCCTCGCTAGCAGCAGTATACTCGCTTTGATGGGAAAAGAAGATAGTCGGTTCCAATTGCGCTAATAAAGCCTGCTTGGTAAAATAAACTTCGTGACTAATCAAATCAATATTCGCGACACAATAACCACCACTACCCTCAACATAAAACTCGACATTCTCACCTTCAATGTAGCGTCCAAACCAAGTTGAATTTTTGATATCATCAATTTCATCTAAAAAATCAGCTCGCAAACCTGATTTTAACAGACTCTTTTTACTCAAGCGAATATCTGCCGGACGTTTTTCTAGTTCATGGATCGGTTCGTAATCCTGAAGATACCACGCTCTGAGAGCAATAATGGACATAAGCGACTTTAACGATGAATGCGAATTAGCTGTGTATTATAGCTTACATTAATTCGATGTAGCAGCCTTACATCAAATTGACCCCTCCATACTTACCCTTACTAAGCATGGCTGTTTCATAGTCTTGTAGGGGCAGGGTCTCCCCGCGCCTCCAATACCGTGTGCTAAACTTATTTTCAGACGGAAAATGAAACAGCCCTGCCCAAGAGACTTCCAGAAAATAAAATCTTCAAATCACATACTTACCAACACTATCATGTGAAGGGTGGGGAGACCCCACCCCCTACAATTATGGAGAATTTATTTCTTGGTGTTCCCTAAAGGGTTCTTATGTTTAGTCAGATATCGAGAATGCTCTAGGAGCTTTCCTATTGTTTGCCCTAAATTTTTATTCTATCCCAACAAAAATTTTCTAGTACAGGTCGGCGGAAATAAAGCTACCATACACTACGGGAAGCCGCTCCGCGTCTACAAAGTGGCTGAAAAGCTTATAATAAGCTCTTTCTTTGTTTTGCCTTTTTACTTTTGCCTTGTTGTACTAGTGCCTTGCCTACAGCCAATTTACATAAAATTTTTGGTAGCACTACTTAAGTATCTACTTAAGCAAATTATACCGAACAACAAGTTTTTTCTGAGTTTATCCGAAATACGAATTTTCAGAACTGTATTGAAAGTATATAGCAATTAGTTAAACAAATACTACTCTTTAATAGATAATTTTGATTTTCCTATGAGGGAAAATTCAAAATCTAGCTGTAACTACAATAGATGAACTTAAAAGGTAAATGTCAATGCAGAATTTTTATATGAGATTATTTGGAACATATATCGAGCTAACTTGATACAAAATATTTACCGAAATTATCTACCAAATTTGTTTCAGGAATGACAAGAATTAATTATGATAGTCCTAAGTAATATCCAATCACAAACAGTAGTAAAACCTGAAAAGCAAAATAATCTTTCTTATAATAACGTTCACAAGTCATCTTTTTTTAAAGAAGTAGTTGAGGGATTCCAGGACGGAATATTAATTTTGACTAATTCTGGTCAGCTAGTCTTTGCAAACTCTAGTGCTTGTAGGTTTTGCGAGCAAATCAGTAAATATCATGATAACGATGATAGCAATATTAACGTGAGCGATCGCAATGTAGCTGATGGGATTTGGGAGATATGCAAACCTCTAGTTGAAAATAACAATTATTGTCATAGCAATATTATTTTATCAGATGAAATTGTACTCAGTAATTCGACTATTTTAAGAGTCAGAGTCAGATGGCTAGATATTAATAAATTTAATTATCCTTGCTTACTCGTTACCCTGGAAAATCGTGATGATTCTATCAAAAATATAGCATTATTTGAAGTCAAAAAATATCAATTGACTCCGCGAGAAGCTGAAATATGGCATCTTTATCGTTCTCATTATAGCTATAAGAAAATAGCTGTTCAACTTTTCATCACGATAAATACAGTGAAAAAACATATGAAAAATATTCATGCAAAAAGGCAAGATTATTCCAAGAACAATGCTTGTTGAATAGACATACTTAAATAACCATACCTAAGCTGGCTTTTTTTCAGAGTGCTTGTATAATAAGGATAGGAAGCAGCTTTACTTTTCTTAATCTAATTATCATTTTGAAATCAGATGAACTTACCAGAACTTGAAACTGAAGCAATTGATCGTATAGTTGAAATGGCATGGGAAGACAGAACCCCATTTGAAGCGATCGCAGTCCAGTTTGGTTTACAGGAAAAACAGGTTATTGCCTTGATGCGTGGAGAAATGAAGCCTTCCAGCTTCCGAATGTGGCGCGATCGTGTTACATCTCGTAAGAGTAAACATCTACGAAAACGCGATTTTATTGCAGGTAGATTCAAGTCAGATAATCAAAAAACTTAACCCAAAAGACAGCAACTTGCATTCTCATATTCATGCAAACAGACGTAAAATATCCCACCTTGGAGGGTTTCACGTATTATGAGTGTACCTTGTACTACCTGAAAGATGCTGTAACTTGAATATTTTCTCACCCAAGATTACACTTACTTAGTATAAAAGTGAAGTGGCAGTTTGATACTGCCATTAACTTATACATGGATACGAATACGATAGATACGAAGTTGAATCCAAAGAAACAGAATAAACTTTCGTAGAGTCGCAGGTATAAATTTTATAGACTTTGAGCAACCACAAGTATTTTATTTCGTTTCTGGATATTGTCAGGAATTACCAAAGAACTATCAAGCAGAAGCAAGAGTAAAGATAGATTTTTATTTTTGAGAAATTAATGATGTCTTAAGAACCAGGTTTCTTTTGGAGAATAATTAGCTGTTCATAGATTTTCTTTTGTAATCCTTCATTATTTTGTAATTCCACAGTTATTTGATTAAAACGATTAATATCCTGGAATCCACTTTTTTGGACTATTTCTTGTGAGCTTTTACAATACCTAACCGCAATCTCTTTAGCTTTGCCAGGGAGAGCATTAAAGCTATTAGAATCGTTACAAATAATTTTAGGTACTTCACTATTTCCAATAATTTTCTTAATCTCTTCCAATGCTTGTTGTCTTGGTGACTCCATTGCTAACACAGCTTTAGCATAATTGACTATTTCCGCAGCATTTGGTATCTGGTTTTGAGCGTAAGCTTTGGAACCAAACATTGCAACTCCAACTAGTAGACTAGCTGCGGTAAAACTACTCAAAAGCAAGGGATGACGAAAGATTCGAGCAAAATTGAATGGTGAAGATGAATGGTGAGATTTAAGCATTGTCATCAGATAAAAAACTACAGTACGTATATGGTAATCACAATGAATTATTTTATGGGTAAGAAGTTCCACAACGGGAAATATAAATCAAATCTATACCTTATTTTTAGGTTCCTTGACATAGTTGACAAAGTTCAATTACTTTAGTTTGCAAAGTCGGTAATTCGGGAGAACCCTGCTTTAAACTTACCTCTAATTCCAGTAGTAGGGGAAGAATTGAGATAAGTTTTTGGAGTGAAAGTGATTTTACTTCTTGTTGTAGAAAATAAATTCGCTTCGGGTTTCCAATTTCGGCAGCTTTAGCTATCTCTTGTGGGTTTTTCTCACCACTTTCCAGCATCAGTTTTACCCATAACCAGGTACGAAATTGTCCAATTAGTGTTGCAACTATGCGTAAACTTGGCTCAGATGCACCAAGAAGTTCGGTAACTAATGTCAAAGCTTTTGCTGTGTCTCCAGTTCTGATTGCAGCAGCTAATTGCAGGCTATTTTGAGTGGTATTTCTAACTAACTGAGTAACGACATCAATATCTTGTGGTTTGTTGCTACCCTGAGCATAAAGACGTATCTTTTCTAATTCATTATACAGCAGCCTTGTATCATTACCTACAGCATCCGCCAACATCTCTGCACTTTTAGAAGTAATTTTGACTTCAACCGCGATCGCAGCTTGATTAACTGCCCGTACTAGTGCATCTTTATCCCACGGGGAAATCAAGGGAAAAGTCTCAATTTTCGCGAATTGCTTGAGTAACTTTGTGGATTTGAGACGTTCATCGGGTTTGTTGGGGAACGTTAACAATAAAAACGAAGATTCGGGAATTACAGATAATGTGCGCTGTAATTCTGCCAATACATTATCTGGGCATTTTTGGCAAACGTCGGTATTAACCAACCATACCAAACGTCCACCATTTCCAAAAGGTGGTGTCATTACTTGGTTTAAAGCTTCGATAATGATGTTTGATTGTTCAGGGGGAAATGTCGTGTAGTTAAAGCTGCTCCAGAGCGGATCGAGAATGCGATCGCGCAATATCGTCACTGCTTTTTCTAAGGCATAATCATCTTCGCCCCAATATATGTAAACTGGCATGAGAGGTTAATTATTAATGGGGATTGGGAATTGGGCATTGGGAATTGGGAATTGGGAATTGGTTAATACCTTGTTTACCCAAACTTTAATATTCACCAACACAGTAATTAATGTAGTACTGGTATTATTTGCCATATCACACCTTGATTGGAACTGCATTAGTGAGAAAACAGTCTATTCAGGGGATGATTTCCCAATTACAATATTTACGCATCAAAGCATTTTCACTATCTTTGATTTCAATAACTGTAATATGGTTCCAAGAAAAAAATAAGCATATCGAGACTAAACCAGGGATTACCAATTTAAGATGATGAAATTCAGCGAAATTATAGAAAAAATTGGCGATAATGCCAGCAAAAACAGCCTCATCGTCAACAAGGAGCTAAATCCCGATATTTATGGGGTTGCATCAATAGATGAAGCGAACAAGGGAAATATTAGTTATGTCGAAGGTGCAAAATTTGCCCCGTTTGTCAACAAAACCAACGCAACTGCCCTAATTTTGCCAAACAACGAAACTCTCCAAGCACAAGCAAGCGATCGCGGAATTGTTTGGATAGCAGCCAAAGAACCACGATTGATGTTTGCCCAAGTTCTCGCCATATTTTATCAACCTTGGCAACCTGCCCCGGAAATTCACCCCACTGCCATAATTCATCCTACCGCGAAAATTGGTACAGATGTTCATATTGCCGCACATGTTGTCATTCAGCCAAACGTCGAAATTGGCGATAACGTGTGCATTCATCCCAATGTTGTTATCTACCCCGATGCGAAAATAGGCGATCGCACAATCTTACATGCTAACTGCACGATTCACGAACGCGCTCAAATTGGTAAAGATTGTACCATTCATAGCGGTGCTGTGATTGGTGCCGAAGGATTTGGTTTTGTCCCCACTGCAACAGGTTGGTTAAAAATGCAACAATCCGGCTGCACAATTTTAGAAGATAACGTTGAAGTTGGCTGTAACTCGGCAATTGACCGTCCAGCACTCGGTGAAACCCGCATTTGCAAAAGTACTATAATTGACAACTTAGTTCAGGTTGGACACGGTTGTAAAATTGGCTCTGGTTGTGCATTAGCAGGACAAGTCGGTTTAGCCGGTGGAGTAGAAGTTGGGAACCGAGTAATATTGGGAGGACAAACCGGAGTCGCTAACGAAGTCAAAATTGGAGACGGTGCGATCGCGGCGGCAAAAGCTGGCATATTAGGTAATGTAGAACCAGGTGAAGTCGTCTGCGGCAGTCCATCAATGCCCCATAAACAATACCTCAAAGTATCCGTACTTTTGAGACGTTTGCCAGAAATATACCAAACCATCAAACAATTACAGAAAATTAGAGAATAAGTAGGGTTTGCTGAAAAACTCCACAAAGCGAATCTAGATGCAACACTGCCCACTGTTAGGGTAGTTTTAGGCGTTAGT
>NZ_NTFS01000201.1:0-9599 GCF_002289455.1 Brunnivagina elsteri CCALA 953
ACGAAGGAGTTGCCGAACCCAATAATAAAGGACAATTTTCTAATTCGGCTCGCCATTGAGCAACGTTGCGAGCATGATATGTGGGAATGGGGGAATCCTGCTTGAAGGATGAATCGTGTTCTTCGTCAAGGATAATTAAACCGAGATTGGGTAAGGGGGCAAAAACGGCACTACGTGTACCAATTACTACTTGAGGTTCACCAGTGAGCATTTGTCGCCAAGTATCATAGCGTTCCCCATCCGAGAGGGCACTGTGATAAACACTCACTTTATTCCCAAAGCGATCGCGAAATCGATCGGTGAGTTGGGGTGTGAGTCCAATTTCGGGAACGAGAACAAGGGCTGATTTACCTTGGTTGAGTAGGGGGGATATTGCTTGTAAGTAAACTTCTGTTTTCCCCGAACCTGTGACACCATGTAGCAGGATTGTTGCGTATTGGCTAATTTGTTGGATGGATTCGAGTACTTGGGTTTGGTCTGTTGTCAGGGTTTTTACTTGCTCTCCCGTTAATTCTCCAGAATTTGTGGGGGATTCTCTGCGGAGTCTTTCCCGCTCTTCGATGACAACATAACCTTTATCTGCTAGGGTTTTTAGGGTGGATGAGCTAGCACTGGAAGCTTGGAGAAGTTCGCTTTGCAACATTTCACCCCCATGTCGCCGTAATACTTCTAATATTTCATGTTGACGGGTGGTAATGTCCCGTGCCAGGGGGTCATTTGTGAGAGTAACAGATTTTTGTAATTTGGGGCGGGTGAGTTTTGGTGCTTCCAGGTAGCTTTCAACTAAACCGTAGCGGGTTAGTTCGCGCACAGCTCGATATGCAGCTTTAACTTGACGTTGGAGGTAATTGTAACTGTAATCACCTGCGGGTTGGGCTTTGAGCAAATCGAATATTTGTCGTGCTGTTTGACTTAGGTAAGAGGGAACAGCAGGGATTCCTTTGACTAAGCGGATTCGACGTTGCGATCGCCCCAATAATCCTGGTGGTAATGCAACTCGCACCACTTGAATTAGGGGAGTGTAATAATACTCTGCAACTTTATTTAATAACTCCCAGTAAGCGCGGGGGAAAAAGCCTGCACTTACCACATCTTCAACATTACGAATTTTATCGATGGGAATATCTGCTGGTGGTTCTTCAAGCAGCCGAATTGCAATTCCACCTACTACTTGGGCACCAAACGGTACGCTGAGAATATCACCCGATTTTACCTCTAATTGCTCCGGCAGTTGGTATGTAAATAGCCCCGTCGTACCTGGACAATCGACTAAAACCTCTACCCATCGCTTTGTGATTTGGCGGTTGTTGTATCCTTGCCCAAGTTCTGCAACCTGCGAGGGGGCTAAATTTACATTATCTGTATACATAATTTTTAAACTATAACGAACACTTTTATTTGGTTATTTGGTTATTTGGTCATTGAACATGGGGCATTGGGCATTATTTCAGAACGAACAATAAATAAATAAAGAAAAAACAACAAACAGCAATTATTCAGTTAGGCATCCTGGTTGACATTGAACATCTGAGACGGCTATTCCACGTTATTTAATCCACAATCCTTAGTTGTCACAAATTCTGGAACTTATTTAATCCTCATTGCTAATCTAAATTCTATATCCAAACCTCCCCTTACTAAGGGGAGGTGCCACAGGCGGTGGGGGTGTTTTTTACTCTTATCCCTCTTCATTTTAAATTGCTACAACCTTTTATTTTTTACAATTAANGGCAAGGATACAACAACCGCCAAATCACAAAGCGATGGGTAGAGGTTTTAGTCGATTGTCCATCTTCATATTAAATTGCTACAACCTTTAATCTTTAACAATTAACTATCAAAAATTGTAATTAACAATACTTTTGTCGGACATAATACTTGATAAGTTTCCTATACAAAGTGCCTCACCCCCTAAAAAAAAATTACAATTGGGTCAGAGGGAACACTTTTTCGACGCAAGCAAGATATATTCAATAATCTCATAGTGCTGTATACTATACTTCTCTGCGAATATTAAATCAGGTACAGCGCCTTTTACCCCTATTGATAGATACTCAATAATTTAAGGATATGAGATGCTTTTATGCAGGTTCACTTTGTTCGAGTTATTTTTCCTAGTTTAAGCAGCCATACAAATTAAGTTTGATGCAAAAACTAGGACTAATTTACCACTACAAGGATTCTATATCTTTAGTTAGCCAAAGCATAATAATTCAGACAATTAAAGAAATTATAGATTTTTTTAAGCTTTGATTTAAATTTTGAGGAGTGGCGAAGGTTCTACTTTTATCTTTGTTAAGTTTAAATAATTTTGAGCAAGGAGAGTTTGACATATTTTTAATTAAGAAAAAGTATAAATTCAGATTACGAGGCGGAAAAATTATATTTTGAAATTACAGAGCAACAAAAGCTCCCGTAGTTCAATCATCTAAGTCCATTAGAGTAAGCCACAAAATGAATGATCCTGTGTTGTCATGCTGTAGCTTGCTACTTAACAGAAGCCGCTTGCGCGTCTACCCGCAGGGTGAAACGTACTCCGAAACGGAGAAGTAAACTACGCGTAGCGTGTCCCCTTGGGACTCAGCATCTCCGCAAGATTCTTCGGTCATTCTGAGGAACGAAGAGCATTTCTTCCTGTGGAATTCTCTTAGTTAAATTTTATAACACTCTCATGGTGTAAAAGTTTAACTTCCTAAGATTAGTAGGTCTTTCGGTTAAATACAAAGACCTCTGTAAATATAAAGATAGAGCAGAATTTTGGGCAGAAACATTGGTTTTTGTGATACTCCTCCGGAGTCGTTGCGCGATCGCAGCAAAGCACTTGTTCAGTTATTGAGTGAAAGCTACATACTGCATAAGTGTAACCACCAATGAATTATGTACCAACAAAGGCAACCATTCCTCACAGATGCTTATGAATATTGCTGAATTGGGAACTATCGAAATCATCGAAACCCCTACTGTTGAGATCGAAGAACCATCTCTCGAAATTTTAGAGGCAGTAGCCGATGAAGAAGCGTTAATTACGGACAATGACGAACGCGATGGCGACCAAATGGGAGCTGCGCGTCCTTCTGGCTATAATAAAACCGAGCATGATGATGCGGTAGGGGCATTTTTTAAAGAAATGGCTCGTTATCCGTTGCTGAAGCCGGATGAAGAAGTCGAGTTAGCCAGAAGAGTCAGATTTTTAGAAGAAGTTAGGGAATTACAAGCTACATTACAAAAAGATTCTCCGCAACCAGCTACAAGGGCAATGGTTGCCGAGCATTTAGAGATTACAGAGCGACAATTAGAAAGTCGCTTGTACCAGGGTAGAGTCGCCAAACGCAAAATGATTCGCTCGAACTTGCGTTTAGTAGTATCAATTGCCAAACGCTATCTCAATCGCGGAGTTCCTTTTCTGGATTTAATTCAAGAAGGAGCAATGGGTTTAAACCGCGCTACCGAAAAATTTGACCCCGACAAAGGATATAAATTCTCAACCTATGCTTATTGGTGGATTCGTCAAGCCATAACCCGTGCGATCGCAAATGATGCGCGAACAATCCGTCTACCAATTCATATTGTCGAAAAACTGAATAAGCTGAAAAAGGCACAGCGCGAACTCAAACAGCAACTTGGACGCAACCCCAGCGAAGTCGAACTTGCGGCAATTCTGGAAATTCCCCCGACTCAACTACGTCAACTTCAGCAACTTCGTCGTCAAGCACTTTCTTTAAACCATCGTGTTGGGAAGGAAGAAGATACTGAATTGATGGATCTGCTGGAAGACGAAGACAATCAATCACCTGAAGCAAAAATGAATGAAAGCATGATGCGTCAGGAGATATGGGAAGTTTTAGGTGATGTATTAACACCAAGGGAAAAAGATGTAATTTCATTGCGTTACGGTTTAACAACGAGCGAACCTTGCACGTTAGAAGAAGTAGGCAATATGTTCAATCTTTCTCGTGAGCGGGTTCGCCAAATTCAAAGCAAAGCAATGCGAAAACTTCGTCGTCCTCATATTGCTAAAAGGTTAAAAGGTTGGTTGATTTAATTTCAGTTGGTAATGGGTAATTGGGAATTGGAGTCAAAATTTTGGTATAGTTACTAAAAATTGAGATTCCAATAACTATACTAAAAACGGTTAAGGATTATACTTTTTATCTGCCAAACCTAATATTTATTAAGCCTCCCCCCTTAGTAAGGGGAGAGGTTGGAGGTTCTATATTAGTCGAATTTTAAGCCGTTTGCAGTATAACAATCATTAACTGATAGCCATTAACCTCCAACCTCTAATCTATATGACCTCGCGAAGTGATGTAATTGTCCGTTCTGCCAAACCTGAAGATTGCCCTGCAATTTTTAATCTCATTCAAGGATTAGCAGAATACGAAAAACTACAAGATGCATTAACCGGAGATGCTTCTACCCTCAAAGAGCATCTTTTTGGTTCTCAAAGATATGCAGAAGTAATACTCGCAGAATACAAAGGGCAGCCTGTAGGGTTTGCCCTATTTTTTCATAATTATTCGACATTTTTAACAAAACCGGGAATTTATCTCGAAGATATTTTTGTCCTCTCCGAATATCGTCGTCAAGGCATCGGCAAACTTCTCCTGAGCAAAGTTGCCCAAATAGCCGTTGAACGCAATTGTGGACGCTTAGAATGGAGCGTTTTGGATTGGAATGAACCCGCTCAAGCATTCTACCGTCGTTTGGGTGCTGATATTTTGGAAGAATGGCGGATTTGTAGGGTTACAGGTGATGGGATTAATCAGCTAGCGCAACAAAGTAAAAAGTAAAAAGTAAAAAGTAAAAAGTAAAAAGTAAAAGGCAAAAGAAATAAAGTTTAATTTTATACTTGTATACTTCAGGTTACTATTGCTGGAGATAATATACATTATAAAAAACAATTTAAACTTAACTGCAACAAAAATTAATTAATATTTATATTCCGAAAGCATTTTGTGAAGTATGACAGCCCGTCGTTTGACTATCCATAGTTTGGACAAGAGAATATTTAAAGGAAGATAACACTTACTCAGCTTTTGTTACAGAGGGAACACGTAATGAAGAGAATTGTTTCAGTATTGCTGCTAGGCATGGCAATTTTCACTTTTGCATTTAGCCGTCCTGCTTTTGCTGCTGGTGACGCAGCGAGTGGAGCAAAAATCTTCAGCGCTAATTGTGCTTCATGCCATGCTGGTGGTAAAAACCTAGTTCAAGCCAACAAGACTTTGAAAAAAGACGCTTTAGAAAAGTACGGCATGTACTCAGAAGAAGCGATTATTGCCCAAGTCGCTGGTGGTAAAAATGCAATGCCTGCTTTTACAGGACGTTTGAATGACGCGCAAAAGGCAGATGTAGCAGCTTACGTACTTTCGCAAGCTGATAAAGGCTGGTAATTAAGAACCGGAATTTAATTTCCCAGTTCTAAAATACTAATGTTAGGGGTGCGGCGATGTCGTGCCCCTAAAGGTGTATATTTCTAGCAAGCAAAAAAATCTTTTATTAAAGATGATCGATGCGATCGCATTGCGAGGAGAGGTTACAGAAACCTATAGTAGTCAAACAGTTTTAGCTGGAAATCAGCGTTTAAAAATCATCGATCGAGAAAGTGCAATTCAACCCATATTCAATCAAGTTGGTGATAAATTTATTGTTTTTAATGGGGAAATATTTAACTTTCAAGAAATTAAGTCGAGTCTATTTGTTGAGTGAATTACTCAAAGCTTCAGCAAGAAAGTTTATGCTTGTGAATAGGTAGGCATGAATAAGTCAATTACTGGAGAATAAACAAGTGAATATGCATAAATTAGGATTATTTCTAGCTCTAATGCCTCTGATTCTGTCACTGAATGCCTGTAGTGGACGATCGCGAGGAAATACTACCAGCAAGTTGGATACAATTAAAAGTCGTGGCAAACTGATTTGTGGCGTTAGCGGGCAATTACCAGGGTTTAGCTTTGTCAAGGCAAACGGAGAATATGCGGGATTAGATGTAGATGTATGTCGTGCGATCGCAGCAGCTATATTTGATGATCCCAAAAAAGTTGAATTTCGCAACTTAAACGCTAAAGAACGTTTTACAGCCGTGCAGACTGGCGAAGTCGATATCCTCAGTCGGAATACCACCTGGACTATTAGTCGAGATACCTCTGTTGGTTTAGAGTTTGCACCAGTGGTGTTTTATGATGGTCAAGGCATCATGGTAAGAAAAAATAGCAATATTAAGAAGTTAGAAGACTTGAAAGGCAAATCCATCTGCACCCAAACCGGAACAACCAACGAACAAAACCTCGCAGACCAAATGCGACAACGGGGTATTAACTACAAACCTCTTGTTTTTGAAGATGTAAATACTACATTTACTACATACGAACAAGGTCGTTGTCAAGCCGTAACTTCAGACCGTTCCCAGTTAGTTTCCCGTCGCTCAACTTTACCCAAACCTGATGACCACAGCGTTCTAGATTTGGTAATCTCAAAAGAACCTTTAGCGCCAGCCGTTGTCAATGGTGATTCCAAATGGTTTGATGTTGTCAAATGGACTATTTATGGTCTAATTAATGCTGAAGAATTGGGAGTTAATTCTCAAAATGTTACCCAGTTAGCAAATGGCAGTAATCCAGAAATTAAACGTTTATTAGGCACAGAAGGTGATTTAGGTAAAGGGGTAGGTCTAACTAATGACTTTGTAAGTCGGATTATTAAACATGTTGGTAACTACAGCGAGATGTACGATCGCAATTTGGGTAAAAACTCAGACTTGAAATTAGAACGGGGTCCAAATAAACTTTGGAATCAAGGTGGAATTCTTTATGCTCCCCCTTTTCGTTAGAGATTTTAGATTTTAAATTTTAGATCGAAAACTCCTAACTATCAAATCTCAATCAAATCACTCATCAGGCTAAAATTTCTATAAATTGACGGTAAAAGCTCCATGTAACTCTGCGTTTACCTCCGCACTGAAAAGCTAAACTCCAAGGCATTTTTCTCCCCGACTTATTTACATTCAAAAGATTTTATTATAAATAAAAACCCGCACTTGATATAAAAATCCAGAAGTTATTTAATCCAAAATCTAAAATCCAAAATATTATGATTCCCTTATGGCGTAATCGGCGATTTTTGAGTGTTGCAGGTCAATTTATAGCAGTATTACTGATTATGATTGTGGTAGGGATATTGTGGGATAACCTGACCTACAATTTAGAGCGAATAGGCATTCAGTTGGGATTTGACTTTATGCGATCGCAAGCATCTTTCGACATTGGTGAAACTCCAATTTCTTACCAACCTTCAGATAGCTATAGTCGCGCTTTCTTAGTTGGTTTGGTCAACTCCCTAAGAGTTATCATTGTCAGCATAATTTTGGCAACTATTGTCGGTATTACCGTTGGAGTGGCAAGAATATCTGATAATTGGTTAGTCCGGAATTTGGCTTTAGTATATGTTGAGATTTTACGGAATACACCCTTACTTTTACAATTATTTTTTTGGTACTCCAGTTTTTTTCTGAATCTGCCAAAAGTAGAAAATCAAATCTCTTTGTTGGGATTAATTACCCTTAATAATCAGGGCATAAAAATCCCTTTCGGAATAGAAATATCCTCTGAATTATCGGCATTAATTTTAGGATTAACCCTCTATGCAGGTGCATTTATTGCCGAAATTATCCGAAGTGGAATTCAATCAGTACCTAAGGGGCAATGGGAATCGGCACAGGCACTAGGTTTAAAGTCAGGATTAGTTATGCAGTTAGTAGTTTTCCCCCAAGCTTTGCGGGTAATTATTCCACCACTCACAAGCCAATATCTGAATATAGCAAAGAATTCCAGTTTAGCGATCGCAATTGCCTACCCCGATATTTACTTTGTTGCTTCCACCACTTTTAGTCAAACTGGTAGAGCTGTAGAAGTGATGTTATTAATTATGGTGACTTATCTAACTATGAGTTTAATTATAGCCTTCATCATGAATTTATTAAATCATACTGTCCAAATTAAAGAAAGATAATAGCTTTTAAAATTTTCTTCAAAGAAGCATTAATAATGAATCAAAATTTTCAATTCAAAAAATGGGTGCAAAAAAACCTATTTAACAACTGGTATAACAGTATTTTGACAATTGTCTGCTCTTGGTTACTGATTTCGAGTATCAAAGGCATTCTTAGCTGGGTGTTTACTCAAGCTCAATGGTCAGTTATCAATGTGAACTTACAATTATTTTTAGTTGGTCGTTTTCCCCAACAACTTCACGGACGACTTTGGCTATCATTAGTTATTATTCTTAGTTTATCTGGCTTAACTTGGGGAACTTTTATTCAGCGTTTACCTCAATTAATTAATAGTTTTTTACCTCTAGCTTGGGGATTATCTTTTCCAATCATTCTCTGGTTAATTGGTGGAGGTTTTGGACTAGAAAAAGTAGATACAAATTTATGGAATGGCTTGCTACTAACTTTAGTAATGGCAGTAATTAGTATTATTATTTCCTTTCCTTTAGGTATATTACTAGCATTAGGTCGTCAAAGTCAGATGTTTATGGTGCGAAATCTGAGTATTTTCTACATTGAAATTATTCGGGGATTACCACTAATTGGAATTTTGTTTTTAGCTCAAGTAATGCTGCCTTTGGTTTTGCCAGACGACATCCGTTTAGATCGAGTATTACGAGGAATTGCAGGTTTAACCCTATTCAGTGCAGCCTATTTAGCAGAAAATGTACGTGGTGGTTTGCAATCAATTCCACGGGGACAATCTGAAGCTGCCAAAGCGCTAGGCTTGAGTACTCCCTTAATCATATTACTGGTTGTCCTTCCTCAAGCCCTACGTGCAGTTATTCCAGCCCTTGTTGGTCAATTTATCGGTTTATTTAAAGACACTTCTTTGTTATCAATAGTCGGATTATTAGAATTGATTGGTATTTCTCGTTCGATTTTGGCTCAACCTGAATTTCTCAATCGTTATGCAGAAGTTTATTTATTTATAGGACTGATTTATTGGGTATTTTGTTATTCAATGTCCCTAGCTTCCCAACGTTTAGAAAAACAATTAGGTGTCGGTCAGAGATAGTTAAACTGCTCAACGATAACATTTAAACGGTCATGCTATCTTCCAATAGATTCATTTAAAATGCTCAACGATAAAATGTAAACAGTCATGCTGACGAAGGAAGCATCTTCCAATAGATTCATTTAAAATGCTCAACGATAAAATGTAAATAGTCATGCTGACAAAAGAAGCATCTTCCAATAGATTCATTTAAACTGCTCGACGATAACATTTAAACAGTCATACTGACAAAGGAAGTATCTTCCAAGAGATTCATTTAAACTGCTCGATGATAACATTTAAACAGTCATGCTGACAAAGGAAGTATCTTCCAAGAGATTCATTTAAACTGCTCGATGATAACATTTAAACAGTCATGCTGACAAAGGAAGTATCTTCCAAGAGATTCATTTAAACTGCTCGATGATAACATTTAAACAGTCATGCTGACAAAGGAAGCATCTTCCAAGAGATTCATTTAAACTGCTCGACGATAACATTTAAACAGTCATGCTGACAAAGGAAGCATCTTCCAAGAGATTCATTTAAACTGCT
>NZ_NTFS01000201.1:9699-12194 GCF_002289455.1 Brunnivagina elsteri CCALA 953
GACGATAACATTTAAACAGTCATGCTGACAAAGGAAGCATCTTCCAAGAGATTCATTTAAACTGCTCGACGATAACATTTAAACAGTCATACTGACAAAGGAAGTATCTTCCAATAGATTTTTCAAAGTTGGTATTATTTTTTTTATTTGACTGTTGGGGAAAAAACATAACCTACTCTACCAATCCAAAATCCAAAATCATATGAATTTACAACAACCAATTATTATTGCCCAAGATATCCAAAAGTGGTATGGAAAATTCCATGTTCTAAAAGGTGTTAGCTTGACAGTAAATCGGGGAGAAGTAGTAGTAATTATGGGACCATCAGGTTCAGGGAAGTCAACTTTTATTCGTACCTTTAATGCCTTAGAAGAATATCAACAGGGAAAAATTGAAATTGACGGCATTACCCTGACTGATGACTTGCGGAATATTGAAGCAATTCGGCGAGAAGTGGGAATGGTGTTTCAACAGTTTAACTTATTTCCCCATTTTAACGTACTACAAAACATTACTTTGTCACCCATTTGGGTACGGAAATGGTCAAAAGTCAAAGCCGAAAAAGTAGCAATGCAGTTATTAGAAAGAGTGGGAATTGTAGAACAAGCACAAAAATATCCAGGGCAATTATCTGGTGGACAACAGCAGAGAGTTGCGATCGCACGAGCTTTAGCAATGCAACCCAAAATCATGCTATTTGATGAACCGACTTCATCCCTCGATCCGGAAATGGTGCGAGAGGTGTTAGACACAATTAGAACCCTGGCTGCTGATGGTATAACAATGGTAGTAGTTACCCACGAAGTTGGATTTGCTCGCGAAGTTGCCGATCGAGTGATTTTTATGGATGGAGGTTTAATTGTTGAGGAAGCTACACCTTTTAACTTCTTTCAAAACCCTAAGGAAGAGCGTACTCGCAAGTTTCTATCCCAGATTCTCTAGTCGTCAGTGTTGTCTTCTGTTGAGTATTCTTATGAATCATTCGCTTAAATTAATTCGCACGCAGTTAATTGTGGTTGCGCTACTTTTTTGTTTACTTTTTTCCCTAATAATTCCGATCGCAAATGCTGACTCGTTGGTTAATGGAGAAATTAATGCTAAGGAAATAATGAAACTCGGTGTCGAGAAGTTACAAAACATGGATTATTCGGGGGCAATTGGGAGATTTTCCCAGGCAATAGAAATAAATCCCCAATATAGTGCAGCTTACAGTAATAGATGTTTAGCTTTTCTTAATCTACAACAATATCAGAATGCCGTATCCGATTGCAACCAAGCGATAAATTTAACACCCAATAACATTGAAGCTTACATAAATCGGGGAATTGCCTATTATCGACAAAATAATTATCTCGCAGCAATGGAAGATAACAATCGAGCGATCGCACTAAAACCAAATGACTTTCGTGCTTATTATAATCGGGGAGTTGCGATCGCGTCTCTTGAAAAACACCAAGAGGCAATTTCCGACTACCATTTAGCTCTATCCCTAATTCCCGCAACGCAAAATTCTCTCATTGCCGACATTTACAACGACTTAGGTTTAGCAAAGTTTCACCTCAACAACATCAAAAGCGCAACCGACAACTTTACCCTCGCAATTCGTCTAAATCCCCAAGATTCCCGTGCTTACTTCAATCGGGGTTGTACCGTAGGTAAAAACGGCGATAACTTTGGTGCAATACGGGATTTTAGCAACACAGTCCATCTCAACCCCAGCAATACCCAAGCATACGTAAATCGTGGAATTGCCTATCATCGACTAGGATACGAACAAGCTGCAATATCAGACTTACAAACCGCAGCAACCCAATTCGGACAACAAAGACAGCAAATACCCTACCAAAAAACCATCGATTTAATCAAAGCAGTCCAAAAACAAATTTCTGCGATCGCGCAAACTGGTTAATTATAGAGATGGAGTAAAAGCTTTAGTACGGCAGTACCATAAAATTTAATGTTTGTATGTCGAAGCATTGCCAGTATTTTGCGATCGCTTATTTTCCTTGAGGTCTATGAATAAAGGCATATTCGCAAAATTGAGTTCTATTTTGAGTAAGTAATTAGTGCAAGCAATTAGTAATATTAATTGCACACTGGCTCAAAAAATTATACATACTTAGATAATCACAGGTTCTTTTTGTGACATCTAAATTCGCTATTGAGTAAAAACGGCACGCCAGTAAAAAAAGGTATCTTAAAAACGCCTGAAATAGCCATTAAACTCAATGCCAACAGGCTTTACGTGCCAATTATACTTAATAGCCTAAATTCATTATCAGTACTTTAGCCTTATACTGACTTGCTAGTGTAATATCTTTACTAAGTGCAGGTGATTTTTATTGCTTATTAACAGCAATAATTACAGAGTACATAACGAGCTTGATTTAGTGAATCTATTGCTATCAATAGATTCTGGCAAGTAGTTAAGAGTAGAGGATAAAAATAGTATGTAACACTGACAACAAAAAATATGGTACTGCCGTACTAAAAG
>NZ_NTFS01000202.1 GCF_002289455.1 Brunnivagina elsteri CCALA 953
GGTCGATATTTTGTATTTCAACATCTTTTATATTAAACATGGCAGCAGAATTTTCCTAACAATTCTGCTTTTATTTTCACATTTTTACTTTTGTCAAAAATTAATTTTTCTTAATTCTTTAATCTTTTTGACTCAAGGAGCTTTTTCTTTGACTACCCAATAATCTCAATAGTAACTTTGTACTTTGAACTAATGCCACTAATTCTTATTAGTTCTCTTTGGCTATGACTTGTTTGTAGGTTTTATGTACTACTTTCTCAATATTTTTTTGATGTGTGACAGTTAGGGTGCGGAATGTGGGTTGGAATGGTGCGTTACGCTGCGCTAACACACCCTACTTTTGAGACTTTTGCACTTTATTTAATCCGCGTTCCTAAGCAGCAAATCAGAAACGAATAATCTGTAATTTAAAATTAACGCCTAAAGGAGTGGTTAGCGAACTACTTGTAACAAGAATTGACCGTATTGGCAGTTCGTCAAAACTATTTTATGGTCTTCTGGAGGTTTTAAGGAGCAAAGCTATTAAATTGGTGGCACTCGATCAAATGATAGATACCGAAAGTCTGGGAGGGTAACTGACGATCGATGTATTGCTGGCTGCTTCAAAGTTTGAGGTAAAGATGCTGTCTAGTCGCGTTGCAGCAGAACGGAAATTGCGAATGGTGCAGCGCAAAAGCCATAGGTTTGCACTTTTGGAGTGGAAAGTTGAGAGTGATCGCTATATCAAGGACGAAGCATGGTGTGTGTCCTTGTTGGACGGGAAGCGTAGTTTTAGAGCTTGGGAGTTAGTTAGCCGCGTTTATTTTCCAGGTGTTCGAGCGGTGTGGCAGCGTGCGAAAAACCTGCAATACTTTTAATAGAACGAATCAAATTCAGCGCTTCTGTTAGCAATTCTGGTGGTAAATTGTCAATTTCTTGGATTAATAATTCTTTATTAGTCATATTTAACCTCTAATTATTCCCATTTTTATTGTATCGCTCTCAATAACACTTGATTTATACATGAGTATTTACACTGGTATTATGTCGTCAAGTTTGAGTTATAAGTTTGGAAAAAGGAGAGAGGATATGCTAGAAAAGGACTGAAAAACTCCTCTTTGTCTAGCATTTGTAGAGCTTGAATACACGATTCAAAAACGCCATCTCGAAAGTTATCAAACTCGAACTCACATGAGATTTTGCGGTATTTTAGTCAGCACTTTGCCAGTGGCAACCCAAAGTGTCGCACCATCCTGGCGAATTTCATAGAATTCTTGCGGTAGATTGCCCTCGAATTTATAAAAAAGCGACCAATTTATATTGCTTGTCATCTGCTACTTTTTGTCTTATTACAGCATTTTCTCCAAAAATTGTTTAGCGCGATCGCACTTTGGTCTACTAAAAAATTCCCCTGGTGTGGTGTCTTCTGCTAAACTACCTTGGTCGAGAAACATAATCCGACTGGCTACTTCCCTGGCAAACCCCATTTCATGGGTAACGATTGCCATTGTCATCCCAGTTTTGGCTAAAAGTTTCATCACTTCCAAGACATCTTTCACCATTTCCGGGTCTAAAGCGGAAGTTGGTTCATCGAATAATATCATCTCTGGTTCCATCGCCAAAGCCCGTGCGATCGCAACTCGTTGTTTTTGCCCTCCTGATAGTCTTGCTGGGTAAACATGAGCTTTTTCACCTAAACCGACTTTATCCAATAATTCCAATCCCTTATTAATTGCATCTTCCTTATTCAATCCCTTGACTTTCATCGGTGCATAGGTGACATTTTCCAACACTGTCATGTGGGGAAATAAGTTGAAGTGCTGAAATACCATCACCAATTCTTGACGAATTTTGCTGATATTTACGTTGGGAACGGTAATTTCGGCTTCTCGAAAGTAAACTTTGCCCTTGGTGGGATGTTCGAGGAGGTTCATACAGCGTAAAAATGTTGATTTCCCTGAACCACTAGGACCAAGTATACCAACTACTTCCCCTGGATATATCTCTGTGGAAATATCTTTGAGGACATTCAATTTACCGAAGGATTTACAAAGATTTTCTGTACGAATTACTGTTTTACTCACTTAAACGTAATCTCCTTTCTAAAGCTGATGCACTAAAAGTCAAACTCATAACTAAGACGTAGTAAATTAATCCGGCAAATAATAACGGTTCAAAGTAAATGTACTTATTTGCCCCGACAATTTGGGCACTTCGTAATATTTCCACCATTCCCAAAGTCGAGACCAATGCGGAATCCTTCAACAGTCCAATTGTCTCATTTACCAAAGCTGGGAGAATATTCTTCAAAGCTTGGGGAATAATGATATCCCACATCATCAAATGGTAAGGAACACCCATCGATAAAGCTGCTTCAGTTTGTCCTTTATCTACCGATTGAATCCCTCCCCGAATCGTTTCTGACATGTATGCGCCGGAATTGAGGGTAAATGTTAAAACACCAGCTTGCAACGCGGGAATATTGTAACCTGTTAGTTGGGGTGTAGCATAATAAACCAACGCCAACTGTAAAAGCATTGGTGTACCGCGAAACACCGAGGTATAGGCATTGGCAAACCAAGTTAAAGCTTTAATGCCTGTAATTTTGAATAGGGAAAGTAACGTTCCCCAAATTAAACCAAAAAATAACGACAACAAAGTAAACATCAAGCTTACGGGTATTCCCTGAAGAATGAATGGGATATCGGGAATAATTCGGCTTATGTCGAAATTTAGACCTGTTTTTGTTACCGCTTGAGTAGGGATTAGGGTATCTTTAATAGCGGCAATTCGCTGAGTTTTCAGCTTATTTAAATCACCACTATCAATCATTTTCTGCAATACCTTGTTAAATGGTGCAACCAAAGGGGAATTTTTGGGGAATGCTACAGCACTTCCTCCTGCTTCCTTATCCTCTGGTGGTAACGGATAAAATCCTAATTCTGGATTCGATTGGGTAAACCCTTGGGCAGTAATTTCCCCCAAAATCACCGCATCAATCCGTCCCGATTTTATCTCTTGAATCATTTCTGGGGCTTTACTCAACAGCTTAATTTCCATTCCTGGTAACTTTGCTGCCATTTTTTTTGCATTTTGCTCTTGAGTTGTGCCTAATTGCACCCCTAGTTTTTTCCCGGCTAAATCCTCTAATTTGGTAATTTTACTACCTTTGTCGGCAACAATTGAATCTCTGCCTTGGTAATAAATCAGGGAAAAATCAACATTTTGCTTTCTTTCAGGAGTCGGATTCATACTTGCCATCGCAAAATCAGCGCGATTTGCTTGCAATGCGGGAATTAAACCACCAAAATCCGTTTCCATGATTTCCAGCTTGAATCCCAATTCCTTAGCGATATAGTTGGCAATATCAATATCAAAACCAACTATTTTGCGAGTGTTTCCCTGATTTTCGTAATACTCAAAAGGGGGATAATCAGGGGAAGTAATCATCGTCAATGTGTCTTTACCAATCGATGATGCCAGTATTGGATGATTTTGACCGTTGATGATACTGATTGCCAAAACTACTGTAAACAGTAGGGTGAAAAGTGATTTTCTCCGCTTTCTCATAGATTGATGGGTAAGGTAGATGCACTCAAGAGTACAGATTTTTGATGAAACTATATTAATGTAGCTTCTTATTTAGCGATCGCACAGAAATTGCCGATTGTCTTTTCCAAGCATTACTTCGTTTGGGTGCGACTCTTTTAAAAGTACGCTATACTTTGGAAGAATAAAGATGATAAGTCTGTCAGAGTAGTACTTTGAGGAAATAACCAGGTATTACTGACGGGCTTAAAAAGTAAGCATCTATTGGGAGATAATCAAGACATATGAAAGCATCTACCTCAAAAGAAGACATGTTTTTCTCGGAAGCACGAGAGCTATTTGAAGAAATGGTGAACTGGTTAAGTGAGGATAGTGTTTGCGGTTTAGAGCATGGAGAATCGCTTTTTTAGAGAAATATGGAGCAAGAAAAACTTTCACCCGAACTGTACGAACTCTTTAGTACCTATCTCAAACAATCGGTGACTGAAGATTCCCTACTGCCATCCTTTTTTACATTCAACAATATCTATAGCATCTGGCTCAAAGCCAGCTATGGTGACTACAGGATACAGTTTGTTATTTCCCCACCCCCAAATTCCTATTTGGACTACTATATTCCCTATGGAGAGTATGGAGCGCATACCCGTAGTAGTTTTCATGGACGTATCATGGCAACTGGAGAACGCATTAGTCTAGAAAATTATCAAGGTGAATGGGGACATAATATTTATCCTGATGATCCCGATCGCACCATCCGCGATCGCGAAGCAATGGTCATTCATAACCAACAAGTCACCGCGATATTGAAAGCAAAGGGTTTTGTTGTATAAGTATGGTCGATTTGAGTAGTACGATAATTGCTAAATTGAAAGCGCGATACGCGAAACCTCAGGCTTATCGCATGATTGACTTAAGTGGCTAAACTGAAAGCGCGATCGCATAATTTTAAGTTATTGGATTAGAAGTGCGATCGCATGATTTTAAGTGGTTGTATTAGAAGCGCGATCGCATGGTTTTGAGTGGTTGGATTAGAAGCGCGATCGCATAATTTTAAGTTTTTGGATTAGAAGTGCGATCGCATGGTTTTAAGTGATTGGATTGAAAGCGCGATCGCATGATTTTATGCGCTTGAATTGGAAGTGCGATCGCATGGCTTTGAGTCATTGGATTAGAAGCGCGATCGCATCGTTTTAAGTGCTTGGGTTGGAAGCGTGATCGCAGAATTTTAGCACGATGACCCCTGTTTGCTGTTTAGAGTCCAGATGGTAAAAAATTTATTGGGTTTACTTCTCCTTTGCCTGCCTGATGAATTTCAAAATGTAAAGTTGGTTCCGTAGAAAATCCAGTATCGCCCATTAAAGCAATTCTCTCACCTTGACGCACTTGTTGCCCCTCTGACACCATAACTCTGCTGTTATGACCGTAACGGGTCATACTACCATCAGGATGACGAATTTCGACTAAGTTACCGTAACCACCCTTACTCCAGCCAGCTTTCGCGACGATTCCGGGAGCAGATGCATAAATTGGAGTACCAACGGAGTTAGCGACATCAAGACCTTTGTGCATTCTGCCCCAGCGCCAACCGGAACCGGAGGTGAGAACACCTTTAGCAGGCCAAATAAATTTAATTTGTCGGTTTAAGGAGTTTAATCTGCATTTCGGAGAAAATAAAATTTCAGCAGATGAAAGAGGTTCTTGTCGGAGATCGTAAATATAATGATAAAAAGGATTAGATTTAGAAAAAGAAGATACTACATTTCCAAAATGTAATGAGTAAGGTAATATACCAGCATTTCCTTTTTTATATCCATCTTTTGTTATTTTCTCGATAATATCTTCATATCCTTGTTCATACCATCCAATCTGAGACAAAAAATCATTAAAGTTCTTCTTCTCTTTCTCTATAAATTGTGTAACACTAAGTCGATTTGCATGTTCTAACCAAATTTTCTTTTGTACGCTAAAACCAAAACGCCCTTGTGAGTGTTTTACCCAAATTTCGTCAAGTTTTTTAATATCTGAGCAAAATAAATAAGAACGAATTATGAGTGCTGTTTTTGCATCTGCTTCCTGCCATTTTTTACTTGCAAGTAGATTATTAAGTTCAGCATAATGGTGTTGTTTGAGAGAGGCTTCAACTTTAAGTCGAAGCCTCTCTGATATTTTATTTTTTAGTAATTCTAGATGAATAGATTCAATATCTTGGACTGTGATAATTTGATTATCTTTAAATGGATTAATTTCGTTTGGATAAGCTTGAATTAAATTAAAAGCTTCTTGATAATCATTTATCATATATCTAATCAATAATTCAACTCGTATTCTTTCATCAGCACTAATTTGATTTCCTACTTGATTTAAATATTCTAGACTTTCTGTAATATTCTCTTTTGCCTCATTTTTCTTTCCGAGACTTTGATATGCTCGCGACATAGAAGCCAATAACATTGATAGTTTGAGATTACGGTCTTTTATTCTAAAAGATAATCCAGCTATTCTTAAAGCTTCATCTGACGCAGATTCTTGATTATCATTACGTAAATCTCCAGCTAATTGAGATAATTTTTGAACAGTTTTAACTTCATTCTCTATCGAAGCAAGCTTATTGATTTGTTTTTCTGTAAAGATACCTAAAGTTGCAGTAACTACTAACGCCAACAATACAAAGATAGAACCATTACGAATCTTTCTTTTAGCCTTAATATTTGCTTCAGTTAATAATAAATTTCTTGACTCCGTGGCTTCCCTATCCTTCCTCTCTCGCTCCAATTGTGCTTCTTTTTCTTTCGCAGCAATTTCCTCCTGAATTTCCTGCTCTCGACTAGCAGCTAAAAACTGTTTATCCTGATAGCTTAAATTCTTATCCTTCCCCCATTCTTCAGCATCTTGCAGCGCATTCCCCCGCAAAAGCCGCGACTCATCAACTAACCCAGAAGCAACCCAAGCTCTAAAAGCTTCCGAATAAGGACGTAATTTTTTTAATTCAGCTTCAACCCAATTTAAATTAAAAACCTCTTGATAAATAAGATTATAAACATATTAAATGGTGTACGCTGCTTATCTTTAATTAAATTACTCGGTGAAGCTACTCCCAACAAACAAAAAGTGAGGCGATTATATTCGGAATTATCAACTCGTTGATTATAACAAGCGCGAATTAAAGCAAAAAAGTCATCTGTGGGAAAATTCAAACTGAGAACACTATCAATTTCATCAATAAAAATAACAATATTTGATTTAACTTCAACTAACAAAACATCTTCAATAAACTTCCGAAATCTTGTTACCTCAGAATGTAATTGATTCTTTCCCCACCAATCCCCCAAATCTACATCTAAAGCAAAACTTTCAATCAAATGGTCGATTAAATCCACGTACCACTGTTCGGGTGTGACATTTTGCACACCACCCGCAGATAAATCGATCGCAGTACATTCCACCCCAGCATCGCGCAACCGTCGCATTGTGCGTACCCGAATGCTGGATTTTCCCGATTGTCTGGAGTTTAAAACATAACAAAACTTCCCTGCTGTCAGCGAATCATATAATTCTGTGTCAGCTTCCCGTGTGACATAGGTGCTAGCATCTTCTGGTAGACTTCCGGAAAATCTGTACTCGTTAAACATGATTTACCCCAAACGCTCAAAAAAATCAAATCATTGTGTGGTGTGCTGTAACTCGTTACAAGGCTCTGACTTGTAACGCTTCTTGGAGGCTCTGCCTCCTGTTAAACTAGAGGCGGAGCCTCCGACGTAGGTTCCCACGCAGAGCATGGGAACCAGACGTACGAGACGCGAGAAGTCGAGGATATTAATATCACCCCAAACGCTCAGAAAAATACTGACGATACAAATCACAGCTAGGGAGACAATCATTACCTGAAAGCTTCACCAAACCCAAGCTATGCAACTTAAATGCAACCTCAGCATCGAGTCGCACAGGTGCATTTGTCCTGACCACTTTTTTATACCCTAATTCTAACTGAGAATTATGTTGTAAATGCCACAATTGTTGTCGCAAATGGTCACTAAATATTCCCTGTTCCGTGGGTGCAAGACTTAACAATTGTTCTAAGTTTATTTGCTGATTTTTGAGGTTAATAAATGCTTGTTGTAGTAAATAAGGATGTCCTCCAATTGACTCCATTAACTTAATTAAACCTTGCTCACCCAACTGTTTATCTAATGCATAATTCCCAGCAAAAGCTTTTACCTGCTGTCGATTAAATTCCGGTAATTCAATTGGGATACCCACATTAAAGGGTGAATGGTTACTATCCAAAACCGGATAATTTTCTGTCGAATGTACCACCACTAACCGCAGTTTCTTCCAAATATTCGCTACCCTGTCACCCCCTTTTGCATTTTCATACCAACCCCGCAACAGCAAGCAAAATTGAGAGAATATATCTGGATATGCAAATAGTCGCTCAAAGTTGTCAATAGCAAATACTAAAGGACTTTCGCTAGCTGATAATAAATGCTTTTGAAAGTAACGAGTACAATTTTTATTCACACCATATATATCTTGCCAAATTTCATTAACTTCAGGCTCAATATCTAAACTATCAGAAACATCAACACATACCCACTGCAAGAAACTTTTCAAGTTATCGAGAATCGAGTTTTCCGCTTGCTGTAAATCTAACTTTGCTGTTTGATAACCCTGTTCCCTAGCGGATGATAGCAAATTCTCCAAAAGCCAGGTTTTACCCATTCTTTGAGGAGCTTTAACCCGAATTAGCGCCCCTGGTTGTAAAATCTCTTGGTAGCATTTCTCTTCAATCGGAGTTCTGTCAATATATATATTCTGGGATAATTCTGAATTATTATTTCTAGGTAAATTCGTTGATGGTAATTGCAAATTTAAGTTCTCATTTAAAGTGTCAGAACTAATTAACTCTGGAATTAAATGCTGTTTGATTCCAGCCATCAAAATAGCATTGCAACCAAGTTTATAAGCAAAATCATAATCTTCCCCTGCTCCCAATCCATCATAAAAACCAACAGCAAACTCAATAGCAGCTTTATCTTGAATCTCCTGACTCATCCCCACTACATAATTAATATGTCGAGCAATTTCCGCAGCTTGATATTTGGAATAACAAGCATTGAGAACAACACACTCAACTTGATTGGCAAATAACTCAAATAAACCAGCTAAAGCTTCTCCATCAACAAAGTTTACCCCACCCGTTTCATCTTCAAATAACAAACCTTCTTCTGGAGAACCATGCCCAGAAAAGTGAATAATCTGTGGTTTGTATGTCAAAATAGCTCTATGTATATCCCTGGGACGTACAGCCTCTGCTGAACTAATTGTAAACAGGTCACGATTCTCTGACAATCTTAACCCTTCCCTAATATCCCGCATCTCCTGAGCTAGACGCAATTGACTAGTACCTTTAGGATTTGCCGATAAAAGTAAGATATTCCGAGTTGGTGTATGGGATTGTGTATAATAAATGCTCATAATTAAGCTAATTTGTCAAGAGCAACAGCGCTATTAAGGACGATTCACGTAAGCGATCGCAACAAAATAGCCTTAAGTATATATCTCACACTTTTTAGGTGATATTCCTGAAATATTTTTTAAGGTATCAGATTTTGCATCTTGCTTGAGTATGCGATCGCTTTACAATTATTTTCTGCCCCAGAAACCCCTGGCAACGCGGGATAACTCTCAGTCGCTAACCGCGCTATTTCTGTACGGATTCCTTCTAAATTCGGCAATCTGCTAAGTTGCTCCTGAATGCTGGCAATGCGCTTGGGTAAGGAACCAAGTTGGTGACTCATCAACACATCCCCAGGAGTGCGACTACGTTTGGCAACTTCAATAAAAACAGTAGCAAATTCAGCCACTTCTCGCCTCACATCCAGCCCTAAATCGCGAATTTCATCGCCTAAAGCGTAAGTATCGAGAAATGTATCGACTTCCGAAAGCAAAATTGAAGGGTTATTGTGGTCAAACGCTTTGCGAAACGCCTGTTTGACTTCATCGTGACGAAAAATTTCCAGCAATTGTCTGGGTTTCCCAACACCGTATTCCACCAAAGCATAAGCATAAACCCCACTAAAATCGCCAGGTGGATGTTCGGGGTCAAGCTTAAACTGTTGTAATAGCTTGATTACAGTCTCATTGCGTTGAATTTTGTCCTTGAGGATAGGACTTGCAAAACCAGCGATCGCACTAATGATTTCGTTTAGAGGCATTGGTAAGCACAGGGTTTTGGTATAAAAGTCTGTATAAGTCTGTAATTATACTTATGGTAGCGTGCCGATGGGGTTTTAAACGCAACAGATTTTTCGTTGCCAGCATAGTTTTTGGGGATGGTAGATTTAGGGTGCGATCGCACTCCCAAATCAAGTCAGGAAGTTAACGCGATCGCACCCACTTTATAATGGGAATACAAAAGCACTCTGGTATATTAATTTACTTTAACTTAAGTATTTTAATGTATGTTGATATCTATCAAGTTATACACCTTCACACCTCACTAACATCGGCTTTATGTCGTGCTTTAAACACCGTGCTAATGGTACGGTGACGGTTTGATTGTTTTATGTGTACCCCAAAAACGACAACGAGCAATTTGGGTAGGGTCGAAGTTTGGGGAAATTGAGCCACCTACTGAGAGTGAGAATAGGTTTAATGTGGGGGATGCGATACCGAAGGTCAGCGTCTTTGACGCTATCGCCGATCTAAGTCATATTGCGATCGTTCCTCAAATTGACACCTGGGAATTAAACCAAAAGGGCGAATACGCAGTATATTTGGATAACATCTTCACGGACAGTTCAAACTTACGGAGTACGCGAAAGTGTACACAGGGATGCATCCCCGTGGCGCATTTCGCCATTAGTGGCTTCCAAGCAACAGTACACGCACCAGCTACTCAACAGAAATATGGTGGTACAAAACCAGGAGAGAAAGAACTTACGACCTGGGCTTATCGCTTGTCAGCCGATGCTTTTTCCCCGACGTTACGTGCGGGAAGTGGGAATCGAACAACAGCGCGTCCAATACACTACGAACATGCGAGGGTGATAACGGTTCGTGAAGCCGCGAGATTACATAGTTTTCCCGATTGGTTTAATTTTGGTACAAGTAAGCTTGCGGCGCATAAAGCGATCGGTAATAGCGTTCCTCCTTTGCTTGCTTATGCGATCGCTTCTCAAGTATAGGTGCATATGTTCGAGCAGCAAAATTCAACAATTGTTTTGCGATGTCCTGGGACAAGTTGCTTTGTGCGTTCGTGTAGCGTCTCCCTTGGAGAATCAATGCGATCGCGAAATTTTGTTGGTATCTCACGGAACTCACCACTTGAATTTGGCTGATTCCCATCTGCTATCCATTCACCTGTAACCATTATTCCTGATGCCATAATTATTTCCTGGGGGTGATGATGTCATTATTTTGGCTTCGCTAATTTAGAAATACACCTGTCTTTCGGAATAGCGATCGCTACGCGACTCAAGCGTTAGTATCGCCACTTTTGTTAACAGAATTATTTTTATCAACCTCGGAATTACTCACACCGAATATGTATGCATATATATGGTGACTATCTACATGATAAAAGCAATTCCCATCGCAATACAACTATGGCATTACAAAATTTATCGATTTGGCTATTAGCGATCGCATTGATTCTCCATACGATACTCCAGAGGAGTCGCTACGCGATCGCAGAAGTATGGCTCCCAGCCTACGAAAAAGTTAAACCTGATTGGCGTTCGGTTCTTTTTGATACTGGATTAGTTCTAGAAATTATACCCGTATTTATCTTTGCATTTGTTACAGCCTTTGCAGGGTGGCAATGGTCTGTTTTAGGAATGATTTTACCTGCGGTTGGTCTTACCCATCCCCTACTCGACCATCTATTTTTGAGTTGGAAAGCTCGACAACTTCGTCCCGGTACTCTGACGGGATTATTTTTACTATTTCCCTTAAGTATTTGGGTTTATTATCTCGGATATACCTGGCAGTTGTTAAGTTTACAAGCAGTGTTAATTAGTGGTGCGATCGGCTTGGCAATATCAGTATGGCTACTTTGGGAGACAATACAAGCATCCCAGAGTCAAATTTCGTGAGCGATACTCTGGAGGAGTTGCGATCGCATAATTACAAGAAAGGCTAATGCAAGGCTGTCAGGGAAAAGTCATGGCGATAAAAATTACGTGTTGCATAAAACCTCTGGTAAACGCCAATAAATTTATAAACAAAAGGAAATACTATGACTAGTGAAGTAGAATGCAAACAACCTGATCGCAGTCAAGACCTCCGCGAATACGTAAATAGTCAGATCGCAATACGATTATTTGAAGAACAGGATACCGAACAAATAGCCCAGTTATTTCATAACACGGTTAGGGAAATCAATATCCGCGACTACTCAAGCAACCAAGTTCGAGCATGGGCACCAGATAATATCTACTTTAGAAACTGGGTGGAAGTGTGTTCGAGCCGATTTACATATATCGCCCATATAATGGACACAATTGTCGGGTTTGGAGAGCTAGAAGCGAATGGTCATATCGACTGCTTTTATTGCCACAAAAATTACCAAGGTTGCGGTATTGGTAAGCAGGGTTAGCGCATCTCAAACCCTATTGACAAAAAGACTTTTTCAATAAGCTAGGACTTACGCATTGACAGAAAAA
>NZ_NTFS01000203.1 GCF_002289455.1 Brunnivagina elsteri CCALA 953
GTGAGAGGTTGGGGTATTTGAGCTTTTACCGTGTCTAGAAGCTGGTTGATAATTTCTTGGGTATTAACACTACGTAAACTCAGTGATGCAGCTTGGGAATGTCCCCCTCCTCCGAAGGGTTGAAAAATTTCGTTGAGCTTGATGTGAGGATTTTGGCTGCGTCCAATTATGCTTAAGCGTTTTTCGTTTAAAGGTTTCTCTTTTTCACTTCCCACAGGGAATTCATGGGCTAAAAAAAGTACATCTATTTCTGCGATCGCACATAACTGGGAAGCCAAACTTGATAATCCAGGCACAAACTTATCAGTACGTAAAATTACCCAAGCGATCGTACATCCAGGCAAACACAAATATTCGAGTTTTTCCAGCGCAATCTTGAGTAATTGCTGTAACTGTGGTGATAAACCTGGATCGAGATATTCATTAACTACCGTTAAATTTGCCCCTTGCTGCATCAACCATCCCAAAGCCACGGCATCGCGGGATGTGGAATTGTCGAAAACCAGGGAGCCAGTGTCAACATGGATACCAAGAGCCATCACCGTAGCTTCGGCAGGAGTTAGGGAAATATGAGATTTTTGCAATAGTTCAGCAATCAGAGTTGTGGTTGCTCCCACTGCTTCGATATGGGTTTCTGTTGCGGGAATATTGCTGATTTGGTCAGGGTGATGGTCGTAGATGATGATATTTTCAAGATGGGGTAAATCGAACCATTCTGCGGCTTTACCAATGCGATCGCGATTTTGGGTATCGACTACGTAAAGCGAGCTAATCTGCTGGGGATTTACCGAACGTCGTTCAATTAAAGCGAATTCATCACGATACAAAGCCAAAAATTTGCGGACAGGTGGATGTGCCCCTCCCGCTAACACAATTTTACATCCCCCATTTACCCGCGACAGCCCCACCGCAGCCCCTAGTGCATCAAAATCAACAGTCGTGTGACACAATATTAAATCCATAATCTTAAGGGGGATTGGGAAGAAGGTTAATTACCCAGAACTAATGACTTGGTAACGAATGGCAAATAAATATTGACAAATAACCACTAACTATTAATTCCTAGACATTAACCACAGTGTTGAAAATTCTGATACCTTACAATTTATTAGCTGAAACAGTAGAAGCTCCGCACCATATTACTCGAATTGGTGTCGGGATGTATACTGCAAAAGGGTAAAATCTGGACTTCTGTCATACTGTAGCTTGCTACTTACAGAAGCCTCTCTGCGTATACCCTACGGGTAGACGAGTGAGTTGGGAGAGGATGATTTTAATACCTTATGGCATAGCCGTAACAATTAAAATTATTATCAAGCAAAGAGCAAAATATTTTATAATTTGAACAGAGCGGAGGGGCATCCCGTTCTTTAAAGCTCATCCCCTCCTAAGCAATAGCCGGATTGGGTGAGAAGCCTACACTGTAGGAGTATGTCACGGACAGTAATCTTTGTGTCGTAAAATATCCTAATCTTAAAAATAGCTGTCTTAGGAGAAGAGAAAATGGCTTTTATATTCCAATTTGCACTTTTGGCTCTTGTACTGGTGTCGTTTTTAATGGTTGTAGGTGTTCCTGTCGCCTATGCCACACCACAGAACTGGATTGAATCCAAAAAACTGCTTTGGGTTGGTTCGGGAGTTTGGTTCGCGTTGGTGATTTTAGTTGGTGCTTTAAACTTCTTAGTAGTTTAAGTCACTGCTCATCCTCAAACCGAAATTTAATCTCCGCAACATTAGTAGCAGAGGAGCCATCAAGGATAAGGGTTAAGTGTTTAGGATAAAAGGACATATGTTTCTTTTTCCTTGTACTTTTTACTTTTACCTTGGCTTCTCTGCTATTTAATTGTAGAAGTATTGCGGTTCAAAAGGGGAAAGAGAGAGTAAGGGAAAATCCCCAATTCCCAATAATTTTTTCCAAAAAATTCGGGTTTTGCCCTGCTTCTGGAAATATATATTGCAAGAACTTATAGTTAATTAGTTAGTTTAAGAGGCAATCATGGCTGTATTTGAGGGAACTTTTACCCAGACGGAATCTTTACGATTTGCGCTAGTGATTGGTAGATTCAACGATTTGGTGACAACCAAGTTACTGGAAGGATGTCAAGATTGCTTGAAGCGTCACGGTGTTGATGTAAATCCCCAAGGTTCCCAAGTTGATTATGTTTGGGTTCCAGGTAGTTTTGAAGTTCCTGTTGTTGCGCGTCAATTAGCACTTTCCCATCGTTATGATGCGATTATTTGTTTGGGTGCTGTGATTCGTGGACAAACTCCTCATTTTGAGTATGTTTCATCTGAAGTTGCCAAAGGGATTGCTGCTGCTGGTTTTCAAACAGGTGTACCTGTCGTTTTTGGTGTGCTGACAACCGATACAATGCAGCAAGCCTTAGAACGTGCTGGTATTAAAAGTAACCTTGGTTGGGAGTACGCAATGAGTGCGATCGAAATGGGTACTTTAATGCGACAATTACGTACTTCTTTGGGGAATCAAGCTACCCATAACGATTCCTCTGGAGTATCGCAGTTAGGTAGTGGCTATCCTGGCAACTCACAATCCTTTCCCCCATCGCTCAAAAGCGCAAATTTAGGTGACTTAGCCAAGGAATCGGAAGGAATGGGTTAATTTTGGGAATTGGGCATGGAACACCAGTATAAAAATTATCCCAAATTATTGTAGGGGTGGGGTCTCCCCACCCTTATTTACGCATGATAAAATTGATAAGTCCATAGTCCATAGTTAGGATATTTGATTTTCCATACGTCTCTAAAAGTACATGAATATATAAGGGGGCGGGGAAACCCTTATTTACGAATGATAAAATTCATCAGTCCATAGTTGGGATATCTGATTTTCCATAAGTCCCTTTTTCGTTGTCTTCACCATTCTTAAATAAAAAGTATTGACAAATAAATCTACTCGTGTGAATATTAGAAGAGTGAATTATTCGCGGGTATAGCTCAGTGGTAGAGCGCAACCTTGCCAAGGTTGATGTCGCGCGTTCGAGTCGCGTTACCCGCTCTTTGTAAATGTAAAATATCAATTAGTAGACTATTTAAGTTCTATGAATTTGATATCATGTGCTGAATTAGCATTTTGAGAACAACTTTGGAATTATCATACTTTTGATATCCTGGTGTATTTCAGAAAAATGTTAACTGATTTTGCATAAGTGTTGGTTTTAAAGGTGTACAAGAAAAAGTAAATATTTTTAAGTACAATCAAACTGATTTCAGTAAGATGAACTACACTTAATAAATGTGCTGTTGGGCTGTAACGGCTTATAAAAGCACAAATTATGAGTAGATTTTAGTTTTTTAGCTTAAATAGCAGAATGCTTTCATCTACTTATTGATTTAAGAGAACACGCTCAAGTTATTAATTTTGCTTGTGCAATCACAAAAACCCGAAAAATTAGATTTTAATAGCGAATATCCTTGTCCCTGTCGTCGTCGGGGGAAGTTAATTCCGATTACGCTAACAGATGCATTTGGTTGCGATCGCTGTCAGCAGATTTTTGTAGTCGAAGATAACGGACAGGTTCTAGAGCAGCTTTCAACCACCTATCCTTACAAAAAAGCTTGGCACTGGAATGGTAGCAGCTGGAATGTAGTTCACCCAAAATTGGGAGAAAGTTATTTACCAGTAGCGCTAGGGATTATTTTCGTGCTAGTGATTATATGGCTACCGTTAGCTTTACGCTTGGCAAGTACTAACACAATACTTGCTTGGGCATTGGTAGCTTTATTGTTGGCGATTCTGCCAGCATTAATGCTCTGGCTTACCCATAGACCTTAATTTCGATGACTGTTGATGCTGATGCTTTTGATGATGCCTCTTACGCTATTGCAAGTGCCAAACGTGCATATTGCGCTTCTTTGAGGTTGGCGATCGCGAAAGGAATAGATCGAAGTCGTGCTGTGCTAGCAATGGCAAAAGCACTAAATGACGCATTCGATGATATTTTAGAGGCGAATACCCTCGACTTAGAAGCGAGTCGAGAAATGGCAGTTCCGGAGTTGATTTTGGACTGGTTAAAGTTAACTCCCCAACGATTGGATACGACAGTTGAGATTTTACAGCGTTTAGGGGAGTTTTCTGACCCTTTACGACGGGTACGAACGGCTGATTATCAGTTGGAAGATTCCCAAACCTATTCCCAGTTAATGCCATTGGGAACGATCGCGTTGGTTTACGAAGCATTTCCCGAATTAGCCGCGATCGCAGCAGGGATGTGCATTAAAACGGGAAATAGCATCATCCTCAAGGGTAGTACGGAAGCGAGTCATTCTAATGCTGCCATTGCTAGTGTATTACAGAATGCGATCGCAGAAATTGGATTACCAGCAGGTTGTATTGAGTTCATCAGTAGCGAACATGCTTCATCAACCCGCGATTTAGTTACCCAAGAACAATATTTAAATTTGGTAATTCCCTATGGACGTTCGAGTTTAATCCAGCAGGTAGTGCGTCAGTCAACCGTACCTGTCTTAAAATCCGCGATCGGTAATTGTTATTTATATTGGTCGCTGAATAGTAGTCTAGAAATGGCACGGTGGACAATTATTGATAGTCATAATAGCGAACCCGATCCTGTAAATGCCATTGAAAAAGTCTTAATTCACCGTCAAACATTACCATCATCTCTAACAACACTATTTAATAGTTTGAAGGAAAAAGGTTTTGAAATCAAAGGCGATCTAGAATTAGTCGAAGCATTCCCGCAATTACAATTAGCACAAGATAATGAATGGGGAAGTGCATATTTGAATCGAAATATTGCCTTTAAACTTGTTGATAGTTTGGAAGCTGGAATTAGTTGGATTAACCAATATAGTAGCGGACATGCAGATTGTATTGTCACTGAATCCTATCAAGAAAGTCGGCAGTTTGCTCTTGGTGTAAACAGTGCTTCCACATATATTAATGCTTCTCCTCGTTTTTCTCGAACTCCTTCCCGTGGTGATGCGGTGTTTTTGGGAATGTCGAATCAAAGAGGACATCGACGTGGATTAATTAATTTGGAAAGTTTGACCACAGTTAAGCATATTGTTCAGGGAAATGGACGATTTTAAATATTAGGAAATTACGTGAAGTTTCTACACTGATTAACTTCGCACCCAGTCTCAGCTTACCGTCTCATTCGCCATTACCCCATTAAACCTATATTTAATTTTGGTCTTTGTAATCAATGTTTTTGTACGCTTAAGTGATAAAGTACAATGAGCCTGCGATCTAATTTAGGGACTTCCTCAAAAAGAACATTCCAAATCGGCAAAATATATCAGTACAGAAAATAATCTTACCGATGTCCTTACCTACCGGAAAATTGTTTTTTTGGTGTTCCCTAGAGAACCGACCCACTAATATATGTTGACAAAAGCTAAAGTATGTGAATTAGGATAAAAAACCTATTTTGGGTAAAATATTTGAGCCTGTTTTTTAGTTTATGAAACTTTTGCAGATGCATTAGCTGCAAACTATCGTTGGTTGAAAATCATGGGAGTTAAACCTCAATAAATTACTGCATCTTGAATATTTAACCAAAATTACAGATACAAAATAAAGCTTTCAGGTACATAGTACTTGAAAGCTTTTGTCAAAAATAGGGACAAGCTAATGTGCATTTTTAATGCATATTAGTACGGCTAAAGTCAAAACTAAAGCAAGTTTTATTACCAATTTTAATTATTTTCTTGCTGATTTTAGAGGAAATGTGTAGTAAACCTTATTGCCTGTATCTGGTACAAATTGACACTCATTTGCCGATTGCCAAAGCGATTTCCAAACTGGTTCTTTCGACTCGAAGAAATATTCACCCATTACAGGTTTAATTGCCGCAGTTGCCTTCTTTAAATTGTAATGTGGCATATTCAAGAAAATGTGATGGGCAACGTGAGTACCGATGTCATGGTGAATATGATTAACAAAACCATAATCGCGATCGATTGTCGAAATTGCACCTTTCAAAAAAGTCCACTCATCTCCACGATACCAGGGAATACTGGGTTCCGTATGGTGCAAAAACGTGACCAAATCTAGCCAGACAACAAATACTAAATAGGGCATTAGATAGTATTTTAGTAACCATATAAAACCCCATTGATAAGTTAGGAAACCTAACAAACCAACCATCCCACTGCAACAGATAGTGCTGGTAATAACATCCCATTTTTCGGAAGGTTTGAATATGGAACTACTGGGGAGAAAATGGGAACCTGTTCTTCCTGGAGTTCGTGCAAATAGGTAAATTGGGTAAGCAATCAAAAATACGTAGTATCGTCCTAATTTCGATACCAAATCCATTTTCTTGTAATTTGACTCGCTGACGGGATACCAGCTTTCGTCGTTTTCTAAACTGCCCGTATTTTTGTGGTGCGTGCGGTGACTAATGCGCCAACCATGATACGGTACAAGAATCGGTGTATGGGAAATATGCCCCATTAAATCATTCAGCCATTTGTGCTTAGAAAATGATTGATGTCCACAGTCATGTCCAACCACAAATAAAGCCCAAAACATAGTTCCTTGCATTACCCAAAAAATTGGGAAGAAATACCAAGAATCGAGATAATAGGCTATTGCATATAGTAATGCGATCGCAGCAACATCGCGGAAGAAGAAAAACATTGACTTAACAACACTTGGTTGAAAGCATTCCGCAGGGATTGCAGCTTTTAAATCTCCAAGTGTGAAAGGTAAATTTGTACTTTCTTCTTGTGATTCAAGGTTTGGCTGGTTGGTGAAATTTACTGTATTCGATGTCACGTTATCTATGTTTTACGCTGATAGCCGGATATTTTTTGAAAACAGAATAGTCGCGCTTACTTCTATTAATAAAATTTATTAATAAAATGCGCTGTTTGCTCAAATTAATTAGCCTTTAATATTATTAGCATCTTTTGTTGGAAAAAATACAATTTTTTTCTAGTTAGGTAAAATTTTATAGCCTGTTATTTTTAACCCCATTAGAAAGAAAAAATATCGGTTCTTCCGTAGATGTTATGCTGAACTGTAAAGTTAAATTATGGATTCTCCTTTAAAATTAAGGATTTTAGGCAGTTATAACCTTGATTTTATCCCAAAGGCTCAAAAGTCAAGATTAAAAGCTATCTTCCTTGCCCAGCAAGGGATATGAGCTATTTTATAAGCGTTTATAGCATAAGAAGTAATGAAGAACCAAAATATCACACCAAGTACCAATAATTTGAAATGAGATAATAATCCCAAATTATTGGCACGGGAAGAACATCATTCCTGCATAACTACGGGAATTGGTCAAAACCAAAAATAAAATTAGGTGTTGATAACAAGCTCTTTTTGGGAAACTAAATTTGTATATGAGTCAGTTCCAAATTTCTTGAGTAAAGCGTAATTGGCTTTTAAAGCACCTGTGAAGGTTGGATATACATTGTAATCAACTCCAAATTCAGCACATACTTCAGCTAAAATTGGAGCAATTTTTGGATAATGAATGTGGCAAATATGGGGAAATAAATGATGGACAACTTGATAATTTAACCCACCGACATACCAGTTAATGAATTGATTTGTTGGTGCAAAATCAACGGTTGTTTTGACTTGGTGAATTGCCCACTCATCATCAACATTATTCGATGGCATTTCGGGTTGCACGAAGTCCACTGGCTCTAAAACATGTGCGAGCATAAAGACATTGCAAATTACCAATCCATATGTCATGTAGGCAATGCTAAATCCAGCTAACACTTCTAGTGGTGAATAACCAACAACCAGAGGGATGACACAAAAAATTCCTAACCAAATCACTTTACCAGTGAGTAATACAAGTATATCTTTTGTTTTAACTGGAACTATATGGTCGTGATACTTTCGTTTAAATAAGATAATTTGTACGTCTGACAATGACCAATAAAAGGGAATAATTAAGTAGATGAAATTCATGAAAATATGTTGGTATTTGTGATACCATTTATGCTCCATATAAGGTGACATTCTTACCAATCCATCACCATGTATTTCGACATCATGCCCTAAGATATTGGTATATGTATGGTGCAAATTATTGTGGCGAAATCTCCACAAATAGCTAGAAAGTCCAATGATATCGTAAGAGAATGCGATCGCACGATTAATTGATGTTTTATTTGAGTAACCACCGTGGTTTGCATCGTGTCCAACACTAAAGCCTATCCCAGCAATTCCCAATCCTAGACAGATACATCCCAGAATTTTCAGCCAGAGAATATCAGAACCAAATATAATAAAAGTCCATGCAGAAATTGTCCAACCTAAAATCAGGAAAGTTTTGAAATACATTGCCGGATTATCCCGTTTGGCAAGATTATTTTCCTGGAAATAATTATCTACTCTTTCGTTGAGTTGCTTTCTAAAGCCGATATTTTTAGCGAATGTAACTTTGGTATTTACTTGTGTCATGAATTAAATTAATTAGATTTGAGAATTACAACTTTTTAAGGAAGTTATAGATATTTTTTGGTGACAACAAAATTAAACACCAAAATCAAAGATGAGAAGCAATAAAAAGGAGTTAGAATTCAGAATAATCTACCCATGAAAAAATTTTGTTTTAACTTTTGAAGAATATTTGAATTTCATTTTGCCCACAATAGATAGGGTTTGAAACCAATATTCATCAGTTTATTCTGACTCCTTCATACATTTAGCTTCCCATCTTTGGCGGCTAATATTACTTACCAGCTTCGTATTGCTTGAAAGTAAAATAACCTTCATTTTCTTCGTATAATTGGCATTCATCGGTTAACTGCTTCATTAAAGACCATGAAAAAGTATACTCTTCATGTAAATAACTTCCCCAATTGTCTTTAATACTGCTGTATGCTTTCCGCAAATTATACCAAGGGATAGCGGTGGAAATGTGGTGTGGTACATGGACATTGATATCGTGGCAGAGGAATTCTACCCATGCTGGATAATCGCAGTGGATTGTACCTGCTAATTGTGCGATCGCTTCGTTCCATTTCGACGCATTCTTAAAGGGAACGTCTGCGGTGGTGTGGTGAACGTATGTAAAGGTACTCATCCAGAAATGGTAAACTAACCAAGGTATTACCCAGAATTTGATAAATCCCCAAATACCAGTGGTAATAATCAACGCTGGAAACACAAGAGCCGCGAATACAGCCACTACAATAATCGATAGTTTAATTTGAGAACGGTCTTTCTCTAAAAAATTATTTGGGTCAAAATGTACCAGTGCCCAATGTCCAACCGAACCAACCCACCATAATTTCTTGGTTAGAAAGGTTTTAAAAATGACTTGCCAAGTTGGGCTACTATTCTCATAAACTTCTGGACGAATTGGATGCCAAGCATTATCAAAATCCAATTTGTTTGTATGTTTATGGTGATAATTATGACCAATTCTCCAAGCATGAAATGGGTAGATTAACGGAGCGAATGCTAAATGCCCAACTAAATCATTTACCCAGCGACGGTTGGAAAAAGAACGGTGTCCACAGTCATGTCCAATGACAAAAAAACCTGTAAGTGCGGTTCCCGTGAAAATCCAAGCAAATGGCACAAGGTACCAGGGAGCCACAACTAAACTTGCGTAGCCCAAAGCCACCATGAGGACATTTATAACTACCTTTGCCCAAGCTTTACCCATATCTTTCTGGAAGCATTCGCGAGGAATGGATTTGATAATATGCTTGAGCTTGAAGTCCGGATTTTCAATAATATCAGATTCAAGAGCGCCAGAAATGCTTTTGATTGCAGCTTGGCGAGAATTTTCGCTATTTGCTATTGATGTCGTCATGAATACCTATAGAAAATCTCCTCACTTGTCACTCATTGATTATTAAAAAAATGAGTTTGTAGTAAAGTTTCGTAACGTCGATTTGAATTATATCAATAATAATCCCCAAATATTAGTCCCCGCCAAAAAAAAGCTAAGAGGATGTTTATAAAATAATTCTTAAGCTCCAAAAGCTTTGATTTGTCATACTGTACGGAGCGCTACACTTTCCCGTAGGGTTCCATCTCTAGACTACGCCCAGAAACCTAGATTCTAGCCTGCGGCAACGCGGTAGACGCGCAAGCGCATAGAAGTAAGTAGCAAGCTACAGAATGACATGATTTTATTTATAAACACCCTCTAAGGCGGGGAAAAGAGAATCATCTCACGCAGACTTATTTTATACTGCCAATAGCTACTCTTTCCTTCGGTGCTAGCTTTACATTTGTTGCTAACCCCAAAGTTTCGAGAACTTGAATGGTCATCCAGGTGAAATCTATTTCCCACCATTCCAAACCGTGACGTGCAGAGTACTGAAATGCGTGGTGATTATTGTGCCAGCCTTCGCCGTAGGTAAGTAATGCTACCCACCAGCAGTTTGTGGAGTGGTCGTCAACTTCATAGGTTTTGTAGCCGAACTTATGGGTAGCGCTATTAACAAACCAGGTAAAGTGCCATACCATCACCAGGCGAACAAAAACGCCCCAAACAACGAATGACCAACCGCCAATAGCCATTAAAGATAAACCCAGGGCGACCTGGATGGCGATCATATTTTTTTCTAAAAACTGGTAAACTGGGTCATCACCAATGTCTTTGGTAAAACGTGGAACCTCAGCAAATGCAGGAGATTGATAGAACATCCAGATAATATGACTCCACCAAAAACCCTTATTAGAATCATGGGGATCTTGTTCTTTATCCGAGTGCAAGTGGTGCATACGGTGCATACCAACCCAAGCAATTGGTCCACCTTGGCAAGTGAGTGTACCGCAAAAAGCGAGAAAATACTCAACCCATTTGGGGGTTTGGAAACTGCGGTGGGTGATTAAGCGGTGAAATCCCAGGGTAATGCCTAAGCAACCTGTAAACCAGTAAAGAAAGAGACACACGCCGACTGCTTGCCAGTTAAAATTGCCGGGGAGTAAAGCAAACAAAGCACCAACGTGCAAAGAACAGAAGAATAAAATGTGAACCCAGTTGAGTTGGGATTTGGTTGAAGTAGCAATTGTCATGAAGTAAACGCTAATAGGATTTGTTCAGAGATATGAAAGCGCGATCCGAGAATCCGCAAAATATTTAGTTAATTGAGAACGAGGTAGTAATGAACAGCTTAGAGCAACTGCGGGAAGCAGAGCAGGCACTGTTACAGATTTTTTCTGGAATTGACGCGACAGTCAAGCAAAATCTCCAACGAGTGCTAGATGCCTTTCGTCATCATAGGGTTGGAGCGCACCATTTTGCAGGTGTTAGTGGATACGGACACGATGACTTAGGACGAGAAACTTTGGATAAAGTCTTTGCTTCGGTCATGGGTGCTGAGGCAGCTGCGGTACGGGTTCAGTTTGTTTCTGGAACCCATGCGATCGCATGTGCTTTGTTTGGTGTGCTTCGTCCTGGTGATGAGATGCTAGCGGTAGCTGGGGCACCCTATGACACTTTGGAGGAAGTGATTGGTTTAAGGGGTCACGGTCAAGGTTCCCTTATCGAGTTTGGCATAAGTTATCGCCAATTGGAACTGACTGCGGAAGGAACAGTTGATTGGCAAGGTTTAAGTCAAGCGGTAGAGGAAAAAACCCGTTTAGTTTTAATTCAGCGATCGTGTGGTTATTCGTGGAGGTCGAGTTTATCGGTTGCGGAAATTGAGAAAATTATTCATATTGTCAAGTTGCAAAATCCGAACACTGTCTGTTTTGTAGATAACTGCTACGGAGAATTTATTGAAGTTCAAGAACCTACCCATGTTGGTGCCGATTTAATGGCTGGTTCGTTGATTAAGAATCCGGGGGGTACTATTGTCACGGCTGGGGGTTATGTTGCTGGACGTACTGATTTGGTGGAAGCTGCTGCATGTCGTCTCACTGCACCAGGAATAGGTAGGAACCAATGGGAGAACTCTGTTGAATGGCTTTACAGAAGGCAATTAGTTTTTCCGCAGAACCCAATTTAATTGCTTGGATCACATCTCGACGGGGTGCAAAAGGTGCAGGATTAACGGGATAACCCAACTTATCGAACACATAACCCGTCAAGTGAGTACCCTTCACCGCTTCCCCCACCATTTGCGGTGCGAGAAAAAAACCTTGGTACAATAACCGTAATTGGTCAAATGTGGCACCACCTTCCCTACCTAT
>NZ_NTFS01000204.1 GCF_002289455.1 Brunnivagina elsteri CCALA 953
CTCCCCTTAGCAAGGGGAGGGAACTGGATTTCTAGTTTCCCCCCTTTCCAAGGGGGGATTAAGGGGGGTAATTCCGAAGTATCAGGGGAAAACAGACTTGTGTGTACACCGTAGTCTCCCCGCTTGCGAGGGTTAGGGTGGGGTTCTTTTATTCTGGTTGTGCTATAAGACACCATCAGCAGGTAAAATTTTCCAAGCTCTCGCCAATATAAACGGGGTATTATCTAAGTTTTAGCTGGAATTTGACAGTTTTGTTTGAAGCATTAAATAAATATGTAGGAGGATTTATGATTGCTTCGTCAAAAGGTAATTCGACAGGTTCCCCAGACTCTCAGAGTTTGGAAGTGATCAGACAAAAATATCAATATAACTATACCCACATTCCCCCATTAGCGATGCTGGATACGCTTCCGGAAGGGGAACAGTTTTCTAGAGATTGGCTTTTTTTATTGGCACAGCATTTGCGAGTGGTGTTTGTGAATACCATCATTACCAATCGCGGGAATCGTGGTTCTCTGTCGGTTCGCGATGATATTAAATATTTTATTCTGGAAGCTGTGATGAAGGGTGCAATCCCCATCCAAGTTAGTGTTATTGGTAGATTACTGCAAATTATTCCCCAAATCTTGCTGAAAGGATTATCGATAGATTTTAGAGAACTTGATAATTTGTTTTTTTCTGCGCTGAAGGAAAGTGGACTTTCCATCTTTAAAGATTCCTTGGATAAAGTCATAGAATTGATGTATGAGGGGCAACCAACAGGACATGTGAAGAATTTGAGGGAATATGAAAAATTACTCCCACAAATGGAATTACCCGCGATCGCAAATGGTTTTGGGCAGGATGATGTGTTTGCGTATATGCAAGTGGCTGGTTATAATCCCTTGATGATTCAACGGGTAACAAGTTTAGGCGAAAATTTTCCTGTTACAGATGAGCATTATCAAGGGATGATGGGTGAGGATGATTCCTTGGTTGCAGCAGGAAGGGAAGGAAGACTGTATTTAGCTGACTACAGGATTTTAGATGGTGCAGTTAACGGTACATATCCGAAAACACAAAAATACCTGTATGCACCTATAGCATTATTTGCCGTACCCAGGGGGAAAGAACAGAATCGAATGTTACGTGCGATCGCAATTCAATGCGGACAAAATCCCCGCGAGAATCCGATTGTCACCCCCAAATCGGGGAAATATGCTTGGATGTTTGCAAAAACCGTTGTCCACATTGCGGATGCGAATTACCATGAAGCTGTGAGTCATTTAGGACGAACCCATTTATTTGTCGGTGCTTTTGTGATTGCTACCCATCGTCAATTACCAGCGAATCATCCCCTGAGTCTATTATTACGTCCTCATTTCGTGGGAACTTTGGCTATCAACGAAGAAGCACAACGAAATTTAATTGCAGCAGGGGGAGGAGTAGATTCGTTACTTGGTGCAACCATTGATAACTCCCGTGTCTTTGCAGTGCGAGGGTTACAAAGTTATGGTTTCAATACTGCTATGTTACCAAAACGGTTGGAGTTACGTGGTGTTGATGATACTAACCTTTTACCTGTTTATCCGTACCGTGATGATGGTTTATTGATTTGGAATGCGATTCATGAATGGGTTTCTGACTATTTAACTATTTATTACAAAACAGATGCAGATGTGCAAAATGATATAAATTTGCAAGCATGGGCTGCGGAAGTACAAGCATTTGAAGGTGGACGCATACCCGATTTTGGCGAAGAAAATGGAGGTATCCAAACCAGGGAATATCTAATTGATGCGATCGCGTTAATTATTTTTACCGCTAGTGCCCAACATGCTGTTGTCAACTTCCCCCAGAAGGAGATAATGAGTTATGCAGGAATTATCCCATTGGCTGGTTATGCACCAGCATCAATTTTACGGAAATCAGAAGTTACTGAGCAAGATTATTTGAGTTTGTTTCCACCTTTGGAGATGGCACAAAAACAATTAAATTTACTGTATTTGTTGGGTTCTACATACTACAACAAACTCGGTGATTATCCGCAATTACAGTTTTCTGACACAAAAGTCCAATCCTTGTTACAAAAATTCCGTAAAAAGCTTAATCGAGTTGAAGATACTATTAATCAACGCAATTTAAATCGTCCAACTTATACTTATTTACTTCCTTCGAGAATTCCCCAAAGTATCAACATTTAAACTTTGAATTAATTAAAAAATTTGGGATATCGAACGAAAATTATCGAAATTTATGACTAGATTTAGCGTTGATTTATGGTGCTATTTCTCTATATTTATCTGTGTGAATCTGCGTCTATCTGCGGTTTATTATCTATATTTCCAAAGCTTGCTTAACGCTCTGAAGCACATACAAAAAATCAGAAAACCCAAAAAACTATGGCACTTAAAGAACAAGTCATCAATGGACATAAACGTCAAATCTGGCTAGCAAATATCCTCGCTAAAGTCGGTAATAATAGCCCAATTGGTAAGTTATTACGTTTAGTATTTTACTATGCCGATGGGATTGTTATCCTCAGACATTGGCGAGATTTTTTGTATATTCGTAAAGATAATATTGGGGATAAATATTTTGCAGTAGACCAAGCAATTATGCATTCTTCCCATTCCCAAGTCAAGAAATTAATGCATACGGAACCGCAATTAAGAGGAAACGATTTAGGCATTATTAGAATTTTAGCTCCCAGTTATCTACTCAATAATCCCCTAAGTTTGGGAATGAATGGGAACGAGCATAATGGAGCTAGAGCTTTGTTTTCCCAAGCTTTACCTAATCCATTAGAAAGAAGTGATATTTTAGGGGAATTAGTTAATCAGTGTCTTGCGGATGCAGCGAAACAGAAACAGCTACATATTGGTAATGATTTACCAAGAATGATGATACGGATTTTGCATCAGGTTGTGTTTAATATTTCCTTATCAGATGAAGAGATTACTGCATCGAACAACTTTGTGAAAGGTTTACCACTTGCATCATTTCCCAATTTCATCAGCGAAAAATTACTATCAAGTAAAACAGCACCAATTATCAAACATCGCCAAAAATTAATTAAACGCTATCAACAATCATCAAAATGGGCAGCTTATTTAGAGACAGGTTCCCAATATCAATTAAACCCACATCAGATTGCAAATAGCTTGTTTGATATGATTCATATTGCGGGAACTGCTGGTACAAGTGCATTACTAGGCTCAGTAATTGGTGTTTTGTGTCAAAATAATGCCTTGAGAAATGACGTAATTACTGAGATTAATACAGTTTGGGATGGAAACGAACCATTAAATGGAAATGCGATCGCACAATTAATGTTGACTCAGAATGTAATTTTAGAAACTGCACGTTTTTATCCCCCAGTAAGATTTGTTAGTCAACTTGCCACTGAATCAGGTGAAATTGAAATTGGTGGTAGCAAATGTCCTTTCCAAAAAGGAACTCGTTTATTAGGTTCTATTTTTACAGCTAATCATGACTCTCGTAGATACGATAATCCAGAGAATTTTGATGCGACACGGGATTTCTCTGATATTTTATCTTGGAACGGTAAAGAACACGATCGCGCTTGTCCAGGGAAAGGTTTATCAATCGGTTTAATTGAAATATTCTGTTTATATTTGTTCAAAAAATATCAATGGAATTCAACTACCCCAGTTAAATGGGATTTTAATAAGGTAACTGCTGTGACTCCAAATGATTTGGTATTACAAGGATTTTCTAGTAAGTTCTAATCCCAAACATTTCAATAATCTAAGAGAGACGCGATATATCGCGTCTCTACAAATGTAAAATAGAAAATTGGTAATGGAAAATATGATGAATGAAGCTATTGAAAAGAGAAAGCTTAATGATATTGCCACTTGGATGATTTCAGTGGAAGAAACTGGTTTGCCTAATATCCTTAAAGGGATATTTTTTATGGATGGGAATCCACTACCAGATACTTGTATGACAATGTATAACGTTGAGTGGGATTCAAAAAATCTCAGTTTATTTATACCTGTATCTGGTTTGGTACAGTGGACTTTTCATGACTCGATTCCGGGATGGTTGTTGCTGCGTGCTGCTCAATTAAGTCAATTTGGATATCAAATCAAGTTTGATGATTCAGCATTACAAAGTGCCCAAATTATTCCTTTTGTATTTGGATTAGCAATTCCTAAATGGATTTTTGATTTGACGATGTATCAAATAGGTGATTCTATTAATGGAGATATTTGGAAACGTGAAAATCTTTGGTTTGGTGGTAGTCTTCGCATTGGAGAATATACTTTGCGTCGGGTTGTAAATGCAGATGGTAGTTATACTTCGGCTTTTAATGATATGTTGAATAAGGCTCCAAATGACTGTTTAGTGATAGCTCCAAAGTAGCAAAATCTAGGTTTAACGGGAGGTTGAGGTGAAGCGGAGATTGTTAATATTGTTGCTAGGAAGTTATTTAATTTTTGGATTTATTTTGCCAAGTTTCGCAAATTTAGCAAAATTACCCTCACCTCAATTAATAGTTTTACAAAATGAAAATCAAATCATCCAAAATCTAAAATCCAAAACCCAAAATCCAAAATCGAATAATTCACTAATCGAAAATTCAATTGAAGAAGGGAAAAGATTATATGATGTGGGAAGATTTGCGGAAGCAGTAATAGTTTTACAACAAGCAGTACAAGAAGACAAACAACAAGGGAAAATCCAAAAGCAAGCAGCAACTTTAGCTAATTTGTCTTTAGCTTATCAACAAACTGGAAACTGGAAAGAGGCAAAACAAGCGATTAATGAGAGTTTGCAACTACAGGAATTAAATAACCCAAGTAAAAATCAGAAGCTGCTTGCCCAAACTTTAATGATTCAAGGTAAATTATTTCTATCAACAGGAGAAAGTGAAAATTCCTTAAAAAGTTGGCAGCAAGCAGAAAAATTATTTGTAGAAGTCAAAGAACCAAACAGTAGGATAACGGCAAAAATAAACCAAACACAAGCATTACAAATCTTAGGTTTTTATCGCAGTGCAATAAAAATTCTTCAAGAAGTGAATGCAACACTAAAAACCCAACCCGACTCAATTCAAAAAGTAGTCAGTTTACGTTCCTTAGGAGAAGCACAACAAATAGTCGGTGATTTAAAGAAATCTAATATAGCATTACAAGAAAGTTTAGAAATTGCTCAACGTTTGCAAAACCTAGACGAAATCAGTGCGAGTTTATTGAGCTTAGGAAATCATGCACTTATATGCGATCGCACCACTGAAGCTTTAACCTACTACAAACAAACCTTTCAATTTGCCCCTTCTCCCCTCATCAAACTTCAAGCACATCTCAACCAATTAAGCTTACTTAGGGAACGGAAAACAGATACCACAACAATAATATCAGAAATTCAAACCTTACTCCAACAAATTTCCCCCAGTCGCAGCAGCATTTATGCCCAAATCAATTTTGCCGTAAATTTAGTAAAAATGGGCATTTCTTCCCCTTCCCCAATAGATATCCTAACAACCGCTATCCAACAAGCTGAGAGTATCGACGATATCCAAGCACAAGCTTATGGTTGGGGAGAATTGGGAAAAATATCTGAGTTAGCAGGAAAATTTCCCCAAGCTCAAAAATTGACTGAAAAAGCAATTGTACTTTTACAAGGAACTAATACACCAGAAATTACATACCAACTCCAATGGCAACTCGGTAGATTACAGAAAGCGCAAGGAGATATCAAAAGCGCGATCGCATCCTATGATATTGCTATAGATGCATTACAAGCATTACGCAGCGACTTAGTTGCCATAAATCGAGATGTACAGTTTTCTTTCCGTGAAAGTGTTGAACCAGTATATCGTGAATCAGTTGCACTTTTATTACAAAACCCTGAATTAAGAGACAAAAATGGACAAGCAGATGTAAAAATTCTCGACAAAGCCAGACAAAGCATCGAAGCACTACAACTAACAGAACTTGATAATTTCTTCCGTGAAGCTTGTTTACAGGGGCAAAAAGTGATTCTGGATCGAGTCGTAGATCGTGATAATCCCACATCAGCCATACTTTACCCCATTATCCTTGCCGATACAATCCAAATCATCGTCAAACTTCCCAACCAATCCCTCAAACTTTATACCAGCCAAATAGAAGAAAGCAAAGTCGAACAAACAGTGGCAAAACTGCGGCAGGATTTAAGCAATCCATCAGCAATTCAAGACTTAAAAATGCGATCGCAACAAGTCTACACATGGTTAATTAAACCAATGGAAGCAGACTTAGCCAAAAATCAAGTTGATACCCTCGTCTTTGTACTTGATGGGGTATTACGTAACTTACCCATGTCAGTATTATATGATGGCAAAGAATATTTAATCGAAAAATATGCCCTTTCCCTCAGTCCAGGTTTACAACTTCTCAACCCCAAACCCATAGTTACACAAAACCTCAAAGCACTCACAGCAGGTTTAACCCAACCCCCAAAGAACTTTCCTAATTTTGCTCCCCTACATGGTATCGAATCCGAATTTAAACTCATCACCAAAGCAGGTATTAACACCACATCCTTACTCAACGAAGAATTTACCAGCACTGCTCTGGAACGCAAAATCAAAGAGAAACCCTTTAATATCGTCCATCTTGCCACACACGGTCAATTTAGCTCACGGATAGATGATACATACATTCTCGCAGCCGATGGAAAAATAAATGTTCGTAAATTTGATAACTTATTGCGCGATCGCGACGAAGCTAGATCGGAAGCTCTCCAATTACTCGTTTTAAGCGCTTGTCAAACAGCCGAAGGGGATAAACGTGCTGTACTAGGTTTAGCAGGAATAGCCATCCGTGCAGGGGCAAGAAGTACCATTGCTTCTCTGTGGCAAATCGACGATGAATCAACAGCAATGTTTGTGGGTAGTTTCTACAATGAGTTGAAGAAAGGAATTAGTAAAGCCAAAGCATTGCAACATGCTCAATTAAAACTTCTCAACCATGTAAATTATCGCTCCCCCAGTTATTGGTCAGCATACGTATTAATTGGTAATTGGTTGTAAGTATAGCAGTCCTAAATCTTTTTATTTCTTTATTCTCTCTGCGTCTCCGCGTCTCTGCGTGAAACCAACTCCATATTTACCGCACTTGTTCAAGACTTTCAACTTGATTAGTAAACAATTCCGTAAACAAACTCATAACTGTACGTTCTTCACGGACTTTAATATTAGCAGTAATAGACATACCGGATTGTAGAGAAATACTCTTACCTCTAGCATCAAGACTTTGACGCTTTAAACTAATTTTAGCAGGAAAGCGATAAAATTGATTGGTTTGGTCGGGGGGTAAAGCATCGGAACCAACCTGAATTAATTCTCCTTTGATATCACCAAATTCGCTAAAGGGGAAAGAATCAATTCTGACATCAACCTTCATTCCTTCACGGACAAAACCGATATCTTTATTAGTAACAAAGACTTCAGCAATTAAGTTTTCATTGGGGACTATTTTGAGTACTTCTTCACTGGGGTTAGCAACAAATCCAGGATTTCCGGCTTTTAAATCGAAAATTGTCCCCGCAACTGGAGCGCGTAATTCTTGGTATTTGACGTTTAGCTTAGTTTGAGCGATTCTACTATCAATTTCGGCAACCTTTTTGTCATTTTCGAGAAGAATTTTCGATAGTTGACTGTCAATTTCCGCGATACTTTGTTTATTTGCGACTATTTTATCTAGGATATTTTTACTAGTGACAGCAACAGTAGTATTTAATTCTTGCCGTGGTTGTTGAGTGCCATATTCTAAGCGTTTCTGCTCTTCTTCTAATTGCAAAATTTGGGCTTTGAGAGATTGGACTTTTTGTTGTTGTTGGAGATATTGGAGTTGTGCGATCGCGCCATTTTTGACGAGGTTTTCCAGTTTGGCTAAAATTTGCTGTTCAATAGTTAAGTTAGCTTTGGTGTCGTTGATTTTAATTTCGTTTTGGGATAGCTGTTTTTTAATTTGTGCGACTTCTAGGTTTGCGGAAGCTGTGCGAGATGCTAGTTCTGTTTTGGCAATTTGTGAGCGTTGTTGTTCTTCGCTATTTAGGTTTGCTGTGGTGGTATTTCCGATTTGGGTTTGGAGGAAGTTAATTTCGTTGATTAATGATGCGCGACTTTTGAGGAGAGATGCTGTTTCTGGTTTTAAGTTACCGCGCAAAAATGCCATATCTGCTGCAACGAGGGAATTGGAGTTAATCAAAGCGCGATACATTTGACTTTCTTGGATTATGGCATCACGGATTTTATTTAATGATGCTATTTCGACTTTGTTTGCTTCGGTATCGAAGACTAATAATAAGTCTCCTGATTTTACTTTTTGTCCGTCTTTAATGTATACTTGCTTGACTATTCCACTTACTGGTGCTTGAACTTTTTTAACGGCAGCTTCTGGTTTTAATTGTCCTACTGCTGGAATTACTTGTTCTATTTTGGCTATGTTTGCCCAGGTAATTCCAAAGCCTGCCAATGCCATTAGTGTTATCATGATGGCACGTGACCAAATTGGCGATTGTCGCAGGATTACGGATTGGTTTTGTTGTAATTTGTAGGCTTTAAGGTCGGGTTTTGATGGGATGGAGCGTTCAGCTAACAATGTTCTTGTGTCTTGTTTGCTTTTGTTGTTGCCGTTTAGGGATTTTCCGTTCATTGGTTTTTGATGTGGTTTAATATGGATTTGTTTCGCGCAGAGACGCAGAGAGAAGGGGTTCCGGGAGATTATTCTTCCGACAAACTTCGGCAGAGACGCGGAGAAGAGGAGAAGAATTAACTAATTATAAATTTACTTCTTGTTGGTTATAAAGGTAAAAATAATGTCCTTTTTTTGCCATTAGTTCTTGATGACTACCTTGTTCGATTAATCTACCTCCATCCATGACTAAAATTATGTCTGCATGACTAATCGTGTTGAGACGATGGGTAATGAAAAATACGGTGTCACCTTTAAATGCTTTGGCTAGGTTCACGCAAACTTGTCTTTCGGTGGGATAATCTAAAGCACTGGTAGCTTCGTCTAGAACTAGTAATTTTGGTCTTTGTAAAACAGAACGTGCGATCGCAATTCTTTGTCTTTGCCCTCCAGAAAGCCCTGCTCCCCTTTCTCCAACACGGGTATTATAACCGTTAGGTAAATTCATGATAAAGTCATGTGCTGCTGCGACTTTGGCTGCGGCAATGATTTCTTCGGTGGTGGAGTCGGGGTTGGTTAAAGCAATATTTTCTTGAACGCTACTATCGAATAATAAACTATCTTGAGGAACTACACCTAGTTGTCGTCTTAGTGAATAAAGTTCGACTTTAGAAATATCATAATTATCAATCAGAATTCTGCCAGATTCGGGTTCGTAAAGTCGTAGTAGCAATTTCATAATTGTACTTTTACCGGAACCACTTTGTCCAACTATTCCCACAAATTTACCAGCAGGAATTTCCAGATTTACATTAGATACTTGTAATGGTCCACTATTGGCAAATCTGAAGGAAACATTTTCGTATTTGATTGCTCCTGTAACTGCTGGTAGAGGGATATTATAACGGTCTTTTTCTGCTTCCTGGGGAGTATCAACAATGTCGCTTAATCGTTCTAATGATAAAGCTGTTTCTTGGAAACTTTGCCACAATTGCGCTAACCGTAAAATTGGACTTGTTACGTAACCAGAAATAATCCGAAAGGCAATTAATTCCCCTAATGTTAATTCTCCTTTGAGGACTAAATAAGAGCCAAACCACAATACTAATAAGCTACTAAGTTGATTGAGAAATTGACTAGCGGAGTTGGCAAATGTCGATGTTATTACTGTTTTAAAGCCTTCCCCAACATACCTTGAATACTTTTCCTGCCATGAGAAGCGGGAAGGTAATTCGATATTTTGGGCTTTTACTGTTTGAATTCCCGACATTATCTCAACTAGATAAGATTGGGTTTCAGCATTACGTTCGGCTTTGCTACGTAACTGTTTACGGATAATTGGAGATGCAACGAATGTGATGAGAATAAATATGGGAATAGTCACCAAAGCAACTAGAGTTAGTTGGATGCTATAAAATAGCATGACAATAATATATACAACTGAAAATAATGCATCTAAGCCAACAGTTAGTGCAGTTCCCGTCAAAAACTGACGAATATTTTCTAATTCATTAATACGTGTCGATAATTCCCCAACTGGACGACGTTCAAAATAGCGTAATGGCAACCTTAATAAGTGGTCAATAATTTCTGAACCTAAACCCATATCAATACGGTTCGTGGTATCAACAAATAAATATGTCCTTAATGCACCTAATACAGCCTCAAAAAGTCCAACTACTAACAGCAATACTCCTAAAATATTTAGAGTTGTAATACTATTCTGAACAATTACCTTATCGATAATTAATTGAACTACTAATGGATTTGCAAGAGCGGCTAATTGGACAAAGAATGATGCGAAAAATACCTCTATTAATACTTGACGATAGCGGGATAAATAGGGTACAAACCAACTCAATCCAAAACGTTGTTGTGGTGTTTCCTTAGTCGGAGCAAGTAATAGTATTTGTACCTGTGGTGGAAAATTATTCTCCCCCACATCCAACTTAGCGATTAGTTCACCAGGTTTACAACGTTGAATTCCCTTCGATGGTACACCCAAAACCATCATGCGATCGCTCGCTTCATACACGACTGCAAAGTCATCTCCATAGCGAATCAAAGCAGGAGTTGGTATGCGTGTTAAATTATTTGTTGGTAAATCGATTAATTGGGGTTTCAAACCGATTAGTTCTGACAGATAAGCACAAACTTGAAAAGAGATCGTCTCTTGTCGTTTAAATTGTTCAGTTAAAATCCGTCGCACTACATCTTTACGAAATGGTATTTTTAGATGTTGACAAACCATTTGAAAACAAGCTGAGGTGGAATTTATTTCCCCTTTTCCACCAACGAAAGGATACTTTTGATTTTTGTGTTCATTTGTAGAAGTATCTACTTGTGGTTGTTCTATTTCTGGTGCGTAGGGAATATTTAAAATATTTAATTCATCTTCACTATCTAATAATTCCCGATTGATATCTTCAGACTTTACTAATTCGCGTTTTATTTTGCCAAGCTTGATTTCTTCAATATTTACTAAATCACCCTTAACTGAAGTATCCTTTCCCCAAGAATTCTCCAATACTTGATTATTTGATTTATTATTTAAGCTATTATTTAAACTTAAAAAATATAAATCTTCTGGATTCAAACCAACTAATCTTGCTGGATTTTTTCCCTTCACCTCAATTACTTCCCCATCCCTAAATTCCAAAGCCGAATTAGGAGGATAGTTTGTCACTCCATCACCACTGACAAACCAAAGTTTTTCCGTTTCTAATTGGCTAGTTTGAATTTTTCCAGGTGGAATATATTTGATAATTGCATTTTTGGCAGCTTCCTCTGTTACTTCCTTCAGATTTAAACCACCATTAGCTTGTCGTTCCAACTGCAATCCAATAAATTCAAAAATTTCAAGTAAATGAACTTGACTTTGACGTACCTGAGCAAAACCAGGAAACGAAGCAAGTAAACTCAGAAAATCAGCAGCAGCAATCGATAAAACAACAACCTCAGTAGATGCGATCGCAGTTTCGCAGCCAACTTGACGCAACAAACCAATTTCACCTACAAAATCCCCAGCTTGGAGCATCTTTAAGGTAATTGGTGTTTGAGTGCGCGGATCATAACCTAATAATCGTACCTTTCCTTCATAAATAATTCCCACATGGTCAGGAATTGTTTCTCTCCCAATAATTTTCTGACCAATCCGAAATTTCCAAGCTTGAATTTTTGGTAATAATTTCGCAATTAATTCTGTCGGTAATTGGTCAAAACCTTCCAAAGTGCTAATAAATTCTTGAAAATTACTTTTAAGATAAGTCATTCGATTTTGGATTTTAGATTTTGGATTTTAGATTTTGGATTTTGGATTTTGGATTTTAGATTTTGGATTTTAGAAATCAAAGAAGATTACTATATTTTTGCTAATAACTACTTAATCATCATTAGTAGCTAATATTAATTACTCTATAATT
>NZ_NTFS01000205.1 GCF_002289455.1 Brunnivagina elsteri CCALA 953
GTCTAAAAATCTAGAATCCAAAATTTACAATCTATAAAAATGATTTCTAAAGAAGCTTTATTTGCCTTTTCTTTATTTCCTTATCTCGGTTTTTTGTGGTTTATTACTCGTTCCGGACAAATGCCTAAGTTGGCTTTGTATGGCTTTTATGGAACATTGGTTTTTGTCGCTGTGACGATTCCTGCGGGCATTTATGCTTTAGTTCATTATGGGGACACTTTAGCAAATGTTGATTGGTTACACGGTAGTGCTGAAGTTTTTTTGACGCTGACTAATATTTTAATTGTGCTGGGTTTTCGTCAAGCTGTGATGGATAAGAAAAAATCAATTTCGGAATCACAAAAAGGATAGTGCAATACAAGGGGAGAGGCTTAAAATGTACATTCGCGATAATTCTGATTATATATTGTTTGAAACTTAGGTAAAGAGACATCTTTGTTGCAAGCTTTTAAATACTGCTTTTTATTCACTTTTTCGCCATTCACATAATATTGAGGAAATCCACGACAAAGGGAATTTTTATGATTCCATCTTCGATAAATTCCGTGTTCTATTCCATTTTGAAAATGCTGTTCTTGGTAAATAGTCTTGTTGTCTTCATTCCACCATCGTTCGTAACCATGACGATTTCCATCTTTTAAATGTCTTTCTTCTGATATAATACCTTTTGCTGAATACCACAAATCAACTCCCGTACCGTGATGCATTTCGTAGCTACCAATTAAATTACCTTCGTAATCATATTGTTTGTTAATTCCATGTTCTTTACCATCAATATAAAAACTTTCTTCGCACAAATTTTCATTATCGTGCCAAGTACGAAATAAACCATGCATTTTTTCGTTTTTTATCCCGTATTCCATACATATTTGATTGCCATCCCAAACACGATAAGCAATTTTTTCACCATTGACAAAATAATATGCTGATTTTTTGATGTTATTTTCTGAGTATTCGTTTATTTCCTCGATCGCATTTGTTGGAATCATTTAAATTTGTGTTTATTATTTTTATTTCAGAAACTGGATTTGTTTGGTTTTAGTAGCTACTTGGAAAAAACTATACTACTTTTATAATACATGAAATACATTAGCATTTGCGATAAGCAGAGCTTAATACAATCAGCATGTCGCATTCAAACCTATATCATCCTTTGAATAAAAAATCCCATAGTATATTGGGAAGCTGCAATTAAATTTTGGGAAAAGGGAATACTGAGAATAGGTAATTAAAATTAAAATTTTACACTCAGTATCAAATCTATGAAATTACATCGATTTTTCCCATTTTTAATAGGCTTTTCTTTGATTGTCGCCCAACCTGCCTCTGCAAATATTATCGATAATATGTTGCAAAATGGACAGTTGGCACTCGATGCACGCAAATTGTCGGAAGCTGAACGGATGTTGCAAAGGGTTATTGAACTCGATCCGACGAATATAACTGCACATAAAAACCTCTGCCAAGCACTGGAATTACAGGGGAAGATTGAGGAAGCTGTTGCTGCTTGTCGAGGAGCGATCGCAGTTAATACAAGGGATGGTGATGCTTATTATCGCTTGGGTATGGTTTTGGCAAATGCTCAAAATTATAATGGGGCAATGATTAATATCCGTCGTGCAATCGGGTTGGATTCGCAAAATGGTAAGTATTATGCGAGTTTGGGTGAGATTTTGCAGCGACAGGGTAAGTTGGAAGAAGCGATCGCATATTACAAGGAAGCGCTGGAATTATCTCCTGGTTTAGATGTTGCTAGGGCAAAATTGCAGGAAGCTGAAAGTTTGCTGCAATTATAAGAAATCTGTGCAAGTCGATAGAGATGTTTCAGAAAATGTCTCTATCAAACATGCGATCGCTAAAATAGAAGGTGTGTAGATTTATGTTGGGTTACGCAAAGCCTAGGCTGTTGACTTTGTAGTTTTTTGGGTCGTATAAATTCATACTAAAATCATGTCGAGAAGGTCGAACTGGTTCCCATGCTCTGCGTGGGAACTCATATAGGAAGGCTCCCGCCTCCTGAATCGAGGCAGGGTTCCTCGCAAATAGTATTCCCAGCCAGGGACTGGGAACAAGAGAGGACACCAAAGTTGTATGAGTCAAAAGCGTGAAAATTCCATCAAAGTCAACAGCCTACGCAAAGCCTCCACCCAACCTACAAAGAATTGTATTTTAATAATAAATCCTCGTTCCTTAGCTTTTTCAAACTAGCAGAAGATAATAATTATTAAATTATTTAATGTACAAATTATTAATAAACGCTGTGGAAAAATTACCTTCAGAAGTAGAAGAAATTCACCCCAATCATCTTGCTGATACTCACTTCGGGATTGTCGCGATCGCAGCTTCTGCGGGAGGGTTAAAGGCAGTGAGTGAGGTTATTTCTACTTTGCCTGCAAATTTTCCTGTGCCTATTGCGATCGTACAGCACCTTGACCCCAAACATCGCTCGATGATGGCGGATATTTTGAGTAGACGCACTAAGTTGCAAGTGAAACAAGCACAAGACAAAGAGTTGATGAATCCCGGAACGATTTATATTGCTCCACCTAATTATCATTTACTGGTGACTAGTCAGGGTCATGTAAAATTGACTCAATCGGAGGAAATACATTTTGTCCGTCCTTCTGCGGATGTGCTGTTTGAGTCGGTTGCAGATAGTTATAAGTCAGGTGCGATCGCAGTTATTCTAACAGGGACAGGTGTAGATGGAGCAATGGGAGTTAGGAAAATTAAGGAAAAGGGTGGAACTGTGATTGTGGAGGATAGTAACACCTGTGAGTTTGATGGAATGCCTAATGCTGCTATCCGAACGGGGGTAGTAGATCAAATTTTACCATTATCGGAAATTGCTACAGCTTTAATTACCTTGGTAATGGGAGATAATGCTGGTGAGTAATGAAGATGAGAAGGTATTTGAAACACTGCTGGATTATTTAAAACGGACACGAGGTTTTGATTTTGCAGGTTATAAACGCTCGACTTTGGAGCGACGCATTCGCAAACAAATGCAGTCGCGGGAAGTTGAATCTTTTGGTGATTATTTGGATTATTTGGAAGTTCATCCAGAAGAGTTTGTTGAGCTTTTAAATACAATTTTAATCAACGTTACTGCCTTTTTTCGTGATGCTTCCGCTTGGGATTATCTCCGCAACCAGATTTTACCGCAAATTATCAGCGACAAAGCGGCAGATGAACCAATTCGGGTATGGAGTGCTGGTTGTGCTTCGGGGGAAGAAGCCTATACCATAGCTATGATTTTGGCAGAAGCTTTGGGAGCTAGTCAATTTCGCCAACGGGTGAAAATATATGCAACAGATATGGATGAAGATGCTTTAGCCCAAGCTCGTTGTGCTAGTTATACCCACCAACAAGTAAAATCTGTTCCTCAAGAACTGCAAGAAAAGTATTTTGAACCGATGGGAAATCGCCTAGTATTTCGGGCAGATTTGCGTCGAGTGGTAATTTTTGGTCGTCATGATTTGATGCAGGATGCTCCCATTTCCCGTTTGGATTTGTTGGTGTGTCGCAATACTTTAATGTATTTTAATGCTGATGCTCAAACGAGAATTTTGGCAAGGTTACATTTTGCCCTCAATCCCACAGGTGCTTTATTTCTGGGCAAAGCAGAGATGTTACTTACCCATAGTAATCTGTTTACTCCTTTGAGTTTACAACACCGCATCTTTGCCAAAGTCGCCAAAGTAAATATGCGCGATCGCTTACTGGTTTTGGCGCAAACTGGTGATGAGGAAGCTAGCAATCGTCTCGCTGTCCATGTGCGGTTACGGGAAGCTGCCCTCAATGCCATGCCCATCGCCCAATTAGTGGTAGATTGTGCTGGGAACTTAGCTGTCGCGAATTTGCCTGCAAGGTTAATGTTTGGTATCACTCTGCAAAATATTGGCAATCCTCTCCGAGATTTAGAAATTTCCTATCGTCCAGTCGAATTGCGATCGCGTATTGAGCAAGTATATAATGATCGTCATCCAATTATGATTTCTGATGTGGTTCGCAATCTCCCCGATGGCAACATCCAATATCTGGATGTGCAACTAACTCCCCTACAGGAAAATGACGACGATTTGCTAGGGATTGCCATTACTTTTGAAAATGTTACCAGTTTCCACAACCTGCAAACAGAACTACAACGGGCAAATCAAGAACTCGAAACTGCCAACGAGGAACTTCAATCCAGTAACGAAGAACTAGAAACTACTAACGAAGAATTACAATCCACTAACGAAGAATTGGAAACCACCAACGAAGAATTACAATCCACTAACGAGGAATTGGAGACGATGAACGAAGAACTCCATTCCACTAACGAAGAATTACAAACTATTAATGACGAATTACGACAGCGTACCCAGGAACTCAACCAACTCAACGCTTTCCTCCAATCCGTTCTCGCAAGCATTCAAGCTGGGGTAGTTGTCATCGATCCCCAATTTAGCATCCTCAGTTGGAATCAAGAAACTGAGAACCTTTGGGGATTGCGAACCGAAGAAGTCAAAGGACAATCGTTTTTTAATTTGGATATTGGCTTACCTGTGGGGAAACTACGGGAAGCCATCCGAGCTTGTATTGCTGGAGATAATCATATAGAGTTGGAGGTAGATGCAACGAATCGTCGGGGTCGAAGTTTTCGCTGTCGAGTCACCTGTAACCCCCTAATCGGCACAACAGGAGAACGGCAGGGTGTAATCCTCGTTATGGAGGAGGCAGAATCATGACTAGTAGTCTGGTGGACGTAAGGCTTCAGAATGCTCAAAAAAGAGTGAGCATTTTGTCGCAGCATACGAATCAATTGTTATTGGAACCGGAATTACTCGCATCTGCCCTAGAGGAATTGGCAGTAGTATTAGAAGAACTCACCGTTCAACATGAGGAATTACTGCAAACTCGACAGGAATTAGAATTAGAACGACAAAATTATTGGGAATTATTTGAATTTGCTCCTGATGCTTACATAGTAACTGATACCCAAGGGGTGATTCAACAAGCGAATCGTTTTACAGCCGGATTCTTGGGAGTGCGAAAAGATTTTTTGGTGGGCAAACCCTTGGTTCTCTTTGTCAGTCAAGCAGAGCGTAGAGCCTTCCACAATAAACTTAGCCAACCAGAGGAATTACTTCAGCATCGACATTGGCAAATCGAAATTCAACCCCGTCTTGGAGAAGTATTTCCAGCTGCTGTAGCTGTTACTCCTGTTTATGATAGTCAAAAACAAATGATTGGTTGGCGTTGGTTATTACGCGACATTGATGACATACCACAATCAATGAATTTTGTCAATTATGTCGATTCACCGCAAGAACTCCAAGAATTGCGATCGCGCTATATTAAAACAATTTCCCACGAATTCCGCACACCAATGACTGTTGTCCAAACCTCAGTCGATTTACTGGAAGGTTACGATCGGGCAATTAGTCAAGATACACGAGTCAGATGTTTCCAAATCATTAGAACCGCGATTCAATCAATGCTGCGGTTGCTGGAACAGATATCACTATACAAAACTGAATTAAGCGAACTTAAAGCAAATTCTACCAAAATTAATTTACAGCTACTCTGTGAAAGTGCGATCGCGCTTCATCAACCCAAAGGTGATAATTTACATACACTGAAATTAAATTGCAACTTAACTGAACCTTGGGTTTGTTTGGATGCAACAACGCTGCATATCATTTTAGATAACCTGTTTAGTAATGCTATCAAATATTCTCCCAATGGCGGTATAGTCCAACTCAGTCTACATCAGCAAGATAACCAAATTATCCTTGAAGTTGAAGATTCAGGTATGGGTATTCCTCCAGAAGACTTATCTAGAGTCTATGAACCATTCCATCGAGCTAAAAATGTTGTGAATTTCCTTCCCGGTATTGGTTTCGGTTTAGCAATAGTCAAAAAAATAGTCGATTTATTAAAAGGTGCGATCGTGATTAATAGTGAACTAGGTATTGGTACTACTGTAACTATTACCCTGCCAATATCAGATGATTGAGATTTATAGGGAAAATGCCGAAAACCCTTGAGTAAGAGAACTCCACAGAAAGAAATGCCCAATGTCATTCTGAGGAACGAAGAATCTCGCGTAGATGCTTCGTTCCTCAGCATGACAACACAGGATCATTCATTTTGTGGCTTACTCTAACAGCAACATAGTTGGGTTTCGCAAAGCCTTCATCCAACCTAAATAACTACAAAACTTTTAACCGTTTTTAGTGTAAAATTCGATACCCATTTTTTAGATTTACATAGCGAATAAAAACAGGAAGGCAAAGATTTCTGCCCATTCCAAAGCTGAAAACTGAGTAAAAGCTTAAATTATTAGAAAGAAATAGCCATAAACCAAGTTTTTTGGAGGACATTCTTAAAAGAGTTACAAATTGTTAATCAAATTTTATTTGATTGTAAAATTATGTATCTCTTCCTTTACTTACATCCACAGTTGGGAATAATCCCAGTTTCACACACCAGGTTTAAAGCTCATGCAGTTAGCAGACGCAAACGAGTTAATGAAGTTATATGCGAGTGGAGAGAGAAATTTTCCTCAAGCTTCTTTAGCAGGTGCGAATTTGATTGAAGCGCAACTAACCGCAGCGAGTTTAGCTCAAGCTTGCTTGGTAAGTTCTAATTTATCGGCTTCCAACCTACGCTCTGTTAATTTGAGCGAGGCTGATTTAACAAAGGCAATTTTGTGGCGATCGCATTTAAGTAAAGCTTACCTGGTGAAAGTGAATCTAAGTCGGGCTAATTTAATTAGGGCAAATTTGAGAAATGCGGATTTACATCAAGCGAACCTAACTAGAGCAGATTTACGACTTGCAGACTTAAGTGATGCCGATTTGAGCGGAGCAAAGTTAATGGGTGCAGACCTGCGTTATGCTGATTTGAGTAATGCAAATCTAACAGGTGCGGATTTGTCGGGTGCTGATTTGACTGGTGCGAATCTGAGTCAAGCGGATTTGTGGAACGCCAAATTAGATAAAGCCATTTTGTCGAGAACCAATTTGGATGACGCAGATTATTGTGAAGTAGAACTACAATTCGCTAGTTTAGTTTCAGTTTAGCGATCGCATATCCATCGGGTGAAAATTTAACAAATGATTTAACAAATGATTAAAGACGTTCCAGTGGAACGTCTCTACCGTTGTTTAAATTGATTAAACAACCATTAAACAGCCATTTGTGTCATCCCCCGCATTTGACGCAGGGAATTTAGACAAGAAGGACAATCGCAACCGAATAATGCGATCGCAGTATCGCTTTCCTCGTCAGTAAAGTTCAATTCTGCGACTTTATCGGGAGCCACTTCTACTGTTGAATCCTGGTTTGCAGCAGCTACTGTACTCGAATTTTTACGACGTTCGCAGACAAATTTATGCTGTGCTGAATGGGGCGATCGCATACAAGTCAAGGAACCTTGTTGAATGACTTCGCTAGCTCGTACTGGTTGAGTTGTCATCACCATCGACACGATCGAAGCGAACAATGCAGGGCTAGAAAAAAATATGAGGGCAAATTTTCGATTCATTTACTTTAAGGGGGTAATTGATTGGAGAAGGTTGAATTTCAATATTTTCACATCAGTTGGCTGTTGCTCAGTAGATTTTAAACAAATCCGTGAATTATGTCATGGATGTTACGTACATAATACGTATTTTTTGACATTAATTACTGGCTTGTAGCCCTTGAAGAGTAAGAACTAGGCTGATTTTTTACCTGATTTAATTTTGAGTATCAACCAATCAACAAATGTGAAAATTTAGTATTGAGTATACCAAGTCTAGGGCAAAGACTCGATTTATATCTGCCAAGTTCCCAACATACAGCAGAATTCAGAATTCAGAAGCAAAAACACTTTATATATGGCTTTTTGACCACTCGACTGTACAGAATCGCTACAATCTTTATTCAGCAAGCTCTATTAGGATGGGATTTGTTGCTTAACCCAAGTACGAAATTCGCGGGTTGTGGTATTTTCTCCATTCTTTTTAGCTTGTTGAATAAACCGAGGAATCTCTTTTACTAGGATTGGATTAAAAGTTGGACTGATTTGAACTTCGGTATATTCTTTGCCTGAAAGTGTGTAAATTCGTAGCACATTACCGTTAAACCGCCAAAATTCGGGAATCCCCATCGCTGCATACAGATTTACTTTATTAATTGCCGATCGCGAATACTCAACCTCAAGTACTATATCCGGTGGTGGGTCTTTTTCTAAGTCTATACTTTCCTTATCCCGTACCAAAGACTCATTTTGAATGTAATAACTACTATCGGGTTCTCCCCCCCGTTCTAAGTCATCTCTGGTTAGTGTCAGCGAACCAGTGCGTTTAATTTCTAACCCCAATTCTTCACACATTACTCCAACAAAAACCTCAATTAAACGGTTGGAGTTTTCATGCGGCATTAGTGGAGTCATGATTTCTACAATCCCTAATTCGTAGGCTATTCGATTGTTACGTTCTGAACCCATTTCCGACAGCATTGCTTTGAAGGTTTGCCAGGTAATATTTTGAAGTTGGGTTCTAGTCTCCGCAAGTGGCTGTGTTGCTACCATAGCAATATTTTTTTCCCTTTTTGAATTGTAGTATTACATGGGATTGCTAACTATTCCGTCTTCGCAAAACTTCCAATAATTTAACAAACTGTTCTGGTAATGGTGCGATCGCTTCTACCCACTCTTCAGTTAGGGGATGCTGTAATTTTAATTTCCATGCGTGGAGTACTTGACCTGATAGATTTACACCGATGGAACGTGCTGCACTATACAATGGGTCGCCAACTATGGGATGACCAATTTGGGAGCTATGAATGCGGATTTGATGGGTACGTCCGGTTTCTAGCTGAAATAGTATGAGGGTATAGTTACCGAGACGTTCATGTATCTGCCAGTGAGTTATGGCTTCCCGTCCACCTTTCTCGATGGGGACAACTGCCATTTTTTTGCGATCGCTTGGATTCCTGCCAATAGGCAAATTAATTGTACCGCTTTCGGTTTTGGGAACTCCGTAAACAATACCAAAATATTCACGACGTGCGGTTTTGGCTTTGAGTTGAGCTTGTAGATGTTGATGCGCTTGTTCGGTTTTGGCGACGACAATCGCTCCCGTGGTATCTTTATCGAGTCGATGGACGATTCCCGGACGCTGTACACCACCGATTCCTGGTAAACTGGGACAATGTGCCAGCAATGCGTTAACTAACGTGCCGTTGGGATGTCCTGGTGCGGGATGGACGACTAACCCCGCAGGCTTATTAAGTATAATTAGTTGCTCGTCTTCGTAGAGGACACTTAGGGGGATATTTTCCGCTTCGAGTTGGAGGGGTTCTGCTTCGGGGATGGTGATTGTGATCTGGTCGCCTTCTTTGATGGCGATTTTTTTGGAAGCGCAAGGTTTATGATTAAGTTGGATGCAGCCTTTTTCGATGAGAGTTTGAATGCGCGATCGCGATAATTCTGGTAATTCATCGGCAAGGTAGCGGTCTATCCGTTCTCCGCTATCTTCCACATATAAGTTATATAAGTTAATTTCGTTCACTATAGTTTTGATTGGATTCTCCGTTGTTTAGGCAAATTACGGAATTGATTTTTGTGTGAGCTTGATATTACTTGATATTAACAGCCAGCTACAACAATCAAGCATATGCCAGTATCGCAACATTATCGCACAATGTTGATCGTACAGTGAGAACAAGCTTTCCTACAGACGACTCTAATCTCTAAATTCCTCTCAAAACAGTTAGAGATATTGACGAGTTTAAATTTATAATCAATTCTCTCAAAAAATCCGGAAGAGAATATTTATACAAGAATTAAGATTTGATCGCAATTTTTGCCACAAAATGCTTGAGGTTGATAAGAAAAACCATAATCAAGTAAATGAGTGTGGTTATGCAAATGTCCTCTTTACAACTGCTCAGTAACCAGACAATTAGACATCACAAGAGATATATCCAGCCCTGTATGACTTTCTTCTCTGAGAGAGTTTTCCCCCACAGCTAACTGATGTCTATCTGTCTAATTTATGAATATGTATAATATATGCATAAATATTATTCCCTACAGAAGAAAAAACTTTTTTCAAAACTTCTAAACCAGCCGTAATAACTTGTAAATAGCCTATAAGTAATAGAATTGCAGAGGAGTAGTTCTTAGTCTTAATAAACACAAGTTATATTTTTTACTACTTAATTACGGTAAATTCTAATTAAGAAGACAAGAAGTTTCTTGACATCTTCATAATTATAGTTACTTATTTTTATTTTTTTTTGATAATTTGTAGTAATGTGAATATAAGTACCCTATTTACAATTTACCAAATGACTGAAAATAACTGATATAAAAGAGTTTTTTCAGATATTGATTCTACTTGTTGAGATTTACCCTCAAAAACTCAAGATGGGAATTAGAATCCACTGGGGTGAAGCTTTGTTACAAAATCAACCTTATTTCTGGGAAATATGAAGAGGACACCTGATTTTAAGATAGTCAATTATCAAAGCGATCGCATTGCTATATTAATTCGATTAGCAGTGGAGTCTCTCTTGCTAGGGATTATGGTTTTAACAGATTTTTGTGTATTTCAAATCAAAATTATCGAAGGCTTTGACGATAAATATACTCTTTGCTAGGTTATCTAGGTTATGTGGGTTCAACATTTAACTAGCCATAATTTTTGACTTCTTCTAGTTTTTATAGCCAAAGAATAATGAAACCGAAACAAAGCTAATTACAAACGAAATTCTAGTCAATTAATATTCGTTTGAATATAACTTTAAATCAATATTAAAAACTATGAAATCAAGTCAAAAGCTATCTTAATTGGATTAACTAAAAAACTTTTTTCTTACTATCTTTCTATGCAAACAATCCCCATTGGTAGATATAGATTTTTTCAACGGATACAGCCACTATTTATTTTAAATCAGGTCACAAGTACCCCAAAGACGGGTTGCTTGCAAGTTTATAGTGCTTCAATTTCTTGGCTTATTTACTTTGAAAAAGGGAAGTTAGTATATGCCAGTTATTCAGATAGGGCATTTGATTTACTATATAAGAAATTGAAGTTATTCAGTAAACATATTCCTACTCTCAATCAGGAAACATACCAAAAGTTAAGGGCAATATTTGAGACTGCTATCGATAATCAAGCAATTCCAAGTCCAGATTATTTAGCAATTTGTTGGCTAGTAAATCAAAAATATCTTAGTTTCAATCAAGCGAAAATCCTTGTGGAAGAAATTTCATTAGAAGTTTTAGACACATTTCTACATCTAAAAGAAGGAAGTTATGAATTTACTGGTGGAAGCTTTATCGATAAAATGCCAAAATTTTGTTACTTGGATGTAAATTCATTAGTTGAAAAATGCCAGGAAAAAACCACAAATGACTACCAAAATTACTCGACTCAAGAAAAATCACAACAATCAGCAGAATCCAGAAATTACGCAACAAATGATGTAAAAAGTGAGTCTGAATCAGCTAAAAAAGATGTTGATGGTAATAATAATCGAGATGAATCAAGGCAAGCAAATGACAAACAAATTTATAAAGTAATGTGTATCGATGATAGCCCCACTGTTATCAATGCAATTAAATATTTTTTAGATGATTCGTTCTTTGAGGTGGTTGGTATTAATGACCCTTTGAAAGCTTTAATGCTGACTATACGTGTCAAACCCGATTTAATTTTATTAGATATTGGAATGCCGAATTTAAATGGATATGAGTTATGTTCTCTATTACGAAGACACTCATATTTTAGGAATACACCAGTAATTATGGTGACAGCGAGGACGAGTTTTATTGATAGAGCAAAAGCAAAAATGGTTCGTTCTTCGGGATATTTAACTAAACCATTTACACAAGCAGACTTACTCAAAATAATTTTTCATCATTTAGAGGTTTAGGATAAAAACCTAGATTAAAAATATAACTAATTAATCTCAATAATTGACTTAAAATTTATCTACTTTTATTTAGTCAATTTAATAT
>NZ_NTFS01000206.1 GCF_002289455.1 Brunnivagina elsteri CCALA 953
CCTAGAAAGGGCTAGGGTAGTTTTGTGTGTCGTATTCCGTCCCCACAAACTTCTCTCCGTTACAAAACATAATTGCGAATTACGAATTGCGAATTGCGAATTGTTTTAAGTCTTTCTCAGGAACGAACTCATTCCGAGTTAGTCATAAATTTATGAAGGTAATTGTTAAATATATTAACGATTGAAATTGGGTATAGTCATGCGTCAAATTTTCAGCAGTCTATCTTTAGTTGTACTATTACAAGCATCACTTATTAGTATTTATACTGATATTCCAGTGGCTGCACAAAATTCTGACCCGATTGCACAGGTGATTGCAGCGAACTTGATGCGAAACTTTGCTGATGGCAAATTTTACCCAGAAAGAATGATTAGTCGGGCAGAATTAGCTGTGATTATGGTGAAAGCATTTCATCTCAATAAACGTCAAAATTTACCCAAAGAAAATATCACTGTTGCTGACGTTCCAGCGAACCATTGGGCTTTTAATGATATTCAGACAATCCTGAAAACAGGAATTATGCGAGGATATCGGGATAACCTATTTTTCCCCAATCAACAAGTAACAAGGGCAGAAGCGATCGCAATTTTTGCCCAAGCATATGGTGTATTTCAGTTCCCCGACGATACAGTGAGTGAAATACTGGCTCCATACTCCGATCAAAAGTCAATTCCCACATGGGCAAGAAAAGCGATCGCAACAGTAATTTCTGAAGGTTTTATTACTCCCGATAATCAAGGCAATCTCTTACCGTTGAAGCCCATGACACGGGGTGATGTAGCATATTTACTGAGCCGATATTTACAACGCCAGCAAAAACAACCTGATACTCCTATTGTTCCAGAAGTAGCACCAATGTAGTTTTACCGAAGAAAGGCAGAGGGCAACTTTGCTGAACTGTTCAAGGTAACACGGTTCCCGCTATTAATTGTGTAATTATTACCACTTTGCTTGACAATAGTGTTTGTTGTGCGATCGCTAATTACTTGAGCGTTGCTCCCCTTCCAAAGGTAGCCGCTCCGCGTCTATAGAGTGGGGAAAAATTCTATGCAGCTAGCCCTTCTGGCAAGCTTCGCTAACACAAAGAATTGGTATCAGTTTCTAAACCTTGTAAATATTCAATTGCAGCTTCCAAGTTTGAAGGATATCCTTCAGCAAATTTCTCAAACCAAAGTCCTTCCTGAGATAATGGCTCTAGTTGTTCTAACCATGTTTTAGCTTGTTTTTCTAAAGTCTGTTTTTGCTTTAATTTAATTTCTTCTTGACGTTTATTTTCTGCTTCTATTTCTTCCTGTCGCTGTAATTCTTTTGCTAAATCTTTCTGCTGGAAATCAGCTTTCACATCATCGAGTAGTTTATCAACTCCAGAATTTGATTGAGGAGTTTTTGAAGAATTAGAAGTGCTAAAACTATTCGGTTTTACGGAAAGTGGATTTGGTTGCTGGGTTTTCGGCTTATTTTCAGAATATTCTTGCTTTAAATCTTTGAGTAATTTATCAATTTCGTCCATTTTAGTTAATTGTTAGAAGTTAATGATTAATCGAAAAATTTTAAATAAAAATCATGAAAAACCTAGGGAATACCATAGAAAGAAAACTAATATTCTTAAGCCTGTTCTCTTGCTAAGGGGTAGGCACATTCGCGTTCCCTAAAACTCCACTCAGAATGACAAATTATACCTTCCCAAACTTTTCAAACATGGTCTTAAGCCGTTCGTAGTATAAAAGGTAATTAGCAAAATAATATATTCTTGAAGACGCGATACGAGATATCACGTCTCAACATTTATCAACTAATCATTAATTGCATTCAGAAGAATTTCCGATAAACTCATATCTTCCATATCATCCATTGTAATTGTGTCGCAAATATCAAATTTTGCACCAGCACTTTGCAACTCATCATCCAATACTTTTAAAAAACGTGTCGCTTGGGCATCTGTACCAACCTGAATAAATGAAATCGCTAACTCTTCATCCCGATCCATTTTCCGTGAAGCTTCAATAATTACCCGCATTACAGCTTTGCGATCGTCTGGTTCACCATCGGTTACAACTAAAATTGTCTCGCCATTGGGCTTTGTTTGTCCGGCATTTTTGCGCTCAAAATAATTATCTGTAGCGTTTTTTAAGACAGCAGCTAAATCGGTAGTTCCCGAAGGGTCATTTTCCATAAAAATTTGTGATACTTTACTGGAAGTGACATTATCGTAGCGCTTAAATTTACCGGAAAAAAGATATACAGTAATTCCGTCTGAGTCAAGTTGTTCGCATTTACTTGCCAGTGCAAATGTTGATTCTTGTGCCGCATACCAACGATTTTTACCACCTTTTTGGTCGGGGGTTGCCATGCTACCACTTTTATCAATAATTAGAGTATAATCGCGATTTTCTAACACTATTTTTCTCCTTTTCAAGGTTATTGGGGAAGATTATATTTCATAAATTGCAATGGATAATGAACAATTAATTAATTAATTAATAACAAGAATAGACGACCCATCGGGTCGTCTCTACTAATCATTAATTGCATTCGTTAATATTTCTGCAAGAGTCATATCTTCCATGTCATCAAGTGTAATAGTGTCGCAAATATCAAACTTTGCCCCAACACCTGTCAATTGGTCATCTAATGCTTTCAGAAATTTGCTTGCTTGTGCATCTGAACCAACTTGAATAAGCGAAATTGCTAATTCTTCATCCCGTTCCATTTGACGGGTTGCATTAATGATAACTTCAAATACAGCTTTTCTATCATCAGGTTCGCCATCTGTTACAACCAGAATAGTTTCACCGTTTGTTTTGGTTTTCCCCGCAGCTTTACGCTGGAAATAATTATCGAGCGCATGTAGTAAAACCCCTGCTAAATTCGTAGTTCCGGCTGGGTCATTTTCTAAAAATATTTGCGCTACTTTTGCAGATGTAACCTCATCATAACGCTTATGTTTGCCGGAAAATAGATAAACCGTAATCCCATCAGGGTCGAATTGTTCGCATTTTCTTGCCAATGCGAGTGTAGATTCCTGGGCTATTTCCCAACGACTTCTACCACCAGCTTGGTCTGGTGTGGACATACTGCCACTTTTGTCAATAATTAGAGTGTAATCGCGATCGCTTGTCATATCTGTCATCTTTTCCTTTTGAGGTAGTCACCTTGCGGTACTAGTGTAACCTTTGGATTTGCTAGTTAACATTCTCTATCGGATTGAGGTTGACGAAAAGCATAAATATCTTTAATTGCCATTACCCAACCATCAGAAACTGATTCTAAAATCTGTAAACCCTTCTCCCTTGTTGCTGTGGTAGCATCCCCAATCACGCCGCTTTTACTCAAATCCCTGGTTGCCCAAGCAAATGGTAACTTACCTTCCGGTGTTAGCAAACTACCCTCCGGTTGTTCTGGTGGATATTCTGCGATCGCACGTTCCATTTTTACTTGGTCTGGCAAAAGTGCTAAAATAATGCTGGTTTCCGCATCTCCAGCGTGCATTCCCAATTGCGCTTCCTTCGGTGTTAACAATTCTTTGGTAATATGCGGCACACGCCATGTAAATAATGGAAACACCATCAAATCACTATACTTAATATGCAAATCCCGCGCTACCATCTGCATTACTTGCGGTTGTCCCCCGTGGGAATTCATGAATACTAATTTTCTAAATCCAGAACGGTATAAACTATCACCCACTTCCATTAACATTGCCGAAAGTGTTTCTGTACTTAAGGTAATTGTTCCAGGAAAATGCCAATGTTCGTTAGATTTACCATAGTACAGTGATGGCATTGCATAAGCGGGAATACTAGCATCTAGTTTTTCCAAGGCTTTTCCCAATACTCCCATCCCGATTGCAGAGTCTACAATAATTGGTAAATGGGGACCATGTTGTTCTATTGCTCCAGCAGGTTGGATAATGACAACATTTTCCTTATCTGGCATAGCTTCAATCTCAGTCCATGTCAGGTAAGGGAAAAAACGCGATGGGGGAATAAAGTTATGCATAAATATTTACCCTAGTTTCAAGTATACTAAAAGCGGGTTAGAACTTTACTTTTAACAAGCGCGGAAATATTGAAGATACTGAGTCCTAAGGGGACACGCTACGCGAACGTTCCTCAGTATGACAGAAGTTCAGATTTTACCCGTTTGCAGTATACCTTAGGGAATACCAAGAAATAAATTTTCCAGCATTTTACCAACACTATCACGTGAAGGGTAGGGAGACCCTACCCCTACAATTGTGGAAGATTTATTGGTGTTCCCTAAGATGGTGTTTATAAATAAAATTATGTCATTCTGAGGAACGAGGAATCTAGGGTTTGCGCCGTAGTCTAGAGATGCTTCACTGCGCTAGCGCTACGTACCCTACGGGAAGGCTTCGCCAACAGCATGACAAATTGAGGCTTTTGGGGCTTAAGAATTATTTTATAAACACCCTCTAAGGCTTTGAGAATTGTGGTGAAAAAATAAGATGAACAATTACCCAAAAACCATTTTTTGATATTTCTCAAATTTTGAACCTAAATAACCGCATTCCATTAGCTGTGACAAGTAGAGAGGTTCCCATATCTGCCAAAACTGCGATCGCTAATCCCACAAATCCGAATGTCCCCAAAAGTAAAAATATGGCTTTTGTTACCAACGAAAATATGACATTTTGCTGAATCACTGATACGGTATGACGACTCAAATCAACTGCGTAGGCGAGTTTTCTTAAATCGCTACCTACTAATACCACATCTGCTGTTTCCACCGCTATATCGATACCACCCACCGCAAAGCTGATATCGGCTGCTGCTAATGCTGGAGCATCGTTTATACCATCGCCGACCATCCCCACAGCCCCAAATCGTCGCAATGCTTGAATTTCCCGAAGTTTATCTTCTGGTAAAAGTTCGGCTTTATACTCAGATAGGTGCAGTTGTTGAGCAATTTGCTTTGCTACTTGAGTGCGATCGCCTGTTAACATGACTAGGTGTTTTAATCCTTGTCGTTTTAATAAGTGTACGGTTTCCGATGCTTCTAAACGCAAACCATCAGCAGCAGCGATGATTCCGAATATCCCCCGATTGCTACCAATTAAAATAGGGGTTTGACCGAGTTTTTCAATGTCCACCAAAACGGATTCGGCAGAGTTATTAATAGTAATATTCTGGTCAGCAAATAAGCGTTTATTGCCAACGAAGTATAAATTTTCACCAAATTTTGCCGCAATACCTTTACCAGGATAAGCTGTAAAATTAAGGGGAGTTTCTAACTCAATTCCCTGTTCTTTCGCATGTGTAACAATCGCTTTTCCTAAAGGATGTTCTGATTGTTGTTCTAAAGAAGCGGCAATTAATAATATTGAACTTGCACTAATGTCTGCCAATTCGTAAACCTGTTGCACTATCGGTAAACCTTGGGTTAAAGTTCCCGTTTTATCAAAAGCGAGACTCTTTAACTTACCAGCCGTTTCCAAGCCATTCCCACCTTTAAATAATACTCCTTGACGGGTCGCCGCACCAATCGCGCTAACAATGGAAACTGGAGTTGAAATTACCAAAGCACATGGACAAGCAATTACTAATAATACTAATGCTCGGTATAACCAGACACTGAAGGGTTGGGAAAATACTAAAGTTGGAATTAACGTTAGAGCGATCGCAGTAACTATGACAATAGGTGTATATATCTCTGCAAACTTATCTACCCATTGTTGAGTTGGTGCCCGACTTGATTGAGCTTCTTCCACCAAGTGAATAATTTTTGTAACCGTTGTGTCAGCAGATGTGTGAGTGACTTGAACCTCCAAAAATCCAGTTTGATTTAAGGTTCCCGCAAACACCTTAGAACCGATTTCTTTATCTTCGGGAATCGATTCCCCCGTAATTGCTGATTGGTCAATTGCCGAATTCCCCGATATTACCACGCCATCGAGAGCTACCCGTTGTCCGGGACGCATTGTCAGGATTTCCCCAATTTGAATTTCTTCAACCCGCACCGTCACCTCATTGCGATCGCGTTTAACAGTTGCCGTAGTTGGGGTAATATCCATTAAACTACTAATGGCGTTGCGGGTACGACTGAAGGTAAAAATTTGTAATGTTGTCCCCAATGAGAATAAAAACACAACCAATGCAGCTTCAAACCAATCACCCAAAATTACCGCACCTATTACCGAAATCGTCATCAACAGGTTCATGTCTGCGCGACGCAAACGCAATTCCATTAAACCAGCCCGTGCGATCGCATATCCAGCTACAATAATTCCCACACCGAAAAAAGCCCGTGATATCCAAATGGATAATCCCAGTTGCTGCGTCACCAATCCCAGTACTAACCCCAATCCTGCTAAAATTACACTTTGCCCCCGACGATTGTGAATCCAAAATTTCCAATCAGTAAAATTGGTTTTTGGAGTTTTCTTTGGTTGATGTTCGTGGGAGCATGAATCAGGATGATGGGAATGATGGTGGGAATGTTCTCCATGAAGGGATTCCACTGTATAACCCAAAGACTTAATCCGGTCGAAAATTGCCGTCTCACTTACAAAATTGCGATCGTAAGATAGTCGCAAAGTTTCAGTTGCAAATACGACATTTATATCAGTAACTCCCGGCAACTGTTGTAAACCAGCCTCAACCGTTTTTGCACAGCCTCCGCAATCCATCCCACCAATTTTTGCTTGCAATGTTACTAACTTTTCTTCTAAATCTAACTCCCCCTTCCTAGCAAGGGAAGTTAGGTCAATCGTATAACCCAAACCTTTTATCCGGTCAAAAATCGCCTTCTCAGTAACTTCGTCGGCATCATAGGACACCTTGACCTTCTCAGTGGCAAAACTAACCGAAGCTTCCGTAACACCAGGCAATGCAAGCAAGCTGACTTCAATCGTTTTAGCACAACTTCCGCAGTCCATTCCACCAACCTGTATTTGCTGCGTTTTCAAGGAGGGCGCTTGAGTCATAGTAATTTTAATTATAAGGTTAGCAATTAAAATTATACTTAAATAGTTGAACAACTGCTCAGTTGTTTGTAAATGTAATTTTTGTTAACATGAAGATTAATTCCCATTCCCTCAAACCCCACCAGGATGAACAAACCCACTTCCAAATCAGAAAAAGACCTGGTACAAAATACTGATGCGCCTAACTGTGATGACCATCTGGTACACTTAGAGAACGTCCGCTCTGCTCAGTCACAAATATTAGCAACAGAGAAAGCGCAGGAGATGGCAGAAATCTTTGGAGTGCTAGCAGATCCAAACCGTCTACGTCTGTTGTCAGCTTTGGCAAAGCAAGAACTGTGTGTTTGCGATTTAGCTGCGTTAACGAAAATGTCGGAATCAGCAGTTTGTCATCAACTGCGGTTATTGAAAGTCATGCGTTTAGTCAGCTATCGTCGAGAAGGTCGAAATGTCTATTATAGTTTGGTTGATAGTCATGTTATCAACTTATATAGTTCTTTAGCAGAACATTTAGCAGAAACAGCATGAGCCTAGGCTGTTGACTTTGTGCATTTTTGGGTCATATAAATTCATACTAAAATCATGTCGAGAAGGTCGAACTGGTTCCCATGCTCTGCGTGGGAACTCATATAGGGAGGCTCCCGCCTCCTCAATCGAGGTAGGGTTCCTCGCAAATAGCGTTCCCAGCCAGAGGCTGGGAACAAGAGAGGACACCAAAGTTCTATGAGCTAAAAGCGTCAAAATTCGATCAAAGTCAACAGCCTAGCAGGAGCCTCACATCTGTACTATACATTCTCAGAAGCATAATTTAACAGGAAGCGACGGTAATTATACTTGATGAAATTGCTGTCGATCAAAACAGCATTAATTCCTAACTTTCTATTCCCCGTTCCCTGGTTGTGGCACAATTAAATACGGTAAGAGTAAGCCACAAAATAAATGATCCTGTGTTGTCATGCTGAGGAACGAAGCATCTGTACGAGATTCTTCGTTCCTCAGAATGACCGAAGAGCATTTCTTTATGTGGAGTTCTCTAATAAGAAAATATTGTTAAAGGTAATTTTAGTGAGTTCAACTGCTCAATCTACAGCAAATGCGCGTCGCGTTGTTTTCCCATTTACAGCAATCGTCGGTCAGGAAGAAATGAAGCTGGCATTGCTGTTGAATACCATCGATCCGAAGATTGGTGGTGTAATGATTATGGGCGATCGCGGTACGGGTAAATCTACAACTATCCGAGCTTTAGCTGACTTACTACCAGAAATCTCGGTGGTGGAAAATGACCCGTTCAATAGTGACCCCAGCGACCCCGAATTAATGGGTGATGAGGTTCGCAACATGGTACAACAAGGGGAAAGCCCCAATGTTGTTCAGCGTAAGGTGCAAATGGTGGATTTGCCTTTGGGAGCCACTGAAGACCGGGTTTGCGGCACAATTGATATTGAAAAGGCTTTGTCGGAAGGTGTAAAAGCCTTTGAACCGGGTTTACTAGCCAAAGCTAATAGGGGTATTCTCTACGTCGATGAGGTTAACTTGTTGGATGACCACTTGGTTGACGTACTCCTCGACTCGGCAGCTAGCGGTTGGAATACGGTAGAACGGGAAGGTATTTCGATTCGTCATCCAGCACGATTTGTATTAGTTGGTTCTGGAAACCCCGAAGAAGGGGAGTTACGTCCGCAATTACTCGATCGCTTCGGGATGCACGCGGAAATTCGCACGGTAAAAGAACCAGCACTACGGGTACAAATTGTCGAACAGCGTTCGGAATTTGACCAAGAACCTAAACCCTTTTTAGTGAAGTACCAACAACAGCAAGATGAGTTGCAGCAGCGTATTATCAGTGCCCAGAATTTACTTCCTTCGGTTAACCTTGATTACGACTTGCGGGTAAAAATCTCAGAAGTATGTTCAGAACTTGATGTAGATGGGTTGCGTGGTGACATTGTGACCAACCGTGCCGCCAAAGCGATCGCAGCTTATGAAGGACGTACAGAAGTAACAATTAACGATATTCACCGCGTAATTACACTGTGTTTGCGTCACCGTTTGCGTAAAGACCCCCTGGAATCAATCGATTCTGGCTATAAAGTCGAGAAAGTCTTCTGTCGTCTTTTTGATGTTGAAGTACCCGAAGATACAACAGCTAAAAACGGTACAGGAATAAAAGCAGGAACCAGGTAATTACAAAAACCGAATGTACCTAATGTAGAGACGCGATACATCGCGTCTCCCTTTCCAAATATTTTCCAAATATTCCAGATACAGGAACGTGTATTTTCATTGAATATAGATTGAATATAGATTGAATATAGAAAGACGTGATATATCTCATCTCTACAATACGTCAATAAATATTGTGCTTTTACAAAATAAAAAATATGCAAAGTCTACGTTTTTGGTTTCACACATTCATTTTAGCAAGTCAGTATAACCCACCTCGATTTATCGAATTACTGATGTTGATAATTGCGATCGCGAGTATAGCTGTTTCGATATTATTACCGAAAGATAAGGCATACATGGTGCTGGGATTGAGTTTGGTATTCGGTTCTGCAATTTCTATTTTAGTACGGGAAGCTATTATCCCCTCACACGAAAATCGCGCTACTCAAATCACCGCATTACTTTTATTGATTACGAGTTTATACGGGTTTGCTGATATTTTGCAGCATTAATTATTGAGTTAGGAATTAGGAGTTAGGAGTTAGAAGTTAAGAGTTAGAATTTTGAAATAATGAACTTCCAACTATTAACAACTAATAATTATACCCAACCTTGCATTTCAACCAACTCAATACATAAATTATTAATCTGTTCTAAATCTGGTCGATTTGGTAAAGTTGATTCTTGGTACACCTTATCCATTTCCTCAACTAAATCATCTGCCATTTTCGTCACCTTTTCATAGGAATATTCACCCCTAATAATCGCTCTCAAATCTTCCGCATCACCGGCATCTCTTCTATCTACAATTATATTTCCCGACCTTAAAATTTCTAAACCGCTACGTAACAAACGAATGCAATGCATCCCATGTTTCAAGTCAAACCCTGATTTACGTTCCATCTCAGCCCTCGCAGGATTACGGTTCTGCTGCCAAGCTTGGTAAGCATTCCATTCCCGTGATGCATTTTGATAACTTTGGCTTTTTTGCAGTAAGCGAATAAAATCCTTGCGTCCAAAAGTCATTTCTTGAGAATATGCTAAAGTCTCATCGGGCAAAGTATATTGCTTGAGAACTCCTTTAAAATCAATATCTGCCGTTAGTAATTTATATAACTGCTCAGATTCTTCCAAAAACTCAATTCGTCCGCGAATTAATAAATATAAATATTCCAGAAATGCATTAACTTCTTCCTTAGCAAGAGGTTCTTCATTCTCTATCCCAAAATCCGCCGGAATTGGTTTAGACTGAGGAGGATTTAATAACCACTTGCGATGACTTTCCATTTTTTTGATTTGAGCAAAAGCATAACCAGAATATGTATGCTTAACTTTTTTACTCAAAAACAATTTGCGATTACTAATTAACTTTTTCCCAACCTCAGTTAAATACGGGTATTGATTTAACCACAGTAACTCTAATACATTTGGGTTTGCACCCGACAGTAAATTAATTATTTTTCGCAATTCATATATGACAGTATCTTGATTTCCATCCAAAAATGGAAACATTCCCGGTTCTTTATCCCAACCGCTATCCTTTTGCTCGATATTACTAAAACCAAGATAGTATTCCTTTGGCGCAATAAATACCCCTCGGTAATCATAATCTGATTCAGGACGACTTAAACCATAACCGTGGCTACCTGCTAAACCGATAAAAATGGCGCGACTTTCAACTTCAATACGTTTCATAATTTAATTTTATTAAGGAACTTCCAAATAAAACAGTATCCATCTTTTTGTTATACTCCACTCCGAAACAACATTAATTATCTACACCTAACAAAGAACTAGCAATGATTGCAGCTTGAGTGCGATCGCGTAAATTGAGCCGATCCAAAATTCGGGTAACATTATTTTTAACGGTTTTTTCAGCAATATATAGAGTTTCGGCAATTTCACGATTACTAGCTCCCTTAGCAATTAATTTCAAAATATCGAGTTCTCTAGGTGTCAATTCATCCCAACCAGGAGGAGTGGACTTGGAAATAACGGGAATTTGCTCCATAACTTTCCCTATTCCTGGTCCCAGTTGGGTGTATCCTTTGTGTACCATGCGGATAGCTTGGGCAAGTTCTTCCGAAGGGGTATCTTTGAGCAAGTATCCCGCAGCACCATAACGTAATGCTTGGGCTACATAATCTTCATCGGCAAAGGTGGTAAATACGAGAATTTTTGTGTTGCTAAATTGCTGACAAATTTGGCGAGTAGCAGCAACACCATCCATAATTGGCATTCGGATATCCATCAAAACAACATCTGGTTGTAGTTTTTCGACTTGTGCGATCGCATCAATCCCATTTTCTCCTTCTCCGACTATTTCTAAATCTGCTTCTAATTTGAGTAATGCTTTGAGTCCACGACGAATTAAACTTTCATCGTCAACTAGTAATAAACGAATCATATTGATTTTGGATTTTAGATTTTAGATTTGTAAAGACGCGATACATTGCATCTTTTAATTTAGAGGAACGGTAACAATAATTTTACATCCCCCATTTGGTGTAGTTTCAATATTGAGATTACCCCCAACAGCAAGAGCGCGATCGCACATACTTTGTAAGCCAAAACCTGTTGTATTTTGATTGATTTTAAATCCTTTACCATTATCTTGAATAATTAACATGAGATTAGTTTCTATTTGAATCTGAATTTTCACTTCCGTCGCTGATGAGTGTTTACAAATATTCGTCAAAGATTCCTGAATAATTCGGTAAATAGCAACTT
>NZ_NTFS01000207.1 GCF_002289455.1 Brunnivagina elsteri CCALA 953
GGGGCAGAGGGGGGGAGGAGGAAAGAAGGGGCAAATATTTCGAGTAAGTCGATTAAATCGGCTTCCGTGGTGGTTTCATCGAGGGAAATTCCCACAGCAGCATCATCGAATATTCGCAGGTTGATTTTTTTGGCTTCGCAAGCTTGGAGAATCTCTTCTAAATTTTTGCTTCCTAATTCGACTTTGATGGTGTCAAAGAAGTCATCTGAAGCAACTTTGTAACCTAATTCCTTTAATTGTTGTGCGATCGCAACAGTTTTTTGATGGATATCCTCAGCAATCTGCTTCAACCCTGCGGCACCATGATATACAGCATACATCCCCGCAATCACAGCGAGTAGAACCTGTGCTGTACATATATTACTGGTGGCTTTGTCCCGACGGATATGTTGCTCGCGGGTTTGCAATGCTAACCGTAACGCTCTGTTCCCACGGACATCTTTAGATACACCGACGATACGACCAGGTATTTGCCGTTTGTATTCTTCCTTGGTAGCAAAATATGCTGCATGAGGACCACCATAACCCAGGGGAACGCCGAAACGCTGGGTACTACCAACCACGATATCCGCACCAAATTCACCTGGAGGTGTCAACAAGCACAAACTCAGAAGGTCGGCGGCGACTGTGACTAATGCACCAGTTGTATGTGCCTTGGTAATAAATTCTTTGTAGTCGTAAACTGTACCGTCGCTGGCTGGGTATTGGAGAGTTGCACCAAAAATACCTTGAGAAAAATCGAAGTTGCGATGGTCGCCAATAATGATTTCAATTCCCAATGGTCTGGCACGTGTCTGTAACACGTCGATTGTTTGGGGATGGCAATCTTGGGACACAAAGTAGGCATTTGCTTTGTTTTTGCAAACACCGTAACTCAGACTCATGGCTTCTGCTGCTGCGGTTCCTTCGTCGAGGAGCGATGCATTGGCTATTTCTAACCCGGTGAGGTCAATTACCATTGTTTGGAAGTTTAGTAGAGCTTCCAGTCGTCCTTGGGCAATTTCTGGTTGGTAGGGGGTGTAAGCGGTGTACCAACCGGGGTTTTCTAGGATGTTTCGGAGAATTACCGTTGGGGTGATGCAGTTGGAGTATCCCATACCAATGAAGGAACGGTAAACCTGATTTTGGGAGGCAATTTGTTTGAGTTGAGCTAGTGCTGTGTACTCAGTTTGGGCTTCCGCAAGGTTGAGGGAACCGGATAAACGGATATTTTCGGGGACAGTGCGATCGATTAGTTCGTCAACGCTGGAAATTCCCATGATTTCCAACATTTTTCGTAGTTGACTTTCGGATACTCCGATGTGTCTTTGTTGGAAGTTACCTAGTTTTTGACTACTTTCACTTTTGGTCTGCTGTTGGCTTGATTTTGGCACAGGTGCAGAAATTACCACTAATTCTTCTCCAGATGGTACTACATACTACTTAATATTTTGCAACAAGTATATTGGGAAGGTTGGATTTTTGACGAGGTTTATGGAAATTTTATGATTTTTTTCCGGGAGTGGGAGAATATGGATTTGTGTCGGGCAGAGTCGCAGAGGCGCGGAGAATAAAAGTAAGAGGGTATTTTATTTTCTCTGCGTCTTCCGTGTCTTGGCGGTTAAAAAAATGAACTTTGCGAACCTTAACTGAAGTATATTGCACTAAGAGTATTCCAAGTAAAAAAATACCCAATTGTCATTACGAATACAGCCATAGCGGAGTGAAGTAATCGTATAGTCTCCAAGTCCTTGCGTTCGCGGAGCGTGTCCGCTTCGGACTTATGCTACCCTGCGGGAACGCTAAGAGCGTAGCTAGCTTCTCCGCTTCGGAGTACGCAATGACGGGTTTTGGATCATTTATTTGTTGGAACACTCTAAATTCAACAAAAATTACATCAAGAACTATATAATTAAGGGCGCGAATATTGCGCCCCTATGATTAATTTCCTTCGACTTGGAGACTATATTCTTCTGCTGTCATTGCGTCTTCGATTTCGCTGGAGTCGTCAATACGGACTTTTAATAACCAAGCTTCTCCGTATGGGTCATCTGCGACTTGTTCGGGTGCGTCAATCATGGCATCATTACGTTCGAGAATAATACCTGTGACGGGGGATTTGAGGTCTTCGACGGCTTTGACTGATTCAATTGTGCCGAAATTTTCCCCTTTGCTGACGATTTCTCCAACGTCAGGTAATTCCAGAAACACAATATCACCTAATTGGTCTACGGCAAATGCGGTAATGCCGATGGTGGCAATATCTCCTTTTAAACGAACATACTCGTGGGTATCTAGATATTTCAAATCTTCAGGATATTCAAAACCCATATCACTAACCTCTATAAAATCACAAAATTTTTCAGTCAGGAGTCAATAGTCAGTTGTCAGCACTTACTAAAATCAGCCCAGAACAAATTATTCCCTAAAATTCGGCAAAATTGCTAATTTGTCAAACGAGATTTTGAACGATAGAAGGGACGTTTGACTACTACGGTTGGATAGGTTTTGCCACGAATCTCCACTTCTAGCTGTTGTCCTATGGTTGCTAACTCAGTGGGAACATATGCTAATGCGATCGCATAACCTAGTGTTGGTGATGTTGTCCCACTGGTTATTTCCCCAATTATTTTACCTGCTGCTAGAACTGGATAACCATGACGGGCTATGTTACGTCCTTGCATTTGTAATCCAACCAAACGACGCTTTACTCCTGTGGCTTTTTGAAGAGTGAGGATTTCTCGTCCAATAAATTCCCCTTTGTCGAGGTGAACTAACCAACCTAATCCAGCTTCGAGGGGTGTGGTGGTTTCATCAATGTCCTGTCCGTACAGTGCCATTGCGGCTTCTAGACGTAGGGTATCCCTAGCACCAAGACCCACCGGAATTACACCTGCTGTCATCAACTTCTGCCACAATTCTACACCTGTGTCGGGGTCAACCATGATTTCAAACCCATCTTCACCTGTGTAACCTGTCCTGGCTAAAAATGCGGGCTTTCCGAGGATGTTTGCTTCGAGATGTCCAAATGCTTTAATTGGGGTTAAGTCTGTTTCTAGGAATTTTTGCAGTTTTTCCACGGCTTTTGGTCCCTGGAGGGCAATCAGGACTTTTTCGGTTGATAAGTCTTGGAATTTGATTTCATTGGTATCTAAATGTGCTATTAACCAGGCTTTATCTTTAGCACAGGTGGCAGCGTTAACAATTAGTACACCTTTTTGTTCGTCAGTGTTGGTTTCGCCTTGGTAGTAAAAAATTATATCGTCAATAATTCCACCTTGGGGATTGAGTAAAACACTATACTGAGCTTGACCTGGTTGGAGACGACTCAAGTCTGATGGTACAAGCTTTTGCAGTTGGGATACTAAATTTTTACCCTGGAGTGTAAATTTACCCATGTGGGATATATCGAACATGCCTGCATTATTTCTAACTGCTTCGTGTTCACTGGTGATACCACTAAATTGTACTGGCATATCCCAACCTCCAAAGCTAGTAAATCTGGCTTTGAGTTTTTGGATTAGGGGGTATAGGGGAGTACGGGCAAGGGTTTCGGTATTTTCGGGATGGTTAGCCACGGATATTACTACTGTGTTAGTTCAATCACTTTATATCGTATGGGAAGACGAGGGAAAAATTGCGATCGCGTTCCCGCAGGGTAGCGAATCAGCAATTCTCATTTTAAGGTTTCATGACATTAAAACCCTTGCATCAAGCAGGGTTTATAATTCTTAACGAATATAGGGATCGCTGAAACGGCGCAATTAGGACTTACGCATTGACAGAAAAATCAAAATAGCGGCAAGGAGAAAAACTGTATTGTGTAATAGCCGGAAGTGCTGTATACATAAATTTGTGGTTGATTAAATTAGATAGTATGTTTATTGGCTGTTGAGTAAAAACGGCACGTCAGGAAAAAAAGATATCTTGAAAGCGCCTGAAATAGTCATTAAACTCAATGCCAACAGGCTTTACGTGCCAATTATACTTAGTAGCGTTTATTGAACTTCTCTTGACTTATAGTCAAGAGATTCCTGCTTCACGGACAACAGCATCAAGCAGTTTTTAAATTAAATTTATATATATCCATGTAACAATATTCTATTTACTTAAGTTATTTTTTGTTTATTTTCAGTATAAATACATGGATTGATTTAGATTTTTTGACATTTTACCAGTCAAAGAAAAAATTCCGAAACAAGCCATAACATGACATCAAAAGATACTGTTAAAACATCTTTTTAGCCTACCCGAAAGGCTTATGCATTAACTTGCTAAGTTACCCTTCGGGAAGCTAAAACTACGTAAAAACAAGCTACAGAATTACAATTTACGGTGTTTATGCAAAACTTGGAATGTTCCCTATTTTTTCACCAAAATATATGCATTTGCATATTCAGGTAACTGATTCACAAAACGTTGAAAGTCCTGTCTATTTTTGAAAATTCCTGACAGGAAATCGAGTTGATATAAGCTCGGTAAAAATGCACCACCAGTATCGGCAATTGTTCCCATTCGGAGACGTTTATTTTTGCCTTGACCTGATTCCAAAACCACCATTCTACCTAAGCCAATATTTAAGACATCTCCAGCAAATGTGACACCCGGTTTTATTGATATTTTGGCATCAATTTTGTAACCGTAACCTTTGATGGCATCAACTTTTCTAAAATACCAGTAACGCTTTTGATTACGTGGATTTACTCCTTTGATAAATGGTATTTCGTTACTTCTATCAACATTAAAATAACCGCTTGTGCCGTCAGGAAAGTTAATTAATATGGTTCCTTCCATTAAGGCTTCTTCTAAACCTTGTCTGGTAAGGTAAGCAAGCGGTTCAACCTTTCCGTGTTCTTTTCCTCCAGGTTCGTAAATACCCGATAAAACATCTTGTTTGCTGTATTTTGTGTAAAATTTATTGGCTGCTAAATCATCTTTGAGGCTATATATGGGAATAGTATAACTTGAGGTTTTAGTGCGGGAACCTGGATGAGTAAAAACTGCATATTTAGTTAATCTAACTTGTTTTTGAGCAGGCTTTTTCGGATTATTTGCAGTCCATTTAATCACGCGGAAATTTTGGTTGATGAAAGTTGAGTCTTGCAAGCGAGTTGGTCTTTTTTGAGCTATATCTTCCCGCAACACTGTAATCATAAAATCCAGGGTTGCTATTGTATCATCAACAGTGATACCTTGCGTACTAAGCAATCCTGGACGCAATACCTCTGGATCAGCTTCAGCATGTTCTTGGAAATATTGACGGGTATTAACTAGAGTCGTTAATAAATCAGTTTGATTAAAATTAACTTTTGTGTTGGGTAGATTCCCTGCACTCAGAACTTGCTTACCTTGAACCGTATATCTAAATTTTTTTGCCTCGTCAATTACCTGATAAGAATCAGAAGCTTGTGCTATTCTTTGAGAAGATATCAGCGAAGCCTGCGGCTGGGAAAGAGTTATTGGAGTGAGGGATTGGGTTTTTGTTTGAAGAGGCAAGGAACAGGCAGCTAAATTTATTAGTACCGCAGCACTAGTAAATAAGTAAAATTTTTGACTCAATTGAATACGCATAAATTGTACAATGAACTTCTACTGATAAATGATAGGGTCATTTGGTGATTATGCAACAGTAGCGCTCTATAAAAGACAAGACGCGATCGCGATATATATGTTTCCCGTAGACGGGATAGTAGATGGTTTCCCGTAGAGGGGATAATAGATATCATCGTGGAAGATAAATAATGACTATTGGTGTTTGGATATTAGGGAACCAACTTTCAACTACACAAGCAGCACTTGTTTCGTGCGGAACTGACAAAATACCCGTTATTCTAATCGAATCTCTTAATCATGTCCAAGTTCGTCCTTATCACAAGCAAAAACTTGTCCTAATTTGGTCAGCGATGCGTCACTTTGCGGAGGAGTTGCGGGAAAAAGGATACAAGGTGACTTATGAAATTACTGATGATTTTGCTGTACCTCTGGAAGCATGGATAAAAGCAAATAAGATTACCGAAATGCGGGTAATGATACCTGCCGATCGACCATTTATGCAGCTAATTAAAGATATGGAGAGACAATATTTCCCATCTTTAGAATGCAAGATTAATCTTGTTCCTAATAATCATTTTTTATGGACAACAGAAGCATTTAAAAGTTGGGCACAGGGTCGAAAAAGTCTTTTGATGGAGTATTTTTATAGGGAAGGAAGACGAAAATTTCAGATTTTAATGGCAGGGGATAAACCTGTTGGGGGAGAATGGAATTATGACAAAGAAAACCGTCAACGTCCAAAGGGTAAATTAAATACACCTGGTGCAAAATGGTTTGAACCTAATGAGATTACTCAAGAAGTTATAAAACATGTTAATTCTCTTAATATTTCAACATTTGGAAAGTTAAATGATAAATCAAATAAATTCTATTGGGGTGTAAATCGTAGTCAAGCACTGGAAGTTTTGGATTGGTTTATTCATGTGCGACTTGCTGGTTTTGGTCCCTATCAAGATGCAATGATAATGGGGGAAGAAACCATGTGGCATTCGATGATTTCTCCTTATTTGAATATTGGCTTATTACATCCTTTGGAGGTTGTAGAAGCTGCGGAAAAAGCTTACCGAGAAGAGCAAATTCCCCTCAATAGTGGGGAGGGATTCATTCGTCAGGTTCTGGGTTGGCGGGAATATATGTATGGGTTATATCATTATGTAAGTGAAGATTATTCACAAAACAATTACTTTAATCACAAGCAACCTTTACCGGAATTTTTCTGGACTGGTGAAACTAAGATGAATTGCTTACATCAAGTGATTTCTCAGTTACTAAATACTGGTTATGTACATCATATTCAAAGGTTGATGATATTGAGTAATTTTGCCCTGATTACTGGTTTGTCACCACAGGAAGTAGAGAGTTGGTTCCACAGTGCTTTTATTGATGGGTATGACTGGGTAATGCAAACTAATGTGATTGGGATGGGACTTTTTGCTGATGGGGGAATTTTGGGTTCAAAACCTTATGCTGCGTCGGCAAATTATATTAATAAGATGAGTAATTATTGTAAAGGATGTTCATATAACTATAAAGCCCGAACGGGGGATAATGCTTGTCCGTTCAATTTCTTTTATTGGGATTTTCTTGATCGTCATCGGGAAAAGTTAGCAACGCAAGGAAGGATGAGCTTTATTTTGAATAATTTGGATAAAATGCCTGTTGAGGAGTTGGAAGCTATTCGGAAGTTAGCAGGAGATTGGTTATTTCTGAATATGGATTTGTCTCACGCAGAGTCGCAGAGTCGCAGAGAATAAGAGGAGAAGAGAATAGGAGTAGAAGAGTTTTAAAGACGTGGCTGGATTTGGTAATGTTAACTAAGAATTACGTTTCCTCACAAGTTTCTCAAGTTATTGATTTATAACCGAAAGTACAAGAATTCACAGCGATGGAAATATAGTGATGCTTACCACTGCAATTAATGTAATGCCAACTTTAAGTATTCATTCTCAAGGAGATGCTGTTATGTTACTCCAAAAAATGCTGCTGTACTTTGGTTATCTGACGTGCGATCGCATCACTGGTTATTATGGTTCAATCACAGATATGGCGGTAAGAAATTTTCAAACTGACCAAGGTTTGGTAAGTGATGGTGTTGTTAACGATGAAACCTGGCAAAGTTTAATTGCTAAGTTACCTATACCTTGTTGATTAGGTTATTTTACATTCTTCTCTGCGTGAGATAAATTAATTAAATGTGCCAATTTAAGGCTTCAGCGATTTGATTCGCTAATGTCAACGGATCGAAGGGTTTTGCGATCGCAGTTTTTATTCCCAATTCAGCATAGCGATCGCGATCGTTTGCTTGGATTTTGGCTGTTAATAGGATGACGGGGATATTTTGGGTTGCGGGATTTGCCTGAAGTTTGCCAAAGGTGGTAATTCCATCCATGTCAGGCATCATCACATCAAGTAGAATTGCGTCAGGTTGTTCTGTTTCGGCTTTACTAATTCCTTCACTACCTGAACCTGCGGTGATTACTTGCCAACAAGCTACGGTTTCTAAGCAGATTTTGGCAACTTCTTGGATATATTCTTCGTTATCAATTACTAATATTCGCTTGGTCATTATTTTTCAATCTCATTCCCATTCAGTAATGTCACCAGTAATTCTGCTATTTTAGGGTCATCCTCAACAATCAATACTCGCGATGGTTTACTTGATTGAGTTAGTAGTTGTTGTAGTAGTTGAAATAGGGAATTTTCTTCGACGGGTTGGCAAACCCAATCAACAAATGGGTTGGTGGATTGGTTTCTTGCTTCTGTTGTCCCCACGCTACAAAGAATCATGGGAATATTGGATTTATCTGAAGGTTTTTTTAAAATTGCCGTGACTTCCCAACCTTTTAGATTGGGAACCAGCAGATCAAGTAAAACTACCTCTGGATTTTGGTTGTTTGCGTAAACCGTCGTAGACATCGCATTATCGAAGTTGCTACGCAATGTGTTCCCATCTTCTCCAGAATTGATGGTAATGACACGATAACCCTGCTGTTCGAGTATTGCTTTTAACTGAGTGCGGATAGTTGGGTTATCTTCACACACTAAGACGCTGGTATGTTTCTGAGTACTGGGGCTTTTTAATTCAGAGATTTCTACTGATTTGAATAGAGATAAAGCGAAATAAAATTTACTACCTTGATTAAGGGTACTTTCCACCCAAATCCGTCCGTTATGTTGTTGGATGATACTTTTACAAATTGCTAAACCTAAACCTGTGCCATCCTGTCTGCGGGAATCTGAAGCATCAACTTGTTGAAAGCGCTCAAAAATGGTTTCAAGTTTGTCTTCGGGGATACCACGTCCAGTATCTTTGACTGAAAATATCACTTCTTCCCCTTGTGGTTGTGCTTCCAGAACAACTGTATCGCCAGGTTTGGAGAATTTAATTGCGTTACTAATTAAGTTGGTGAGGGTTTGGACAATGCGATCGCTATCAGCCCATATTTGCCCGGAACTGCTGTCTACTGATAATATAATCCCGGCTCGATCTGCGAGTGATTGCATAATTTTAATGGCTTCGGTGAGCAAATCAGCAACATTACAGCTTTGTTTTTCCATTCTCACTTTACCCGATTCGATCCGCTCGATATCAAGGATGTCGTTAATCAGTCGAACTAAGCGATCGCTACTATCAGTGGCAATTTGTAACAGACGTTTGCCTTGTTCAGATTCCGCTTTGATTAAACCACTTGTTAACATCCCCAGGGAACCATGAATTGATGTGAGGGGGGTACGAAGTTCGTGACTGACGACGGAAATAAATTCATCTTTCATGCACTCGATTTCCTTTCTTTCACTGATGTCCTGTAGGTAAACTGTATAAATTATTTCTTCACCTAGATTTAATTTTGAGATGGAAGCTTCTGCTGGAAATTCTGTACCATCCTTCCGCTTTCCATAAATCTCACGACGTTCCCCCATCCTCCTTGTTTGTATTTGAGATGTGCTAAATTCATCTACGTGTTGGCGATGTGCTTGGGTAAAGCGGAGGGGTATTAATAGATTTAATGGTCTTCCTAATACTTCTGATGCTGCAAATCCAAATATTTTTTCGGCACCACGATTAAATAGGGTGATACGCTGGTTGCTATCAATGGAGATAATCCCATCATCAGCAATTTCCACAATTCCAGCTAGCCTTGCTTGGGAATTTTCTAATGCTGCTTGGATGCGTTGGTGTTCTTGATTTGACTCAGTATTCTGCTTCACCTGCTGGGTTTGTGCCATGCGTCGAACTAATTTCATCCGCTCCCAACGATTGATAATGCGGGTGACAAGTTCGGGACCAACAAAGGGTTTACTGACGAAATCATCAGCACCAACGCTAAATACTTGATTGATGATGTCTGCATCGTTATGAACGGTTAAAAATAGGATGGGTAATTCGCTCCACTGGGAATCTTTGCGTACTACTTGGCAAAGTTCTATACCGTTGAATCCGGGCATTTCCACATCTAAAATGAGTATATCTGGTTGAACTGATTCTAGAGTTTCCCAAAATTTTTCTGGTTCAGCGAGGGTTTTTACGGTTAATCCCCAAGGGGTGAGTAAATTTTGCAACAATGCTAATATTTGCGGGTCATCGTCCACAGCCAGTACTTTGACTTGTGTTGGGTCTGATTGTTGTAATACTTGGGTCACTGCTGAGAGTGCTTTTGCGGGTGCTATTGGTTTTTGTAAAAAAGTATTGCCACCACTACGAGCTATTTGCAAACGACTACTGAGATTATTTTGTTCAGTGACAACTAATACAGGAACAGGGGGCTTGCGATCGCGAAATTCTGCCAGTAATTTTAAGCTGTCTTCCTCATCGGCGGAAATACTAGGGTCAAGTAGTACAATACTGGGATGCTCTTGATATAGTTTATTTCTGGCTGTGGCAATACTGGTGGCAATTATTACCTTTAAATCCCAGATTGCTGATTCTTGAATTAGCTGTTCGGCAAAGGTGGAATCTTGAGTAACCACAAGAAGTAAAGTGCGATCGTCTGAAGAAGTATTGGGAATATCTTGATTTTCTTGTAGGGAAGGTTCAATTTCTTGTTGTAAATTTTTAACTAAAGTCGAAAGCTTTCTAATATCATTTTTATCTAAATTTTTCTCTTTTTTGAGAATATTTTCAATTTTACGGGCAATTTTGGAACCTTCCCCAAAACCAAAAGTACCAAGAGAACCTGCAAGTGTATGCGCTTCTCTTTTTGCTTGCAAATACAAATCTGAATTTACTTCTAATTCTAAGTCTAATTTTAAATCTAAACCTAAATCTAAACCTAAATCTTTTTGACTTAATACTACAGATATTTGTTCTAAAACACTTACTTGATTGATTACTCTACCTTTAAATTTCTGCCAAATTTGATTAATAACTGAAAGAGTTTGTTGAGATTTTGATTCAGATTCAGAGATAGAATTAGCAGAACTTCCTACTATTTCCTGACAATCTTGCTCTTGTAATTTAAGACGATAACCAATGCCATATACAGTTTCTATTAAACTCCCAGAAGCTCCAGCAGCTTTTAATTTCTGACGCAATCCTTTAATATGGGTACGAACAGCTTCCTCTCCAGGAATATCTTCATAAGACCAAAGATGTTCTAAAATCATGCCACAACTAAATACCCGACGACTATTTCGCAAAAAAAGCTCTAATAGTCCATATTCTTTTGGGGTTAGTGATAATAGTTGTGTCCCATAGTGTACCTGACAGCTGGTGGGATCGAGCCTTAATTTACCCCATTCTAAGATGGGTTGCACAGCTAAACTGCCACGACGTAGTAAAGCTCGCACACGAGCTAGTAATTCTTCTTGATCGAACGGTTTTACTAAATAATCATCTGCTCCAGCATCAAGTCCAATTGCTTTATCGTGGCTACTATCTTTACCTGTTAACAAGAGGATGGGCATTGAAAAATTGCGATTGCGGATTTGCCGACATAAGCTAATCCCATCTAGCTTGGGCAACATGACATCTAGTAATAACAAATCATACTCAAAATTTTCAATTAATTCCCAAGCTGATTGACCATCTCTTGCAAATTCAACTACATAATTCTGATTGGTGAGGACAGATGCAACTGCCTCTGCAACTAATTCGTCATCTTCTACAATTAATATTTTCATTTTTAATATTTTTCCTAATATCAATTCCGTAATACCAATTCTTTGTGAAGCTGCACATTATTTCGATTCCTCTCAACCTCCCCTTACTTTACGCACTTCGCGTTCCCGAAGGGTAGGGGAGGTGCCACAGGCGGTGGGGTTATTTTATGCATCTTCATATTAA
>NZ_NTFS01000208.1 GCF_002289455.1 Brunnivagina elsteri CCALA 953
TAGTAAGGGGAGGTGCCACAGGCGGTGGGGTTATTTTATGCGTCTTCATATTAAATTGATATTGCGACTTAAAATTTGACTAATATTTGACTAATATAAAACCCCTCTCCAACCTCTCCCCTTACTAAGGGGAGAGGCTTAATAAATATTAGGTTTGGCAGATAAAAAGTATAATTCTTAAGCGTTTTTAGTATAACTTAGCTTTGATGATTATGCGATAAGCAAATATTAATGCGTCAAGGTATATCGCACTTTCCCCAGATTTCTCTAAATGTTAAATATTACCGGGTTTCAGCCAGCCAAATAATTCCCCAATGGTAAGTTGAAAATCTCCCATAAAATCTGGAACGGAAAGTACTTGTTCTGGTTCTTGGAAGAATATTGGTTGTTTCCCATTCGGATAAGCGAGAACGGATTTTTCGTCTGGATCGACTAACCAACCCATCTCACAACCTGCATTTAGACAATGTAAGATGTTATTTGTAACTTTGGTTTGATTTTGGTCGGGCGAAAGAATTTCAATTGTCCAGTCGGGATATGATGTAAAAACATTCGCTATATCACCGTTTTCATCTAGGGGAATGCGATTGCAGGTAAACACAGAAACGTCGGGGATGATGGAGCGTCCAGAAAAGGTACAACGCAGTTCTGGAAATGCCCAAGCAATACGTTGAGGTTTTGTTCGTGCGTTAATTGTTGTGACAGATTCCCCTTGTAGTGTGCTGTGTTTTCCTTGTGGTATTGGCTTTTGGATGATTTGACCGTTAATATATTCGCTAGCTGGTTTGGTTTCGGGGAGTTGTAGGAATTCGTTTAGAGTTAATGGTTTTGTGGAAAGTTGAACCATAGTTTTGCTTTTAAGTCGAATATATTTATTTTCTCAAACTTTGGAGATTATGGGGGATTATTTGCCTCACGCAGAGTCGCAGAGTAGCAGAGAGTATGAGTTTTAACCCTGATTTCTCAGTACGTTACCCAAAGCCTGATAAAAACGCTTAGGTGATTTATCAAAATGATTTTACCTATATATACTGCGAACGGCTTAAAAGTTGACTAAATATAGAACCCCTCTCCAAACCTCTCCCCTTAGTAAGGGGAGAGGCTTAATAAATATTAGGTTTGGCAGATAAAAAGTATAATCCTTAACCGTTTTTAGTATAAGAGGACGTAGCTTGCTTCTCCGTTTCGGAGTACAACCGTTCTCCCCTACGATAAAATCATATTGACTGGTAATTTTTATTCTGGAAATCACCTTATTTATGCGATCGCACTGTTCCAAAACCTTATCTAACTAAAAATATCTGAAATATAGCCTCGGAAAATATAGTCACCTAGTACCCGTAATGTGGGAAACTTGGCGGTGAATCGTTGTAATTAGTTTGAGAATGAGTAATACAATTTCTGATATTTCCGTGAAAACAATCAATGGGCAAGATAAAGTACTCAGTGAGTATGCTGGAAAGGTACTTTTGATTGTTAATGTTGCGTCTTATTGTGGCTATACTGGTCAATATAGTGGATTGGAAAAGTTAAACCAAAAGTATAAGGATGCAGGTTTGCGGGTTTTGGGTTTTCCTTGTAATGATTTTGGAGCGCAAGAACCAGGAAGCAATGAGGAGATTGTCCAATTCTGCGATCGCAATTATGGTGTGACTTTTGATTTGTTTGATAAGGTTAGTGCTAAAGGTGGTGATAAACATCCACTTTATGCTAGGTTGACGAGTTCGGTTGAGCCAAAAGGTGATGTATCTTGGAATTTTGAGAAGTTTATCATTGCTAAAAATGGCGAAATTGTCGCACGTTTCAAAAGTGTAACAACACCAGATTCACCAGAATTAATTTCAATAATTGAACAAGAATTAGCAAAATAGTTATTAGATAGTTTTTTTTGGGGTAATGGGTAATTGTTATTCCCAATGCCCAATTCTCAATTCCTAACTCCCAACTCCTAACTCCTAACTCCCAAATCCTAATTCCCAATTTAAATTTATGAATGTTGCAATAATTGGTTGTGGTTATGTTGGTACTGCGGTTGCTAAATGTTGGCAGCAAAAAATGACTTTGATGATAACAGCGACTACTACAACACCGGAACGTGTTCTAGAATTACAAAATATTGCTCAAAAAGTGGTTGTTTTGCAAGGAAGCGATCGCAATGGTTTAGAGTCTGTTTTACATGGTCAAGATTGTGTTTTATTGAGTGTTGCACCAAATCGCGGTAGTTCCTATAAAGATACTTATTTACAAACTGCTGAAACTGTCGTTGAAGCAATCAAAAAATCTTCGATTAAACAACTTATATATACGAGTACTTGCTCTCTATACGGTGATAAGAAGGGTGTTTTAGTTGATGAAGAAACACCAACTGAACCGGAAAGTGAAAATCAAAGAATACTTAATCAAACTGAGCAAGTTTTACTGACAGAATTAAAAGATAAATTACATGTTTGTATTTTACGATTGGGTGGAATTTATGGTGTAAATCGCGAACTCGTAAAAATCTATAGTCGAATTGCCGGAAAAACCCGTCCAGGGGATGGTAGTGAAGCCGCAAACTGGATTCATTTAGATGATATTGTGGGAGCAATTGAGTTTGCTCGACATTATCATCTACAAGGTATTTATAATTTAGTTGATGATGCTAATTTATCCAGTCGTGAAATCATTGATAGTGTTTGCGAAGTCCATAATTTACCAAGGGTAACTTGGGATACTTCACAATCGAGCGATCGCTATTACAATGCTAGAATTTCTAACCAGAAAATTAAGGATGCTGGCTATAAGTTGATTCATCCACAAATGCTTTTTTAAGTTGATTTTTAAGCTTCATTTAGAGCTTAATTTCAAGTTTGATTTCAACCTTAAATTAAAACTTAATTTCCAACTTAATTCCAACTTGACATTATGATTACTCAAGATAAAGTTTCAAATCCAACTCAGTTCTATACTTGGGAAAAATATAACTGTTCCTACGAAGTTCAGAATCAAAATGGGAATAATACACCTTTGGTATTAATTCATCCTATTGGTGTTGGGTTATCAAGAAAATTTTGGATAAACTTTTGTAGTGAATGGGAAAAAGAAAGTAATTCGAGTCACGATTTAAACCCAATTTATAATCCTGATTTGTTGGGATGTGGTGATGGAGATATGCCTGTAATGGCTTATAATCCTGATTTCTGGGCAAAACAGTTAAAGTACTTTATTGAAAATATTGTTCAGAATAATGCTAAAAAATCTGTAATTTTAGTAGTACAAGGTGCTTTGTTTACTGTTGCGTTGGAATTAGTAAAAATAGCTCCAGATTTAGTCGAAAAAATTATCATTTCTGCTCCTCCTCCTTATAATTTGATTAACGAAAACAATCCAGAATGGAGGAAAAAATTAGCTTGGACAATTTTTAGTTCTCCATTTGGAAATTTATTTTATCGCTATGCACGTACAGAAAAATTTCTGCGTAATTTCTCAATTCGTAGACTATTTTATAGTAGTGAAGCAGTTGATTCCCAATGGTTAAATCCATTAATTTCAGGTTCGAGAAATATGGCAAGTCGTTACGCTGTATTCTCGTTTTTGGCTGGATTTTGGCGTAAAAATTATAGTGATGAAATAAAATCAATTCAACAACCCACATTAATTGTTTTAGGAGCAGCTACAACCAGCGTCAGCAAGCGAGGAATTACGAAAACAACTAATGAATGGTTAGCTGATTATTTAGGTGCTTTCCCGCAAAGTCAAGGGAAGATTATTTCGGGAAGAAATGTTTTACCCTATGAGTCAGCAGTTGAATTTGTAAGTGCAGTTAAGTCTTTTTTAGTTAATAGTTAGGGTTTAATTCTAACTCTTATTTCCTACTCCCTGATTCAAATAATAATGCCAAAGAATACGTGTTGCGATCGCACGAAATGGTCGCCATTTTTCAGCAATTATTTCAAGCTCTTTTGGTGTCGTGCGTGTAGGTAAATTCTTGAGTTTTTGATATGCAATAATTACTCCCAAATCGCCCTTTGGAAAAGCATCTGGACGCTGTAAAGACATCATTAAATAAATATCTATAGTCCATTCCCCAATCCCTTTAATTTTGATTAATTCTTGTCTCAAAATTGCTTCATCTGTTCGTTCCAATTCATCTAAATTTAATTCCCTATTGGTGATTGCATTTGCTAAATTGCGAATATATAAAATTTTCTGACGACTTAAACCTACTGCTTGTAATTGTGCATCATCAAACTTGAGAAAATTTTCTGGTGATAGGGGTATTATTAAACTTTGTAAACGGTTGTAGATAGAATTTGCTGCTGCTACTGAGACTTGCTGTCCTAAAATTATACGTACTAGTCCAATAAAACCTTTTTCCCGTTCCCAATTTGGTGGATAACCGTGTGTTTCAATAATATATGCTAAATCTTCATCGCATTTCGTCAGTTCTTGAATTGCTTGTGCGATCGCTATTTCTGTGAGGGGTTGATTTGGTGTTAGCATGTCGTATTTATATTCCATTTTTTAACTAGTTTTCATTTAATTTTTTACTAAAAAAACCTCTGAATAAATCATTAGTAATTGCCGTACCAAGTAAAATTAAACTACAACCGAATATCATTGATTCTGTAATTTCTTCTTCAAGGAAAATCTTACCCCAAATCATTGCAAAAACTGGTATTAAATAGTTGAATTATGTCTATTATTTGCATTCTTTTCTTTCTGTTTCCAAAAGTTTCTTTTTTCTTTCTAATCCCCATTCATATCCACCTAAACTTCCATCGCTTCGCAAAACACGATGACAGGGAACAACTAATGCGACTGGATTTGCACCACAAGCAGTTCCGACTGCACGTACTGCATTTGCTGTACCAATTTCACGGGCAATTTCTGCGTAAGTGCGGGTTTCTCCATAGGGAATTTTTTGTAATGCTTGCCAAACTTGGATTTGAAATGCGGTTCCCTGAATATCTAATGGTAAATCTAAATGGGGTTCACTTCCGACTATAAAATTAAGAATTGCTTGTACCCAATCTCGATATATTAAGTCATCACGGTGAATATTTGCTTGGTGAAATTCTCGATATAAAAGATGTTCTAATTCTTCTATATTATCGCCCAATTTTATAGAGCAAATTCCTTTTTCAGTTATTCCTACAAGTAAATATCCTAATGTAGATAGTTCTATTGTGTAGGTAATATTAATACCCTTCCCAGCTTGCTGATATTTTTTAGGTGTCATTCCTAACTGTGTGGCAGATTTTTCATATAAATTACTACTCGAATTGTATCCTGATTCATACAATGAATTCGCGACATTTGTACCAGATTTTAAATTAGTTTTAAGTCGCTTTATTCGCTGTGCTTCAATATATTGATGTGGTGTGACACCAACAATTCGTTTGAAAGTGCGTTGTAAATGATAGAGACTTAAATCAAATTTTTGTGCCAAATCTTCTAGTGTTGGAGGATTATCTAATTGTATTGCGATCGCATCACATATTTGTTGGATTAATTCGAGATGTGGTTCTGCTATAATTTGATTTGGACGACAGCGTAAACAAGCACGAAAACCCAATTTTTCCGCAGTTTCGCAGTTAGGAAAAAATCTGACATTTTTTCGATGTGGTTTCCGAGAAGGGCAAGATGGACGACAATAGATTTTGGTAGAAATAACACCGTAAATAAATAAGCAATCGCATTTAAAATCCTTTTCTAAAACAGCTTGCCAATATTCATCTTCATGCATATCATTATCTCCGTAATCTCTTCTCTCTCATTGATATTAACCAATTGGATTTAGCAAAATCTATCTGTTTCTTGCGATTGATATTTAGTGATATGCCAGAATTCTAGAATTCAGGATTAAAGTACTCAGAAGTAGAAAAGCTTTGTACATGGCTTTCGCTTTGATAGACTATACAGAGGTAGCTCAACCCTCATAATTACTTGCATATTCCAGTACTCTTTCCCAACCCCATCTCCATGCAGTTTCGACTAACATTTCTTTGCCATTGGTAAATTTGATATATTCTCTACCTTCATCAATAAAAACATCAGCAACCAACTGATTTCTCACATCATTCCCCCAGATTTTTGCTGCCCCATCCCACCATTTTTGCCCTTGAGATTTTAATCCTTCAATATTCAGAAAATTATCATCCCATTCCCTTGGTTTCCATTGTTCGATTAAAGCTCGAAACAAGATTTGATTAGGTACAATTTCTTTTTTGTGTTCGTGCAACCACAAGCTATAGCTAATCGCTGCTCTCAAAGCGTCTTCAAGTCCAAAAATACAATTTTCTAGAGCATCTTGAATATGATTATTTGCAAAGTTGACACCAATAGCTATCAAAGCAGGTTCGTATTTTTTAAATATTTCGTATTCTATAGAATCTTTATCCCATAACACGCTCAATTATCCTCCTTTTCACAAAATATAGTACTATAGTGTTTCCTAGTCTACTGAAGTACAAATTTATCTACGTCTATCCGCGTTCATCTTCTTCTATCTGCGGTTAGTTTTTGTTAATGTACCTCACAAACATAGGAATTGCTATATAAACGAAGCAAGAACTCAGAAATAAAAAATCAGAATATAAACTGAAAAAAGCAAAGCACCATTATTTCTTTATGAAACATAATCAAAGATATATTTCAAGACATGCAGTACATAGAAATATAGTATCCTTGTTTAAATACTCTGCTTATTCAATTCATCAGAAACCGGAAGCAAGCTTATTGATGCTACGGGATTTATTTATAGGATATTCTCAATTCCAACTTCTGCATTCTTTTTAATCTCCATCTATTTTGACATATAGAGGAAAAAGCTTGAAGCAGTCAGGAAGAAAGTTTATTATTGAGGATTGCGATCGCAATAGTTGATTTCAGTCACAAATTGATAAAATAAGATAAATTCACAGGTATATTCTCTTGATTTGGCATGACTTAAGTCGAAAATTAAAGCTAAAATTAGTTATATTTTTATTGCTAGTATTCACAGCAGTATTTGTGGTATTCCAACTTTCCCCAAAACAACCACAGCTAGTAAAAATTGAAAGCAATTACGCAATACATATCCGTCAGAATTTTAATCAACCGACTTTTTATCCCGTTACAAAAATTCCCCCGGAAAATCTTTATAAACCTGTTGCTAAGTGGATAGGGAGATTAATCTTACCAACAAACCAACAATTACAAGATGGCTTAGATTGGGTATGGATGGAAGTACAATCTGCTCCAGCAACAGCAGAAGATTTGGTGGGGAAAATTGTACGTTTGGAATGGCAAAAAAATCAAGATTTGCTTACTTACATTCAAGCTGTAACAAGAGATGTAAACTTTACTCCTGAAGTTATTAGAAGTCAAAAAGAAGGAATTATTCACCCATTTAGACTTAATGGGATTCGTCAAGTAGGGGTTTTACGTTCTTTAGCTGGTGCAAATCCAAATGATGATGTAATTGTTGCTTTAGATGCAAATACAATAATTACTAAAAGTGAAGAAAAATCTATTTTAAAAGTTGACCATGAACCTGTTATCATAACTGGTAGATTTTATAGTTTAGTCAAAATCATTAAACCAACTGAACCTAATCTTAAATCAAATCCAAAAACTATTTTACCTCCAAAACAAAAGCATTATCACGACTACTTTTTGGTAAAACATTACAACCTAAATTCCCATAACTTTGATGGAATTGAAGAAACAATTCGCATTCCCCAACAAGTAACAGATACACGAAATTTTGCCCCTTCAACTACCCTGGAAATCGAAAAATCACCCGCAGGTAAAGAGGGATGGTATATTTACGGAGCTAATGATGTAAATAATGTATTTGTGGTTCAAGCGATCGCACCTTATTCCCTCTTCCAAATTAAACCCAATCAAACCATCACAGGTGAAGAATTAGGACTGAATTACATTAAAAAAATCAATTGGCAAAATACGGAAGCAAAGAAAGGTAATTTAAATACAGTATTCATCAACCCAGTCAAAAGCAAAAAATTCCCATCTTCAGAAAATCAATATACATCCACATGGCAAAAAGGCGATAAAGCAATCCTACTACACTTATTCGGTGGCATTGGTGGAAAAAAAGCCGAACCCTTAGGAGTCGTGGAAACCATTACCGGACATTTTGCCTTTGGAACCGCAGAAGTTATTGAAGACGAATTTACGAACAAATTACGCTTCGATATCAAATATCATCAAATTTATGCCCATAACCTCGATGGAATCATTGCCGGAACCCATACATGGGCAGATTTCATAGGTAACTTACAACACGGATGGTTATCAACACGTCCAGTATCCGATATTCTGATTAAATATGAACCCGTAACCCAAGATTATGACTTTGATGGGGTCAAAATTTCACCATTAAATCAGTTTCAGCAAAAATTAGGGATTGCGATCGCGCGTTATCGAATTGGAGATGGTACTGGTGGAGCAGTGGTATCACCTGCTACCTCTTGTGTGCAGGATTCGAGTCAAGCACTGTATGCAACCATACTAGCAATTAAAACCCAAGTCGCTAAAAATCCGCAAATTCAAACTTGGTTAAAGGCAAATCCAAACCATCCGCAGACATCCCGCTTTCAGCAGCTAATCGAATTAGGTAAATCTTTAGAAAAACAACTAGTACCCTTAGGAATAGTCCGTGCTGATTGGCAGAGTCAAGCTGATATACTGGCAGGTACAGAATCATTTAAAGATAGTAGCATTTGGGCAGGTTTGACAACATGGCAAACAATAATGCCAAGACAAGTACATGATAATATTGCCACGATATTCTTGAAACATGGTGCAACTATGCAGATTTTACGAACCAATCAAGTAGGTGGTTGGCAACCTGATATTACACCCCTTGCACCAACATTATTTTTTGGACAAATTAAGATTCCCTTTACCGATATTTCACCACTTTCAATTCTTCTTAATCGGGTTTTAGCATCATTAGCAATTATCACATTCCCAGATTGGTTAGTTATTATTTCGACACTAGTAATTTATAGCCTTATTGCCATACCCTTAGGCTTTAAATTTGGGTTTTTACATCTACAAATTTGGTCTGAAAATTGGATTAATAAATGCTTATTAATTTTGCGTTGCTTATTTTTGCCTGCAATTATTGAAGAATTGTTTTTTCGAGTTTTACTACTTCCCCATCCCAATGAAATTACAAACTGGTTTAAATGGAGTTTGTGGGCATTTTTTACTATATTGCTATTTGTGATTTATCATCCATTGAATGCTAAATATTTTTATAAAGCTGGATTTCCCACGTTTTTTAATTGGGTTTTTCTTAGTTTAGCTGCATTATTAGGAATTGCCTGTACAATTGCCTACGTGTTGACAGGTTCTTTCTTGGTAGTGGTTTCAATTCACTGGGTTGTAGTGGTATTTTGGTTAATTTTTCTTGGGGGAATTGGGAAATTATCGGAATTATGATTAAGCAAAATATGAAGCGACACACTTACTTCTGGGGAGAAAGCTACTTAGAGAATGGAAAGAAATAAATTATCCCAAGCAATTATAGGGGCAAACGGTTGTTTGCCCTGATTGGTATTGCATTCAAACGAAAAATATTATTTTCTGTCTGTTCCCTTACTTAACTGCATATCTCAACATAATTATTTAAAAAAAATGCTTTGAGAACAACAGATCAAATTTTTATTTGATTGTAAATTATTCTGTTACATAGTAAGCACTATATCCATAAGCCATAGTTTCACGCATTGATTCAACAGGTTTTAGTCCACGGTTGAATGTTTTTGCGAAAGGAATTTTAATTCCTTTAATGGTTTCTGGGATGAGTGCATATTCGTTGGTAGCTTCAACAATATATTGGGGACATTTTGCTTTCATTCCCGCTTCTGCCATCATTTCATCAATTTCTGCTCCGGTAAATTGTCGGAGATAAATATCATTTGTATTTTTAAAATTCAAACGACGTATCCAGTTGTGAATAATGTGAGAAGGACAGAGTTTATTGTGGAAAGAATGATTGAAAATAAACATTCCACCGGGTTTGAGAACGCGAGACATTTCTGCCATTAATTTCCGCAATTGCATTTCTGGAATGTGCATGAATACACAATTTGATATCAATAAATCGATAGAATTATCTTCCAAAGGTAACAATTCAGCCGAATTACAAATAACATTAAATTCTGCACCTGGGAAAAAATCATACATCTGTTTGAACTTAAGCAAACGATGCAACAAAGGTTCAGAAATATCTAAACCATAATATTTTTTGCAGTTGATATTTCTTCCTTTAGAAAGATATATGGGAATACGTCCATAACCACAACCAATTTCTAAAATACTACCGACTTCTGTATTTTTTGGTAACTTATCCCAAGTAGATGAAGGTCTTCCTGTCAACAAAGAATAATCTTTTGTAACAGCCGTACCACTACTCGCTTGTTCGACTTTTTGGGAATTGTAATAGGTTTCACCTATTTTATCCCAAAGTTGTTTATGTTCAGTACTATTTAAATTTTGATAATCTTTAGGTAAGTAAACACCATCCTGAAGTTTATAATCACTCAGACTGGGTTTCATGCTAACTACTTTACTCATTGGAAGTATCACTTAAACGCAATATTAATTGTTGTTATTTTAGTTATATAGTCGCAGTAATAGGAACTGCAATTGTTGTTTCCGCTGATTTATTTAACTGTTCATCATAATTTATCAGTATTTCTGCTTACAATATATCAAGTTATTCATGATTTTTCTGTCGATTACCCTAACTCCATAATTATTTAACTAAGAGATAATCCCCTGTTTCAAATTATAGTGAGTCGCCTGAATACTGTACGATGAATCGAAAGATATTTTTATTACCCCTAATTATTGCTCCTATCCGGAAAGTAGCATTTTATTTCCGAAATTGGGTAATATTAAGGTGTAATAGACATTAATATTGGACATTCCCAGGAGTTACTTATGACTGGTTTGCTTATTTTTGTTGTTATCACTGTCATTGTTATCGCAGGTTTCTCACTTAGCAAAGCTTTGAAGCGTCAAAAAGTCCAAGCACGTCGAAATGCTCGTTATAGTGATTACCAACACGAAGATTGTGATATTAATGTAGATTATCCAAATAATAGCTATGAAGTTAGTAGTGCTTCAGAGATGAACGATAGCAGCGATAATTCTATTAATTACTCAGACTCGAATAATACCTACGACTATAACAGCAGTACAAACGAGCCTAGCGGTAATTCTTACGAATCTAATAATTATAATTCCAATGCTTGTGAATCAAGTAGCAATTACGAATCTAATAATAGTTATAGTAGTAATGATTCCGGCAGTAGTTCTAGTTATGATTCTGGGAGTAGTAGCTGCGATTCCGGTAGTAGTTACAGTAGTTATGATTAAATCAAAATCATCATATTTAAATTTTTCAGAGTGGGCAAAATGCTCACTCTATTTTTTATGTTTTGGACAGAACTAAATAATCTGGAAGTGCTATGGAACTGTTATATTTGGATAAAGATATTTACGGATTAGGTATATTTCCTCATCAAGTTATTTCTCTGCAAATCTTGATTCGAGAAATTCCTATCGATTTACAATTTCAATATATATTTATTAAATTGGATAAATCCTCTAAAATGACCATCAAACTTAGGTTTCCTGGTTTGATGTCAATCAAATAGTGATTATAAAGTATTGGCAAGCTAAACTATATACAATGATAATTAATGAATTGAATACATCTAGTAGATATAC
>NZ_NTFS01000209.1 GCF_002289455.1 Brunnivagina elsteri CCALA 953
GTATTGGGCATTGGGAATATACTAAAGATGGTTATAAACTAGACTTTTTTTCCCGAAAAATAATATTTTTAAGCCTCTCCCCTTAGTAAGAGGAGAGGCTGGAGAGGTGTTCTATATTAAGTCCTATTTAATTCCTAATTTCTAATTTGAGTATTCCCAATGCTGTATATCCAAAGCCAGATGGCTTTTTTGCAAACTTGTACTAAGGGAACCAAAATTAAACAATATGTCGAGTTAAGATGATAAATTGAAAATGGTATTATCCGTTTCTAATAATGAACCGCTTCATATCCTCCCCTACTTACAATGACAATACGATTCTGATTTGCGTTACTGATGTCCTTGGAGACAATTACTGTGTTGTTTGTGAGGATGGTAAGCGAGTCTATGAACATGTGGCTAAGGCTTTAAAAGCTGGTAAAAAAGTTTGTCTATCATTTCAAGGTGGTGAAGATATTACCTCCGCATTTCTTGCGGAAGCTTTCAGTCGGTTGTATACAAATTTTCCTGAAGAGCAAATAGAAAGCAACTTGAGTCTGACAGGTCTTAACCCCGATGATGCTGCTGATATTGAGTGCGTGATTAAGGATGTAAAAGACTATCTCAAAAATCCACAGCGTTTTAAAGATGCGATCGCAGCAGTTATGGGTGAAGATTCGCTATGACCAAACTAGTTTACCCCATCGAAAATTATCACTTTGACTCCCACGATGGGGTGCTATTTGACGCGAATATATGGATGTACATTTATGGTCCACCAAGTCACATATCTTCACAATATAGATATGCATATACTTCGGCTTTACGTAGAATTCGCGGTGCGGGATGTCGGATAATACTTGATTCGTTAGTACTATCTGAGTTTATTAATGCTTATGCGAGATTTTTTTATAATAAATTACCCTCAGATTTAAAACCAGGTGATTTTAAGTTATTTCGCAATAGTTCCCATTTTAAGCCTGTTGCCGAACAAATAGCCCGACGTGCGAGGAAGATTTTAGATAAGTCTGAACCTGCAAAAAGCCGATTTGAATCAGCCGAAATTATTTCGATTTTGATTGAATATGCTGGAGGAGAAGCTGATTTTAACGACCAAGTATTGGCTGAGTTATGTCGAGCTAATGGTTTAAAGTTAGTTACCCATGATGCTGATTTTAGTGGTACAAATTTAACTATTTTAACGGCAAATCCTAGATTATTATCTTAAAAATACAAAATTTTGTTTTAGTTAGACGCTCCACGGGAACGTCTCTACCGTTCTATTCTTGTCGTTCCTGATAGTCTTCGCTTGATGTTGGGTCTAAATCCCAGCGTCGATTATCCCGTTGTTCTAGTATATCCTGGGTGTGAAGAAAAGTGCGATCGCTCATTTCTAATCCAACTGCGGTTTCTATTTCTTCTGTGACATTTTGATCGGGATTTGCTGTTGTACCTCCAACTGCTTCATCTCCGACTGCATCGGTATCTTGCCAATAGGTATCAACATCACCTCCTGTTAGTTCGGGACTAGTTTCGGTGTATTGACTCATTTTATCGTGCATTGTGGGTCCACCGATGTAATATCCTGGTAAATCTTTGACTCCTGTACCGTAGGATTCGGTAATTTCTTGCGGTAAGTCGGAAATTTCAGCTTCGCTATTAGAATTCTTTTCTTTTTTTGCTTCAGCCATGATGTTGTCCTTTGCCTACTTTTTTACGATAGCGCTTTCTCTGTAAATGCTTTTATTCCCAAAGAAGTACTACTTTTGGCAGAAAAAATATATACCTTTGGGGCGAAGAGGTAAATAAAGATTCCTCTTATTGTAGTAAATGTCAATTCACGCTATAGCCACTTCATGTGAAGTTATGAGTTATGTAATTATCATGGCTCATAGCTTATTTTTTTATCTTTATATCTACCTTTATATTTATCTTTGTATTTATCTTTGTATTTAATTTTTGTATGGCTACACTAATGTGAAAAATATGGATTAGGGAACCGCCAAGTACGCCAAGACACAGAGGGAAGAAAGAAGTAAGAAGGAAGAAGGAAGAAATATATAGAAGAGTAAAGGTAATATCTCTCTTTAGAGCGAAGATTTATCATAATTTAAATTTTACGATCGCAAGTAATGAATATCATCAACTAGCTCCTTGATATGTGAGTTATAAATTCAAGATTTGACTAGATAGTATTGAATAATTATGTTAGTCGAAATTGTAATTTATAGCTCATTTATTTCTGTGGTAGAAAACGTAATTTCCAGCTAATTCAAACTAAAAAAAGCAATTAACGACATTCAGATAATCCAAGGGTGAAATATGGCGAATCTCAATCATTCCAAGAAAAAAAAAGTTGCTATCCTGATTGAAAATGATGTAGAGGATTCAGAGTTTCAAGTACCTTATAACGGGTTGAAACAAGCAGGAATGGATGTAGTTGTTCTTGGTTCCCGCATGAATGAAACCTACAAAGGTAAACGGGGTAAAGTTTCTATTCAAGCTGATGGTACAACCACAGAAGCCATTGCTGCCGAATTTGATGCAGTTGTGATTCCTGGTGGAATGGCTCCTGATAAAATGCGTCGTAACCCCAACACCGTACGTTTTGTCCAAGAAGCGATCGCACAAAATAAAATTATCGCTGCTGTCTGTCATGGACCACAATTATTAATTGAGGGTGATTTACTCAAAGGTCGTAAAGCTACTGGGTTCATCGCAATTCGTCAAGATATGATCAACGCTGGTGCTAATTATCTTGATGAACCATTGGTAGTAGACAACAATTTGATTACATCCCGTCAACCTGGAGATTTAGCGATTTTTACCACCGCTATTTTAAGTCGTTTGGGTTATGGCGGTAAAGATGCGGCATTACCAGATGAACGCGATCGCAATGCTGAATGGTGGAAATTAGCTGATGCTTGGGGTGGTTCTACCAAAGGTGAAATTGTCAAGGGTTTAAATACTGCCCTTGCTGGTGAAAAATATTCTCTGGAAGCGTTGCAAAAATACTTAGAAAAAGAGTCAGATACTCAAATTAAGGCAGTCTTTCAACAAGCGATCGCAAATAAACAACGTCACATTGAAGTTTTGGAAACACGACTCAATCAACTCGATGAAAAACCATCATTCGCTGCCAATATTGCTAACCAGTACGCAAAATTGAAAAGTGCATTAACTGGTAGTGATGATATCTTCCAATTGCGATCGGCTTTGGGTGATGTACAAACTGGTATCGGTGATATTGGTAACTTGATGCCAGCATTTACTGATCCAATATCAACTGACATTTTCACGGAAATCCACAAAGACTTAATCGTATATGAGCAGCAGTTAGTGGAACTGTATCGGGCAAGGGTAGGAAATGGGGTGAAACCTGCTAACCCGACTACTGGAACTGCCATAAAAATGTAAGTCTTTGTGGAACGAATCTCAGAGCGTAGATAATGGAAAAAGCAGAGGTTCTACGCTTTTGTTATTCGTTTTAAAATGCTGATGGAATTGGGTAAAATTGTTACAAAATAAGGGCAATCAGGGGGAAGTTAAGAGTGGATAAAAGGCAAACAAAAAGATATTTAAATTATTCAAAACAATCAAACAAGGAGTGGTTATGAATCGTGTTTTTTTCTGGGTTAAAAAGTTTTTTACTACTTCAATCTGTGGTTTTATTTTTGGTTGGATTGACATTTTTTGGGTTAGGAGTTGTTAATTCCGACAATATATTAGTCGCAAGTGCAGATACAGTAGTTTCTCCAGAAGGTGTTTATTATCATGGTACACCTGATGAAAGCATTAACAAGGATATCAACAACAATTATGATGGTAATGGAGTAGTTGAAAATGCCAAAAATAGTCTCAAAGAAACTGCTGATAATGTTCGCGAAAAACTCAATCTCGATGAACCTTTACCCCGCAGCACCAAGAAATTTCTCAAGTCAACTGAAGAGAGAGTAGAAAAAGCTGTTGAACCTGTAACTGGAACTCGTCAGGGTTATTATCAGCTTCCTTAATCAATAAATTTCGGAAGAGAGACGCGATATATCGCGCAAACTTTGCCACGGGGAGTATCCCCGTGGCAAGATTTGCGTCTCTACATTATGATGTAAAATTAAACTTGTAATCTTTGTTGAATTTCCGCAGCTAAATCATCCAGGGAAACTTGGATTTGTTCGCGTGTTTTTAAATCTTTTAATGCTGCGGTTTGTGATACTGCTTCTTCGGAACCAATAATTACACAAAATTGAATTCCTTGCTTTTCTGCTAGTTGAAATTGCTTGCTTAGTTGTCGTGAATCAAAACTAGTAATTACGTTAATTCCGGCTTTTCGTAATTGTTGCGATACATTTAAATAAACTGGCATTAAATCATTTTGCATATTTAAAACCATTACCTGTGCGGGAGTTGCAGCTAACGGATTCAGAATTCCAGCTTTTAATAAACGACTAATTAAACGAGTTAAACCAATCGAAATACCCACTCCAGGCATTTTTTCACCCAAAAATACACCGACTAATTCTTCATATCTACCACCAGAACAAATACTACCTAAAGCTTCATGTCCCAGTAAAGTTGTTTCGTAAACCGTACCCGTATAGTAGTCCAATCCCCGTGCGATCGCTAAATCAATACAATATCTATTTTCGGCAACTCCCAGATTACGAACACCATCAATAACTGTATCTAATTCTGTCACCCCTAACTTAAATATTTCAGCTTCAGGCATTGATTCACTAAGATGTTTGAGTTTACCTAACATCTCATCAATGGAACCTTTAATATTAATAAATTGAATAGTTTTATCTATACCTTCAATGGAAATACCTTCTTTTTCTAATTCTTGTTTAACTTTTACTTCCCCAATTTTTTCAAGATTATCAATGATAGCAATACAAGCTTTAATTTGATTTGCCGCAACTCCTACAGATTGGAAAAAACCCGTCAATATTTTCCGATTATTGATACGAATCCGAAAATCACCAATATTAATTTTCTCGAAAATTTCCGTAATAATAGCAGGCATTTGCGCGTCATAGAGCAAACTTAATTCTCGTCTCCCAACAACATCAATATCACATTGACGAAACTGACGAAAACGTCCATCTTTTGCCCTTTCTCCACGAAACACCATATCCATTTGATAGCGTGCAAATGGAAAAGTTAAATCATTGAGATGACGGGCAATATAAGCAGCTAAGGGAACAGTTTGGTCAAATTTTAAAGCTCTTGCTTCCGAACCATTATCACTACTTTTATCAGCTTTGTCTTTTTCGGCTTGACGATTTGGGGGCAAAATAGGACTAATTCCATAGATGATATTATCACCTTGATTTCCCTTAGCCTGCAATACTTCTAAACGTTCGATTACAGGTGTTTCAATTGGTGTAAACCCATAGCTTTCGTAGACTTTGCGAATAATATCAAGTAAGTGTACTTCTAAACGTTTTTCTGTGGGGAGAAATTCCGGAAAACCGCTTGGTGTAGAGAAATTTACTTTGTCTGTTTTTGCCATGCTTAATGTTAGGAGTTAGGAATTAGAAATTAGGAATTTTTATCTAAGTAGAGACGAGCAATTGAGTCGTATTCTATACAATAATTAGAAGTTGGGGTTAATATAGCGGTTATCTCTTCAGTACAATACAGTTGGTCATCGAGAATACTGTAGGGGAACCCACGGTTGTTTGCCCTCATTTATATAGTTTTGTATTTAACCCAAATGAGAAGCGCTATAAATATATATTTAAAGCCAAATCCCAATTAACCATTAAACCACCAAGAATCTTGAATAGGCTTGGTTTTTTTGTAGAGAGTTTTTTTGCGGAGAAAACGAGTTAGTGCAGTTGTTCCAGTTCGCGAATTTCCAATCCCAGAAAACTTGAATGCATTTTGTTCACCTTCAGGAAGAGTTATACTTCCTTGGACTGCTCCTATTTGCAGGATAGCAATGCTCGCATCATTAATGCTAACTGTACTTGCTTGTATTTGTTCAGCAACTGCGATCGCATCATCTTCTCTTTCACTAAACACTGCTGCACCTAATCCATAAATCGAGTCATTTGCCAAGTCTACCGCTTCTTGTCGGTTAGCAAAAGCCATCACAGGCATAATCGGAGCTAAATTTCTTTCCGTCATTACTAGCATAGAATGATCGACTTCCGTCAACACAGTTGGATAACACCACCAACCACCATTAATATTTTCCACCTCACCACCACAATGTACAATTGCTCCATGTTCCTTTGCCTCTTGTAATTGTTTGGTAATAGTTGCAGCTTGTTTGGCTGAAATAATTGGACCTAAATTTTCACTTTCTAATGTCGGATGTGTTATTAGTAAACGCTGGACTTTGGCTACAAGTTGATGGTAAAAATCTTCAAAAATTGATTCAGCAACATAAATTCTTTCAATAGCGTAACCTGACTGACCACTATTTGCGATCGCACCCCATAAAATCGCCGATGTCGCTAAATCTATATTGGCTGATTCTAAAACAATTGCTGGGTCTTTTCCACCTAATTCCAAAAATGCGGGAATGAATCGTCGTGCAGCAAACTCTCCTACTGCTCTCCCCGTCTCAATATCACCCGTAAAGCAAATAATATCGACACATTCAACCAAAGTAACTTCCGTATCGGCATCACCTTCAACAAATGTTAACACATCTTTTAATTGGGGAATATTCGCAAAAGTAGTCATTAATGGAGCCATAAACCGAGGAGTAATTTCACTTGGTTTAACCACCACAGCACAACCCGCAATCAGCGCAGGAATTGTATCAACCGCAGATTGTAGCAAAGGAAAATCCCAAGGAGTAATCACACCAACCAACTGATAAGGAACCCCTACTTGCTGCAACTTAATATGACTAATTGGTGTATCAAATTCATTTTCTCGCAACAATCTTGGTGCTAAAATACACCATTTATCGATATTAGCAATTAACAAATCAACCTCAAATATCGACATTGATAATCGACCCGTATCAGCAATCAATGCTTCAGTTAACTTCTCACGTCCCTGAATAATCGCCTGTTTCCAACTTTGTAGCGCTTCAACCCGTCCTTCCAAACCCAAAGAAACCCAACGTAATTGTGCCCTCCGCAATCGTTGACATTGTTGTGCCAATAACTTCTGCGGCGGAGGTATAATTACATAATCATATTTTCCAGTACGTGGGTTCCGAACATCGATTGATTTAGACACAATAAATTTTAGATTGTTAGATTTAATAAAACCCCTCTTCCCCTCTTCTCCGCGTCTTTGCGCGACACAAAAACATACCATCAGAATACCCCTTATTCACAACCCTAACCAACCAACCTTAACCAACATCAAAAATTGTTACCCAAATCATGTAGCAAAAACGCCATCTTATGGTAGGCTATTCAAGATTTGAGGAGTGACGGAGAAACTTGTCATGACAAAGCTGCGGGTAGGTTTGCTATTTGGTGGACGTTCAGGTGAACATGAAGTATCAATCAAGTCAGCAAAAGCCATTTTAGGCGCATTCAAAGCCGAAGAAAACACCAGTAAATATGATGTCATTCCCTTCTACATCCGAAAAGATGGAGCTTGGCAGACTGGTGAAATTTCCCAACAAGTTATAGACTCAGGTCAACCATTACAAAATCTTGCCACTTCACCAAACCTTTGGCAACTACCCCCAGAAGCCGCAGAAATTGACGTTTGGTTTCCCATTCTCCACGGTCCCAATGGTGAAGATGGTACAATTCAAGGTCTACTAACCTTAATGCAAGTGCCATACGTTGGTTCCGGAGTTCTTGGTTCAGCTGCGGGGATGGATAAGATAGCCATGAAAGATGTATTTGCCCAAGCTGGAATCCCCCAAGTTAAATACATAACCATGACTCGCAGTCAAATTCGGTCAAGTTCTTCCGTATTCCCCAAATTCTGCGATAACATCGAAGCTAATTTAGGATATCCTTGCTTCGTTAAACCTGCAAATTTAGGCTCTTCAGTCGGTATTGCCAAAGTTCGCGATCGCAAGGAATTAGAAACTGCTCTCGATAATGCTGCCAGCTACGATCGCAGAATTATCATTGAAGCTGGTGTCGTTGCGCGAGAAGTTGAATGCGCTGTGTTAGGAAACGATAGTCCTAAAGCTTCAATTCTCGGTGAAATCACTTTCAGTAGTGATTTTTATGACTACGAGACAAAATATACAGAGGGTGCATCAAAAATACTAATACCAGCACCACTTCCAGAAAATATAGTTTCCCAAATTCAAGAATTAGCACTACAGGCATTTATCGCCATTGATGCTTCCGGTTTGTCGCGGGTAGATTTCTTTTATGTCGAAACAACGGGAGAAATCTTTATTAACGAAATCAACACATTACCAGGGTTTACAGCAACAAGTATGTACCCTCAAATGTGGGCAAATACGGGTATCCCCTTCCCCCAATTAGTTGACCAGTTAATTCAATTTGCTCTAGAACGGCATTCCAGCCCCGACTCAAAATAGTAGGAATTTTATTTTATACACCCCACTGATGCAAGTAGTAAAAGTTACAATGAAAATGCTAAAATCGTATGTTTTTGTATTATAAACGTCACAAAAATGCTACCTAAATCATAAATTTTACTACGGATACTTCAGTGTGAACTCCTCCGGTACAATTAGCCTTCTAGAGGGGTATAAATGTGTATATCATCATGGAAAATAATCAGAAAATAGAGCAGGAGTTGCCAAAAACGAATACTCCAACGTCTGATTCAACGATAGCAAAGTCGAAGCATAGCCCAGCGTTGGATATTTTCTTACGCTTAATTGCTTATCATCCTTGGTTGTTAGTCGTAGGTTTGCTTGTCACCTTTGCAGGTAGCGCTTATTTTGCCGTTCGTAGTTTGGGATACGTCGAAAATATAGAAGCACAGAAAACACCTACAACCGAACAACCCGAAGTCGAAGCCGAAATTGTTGAACCAATTAGCAGTCTATCTGTAGACAATGAAAACCCATTACCATTTTGGATGATACTGGCGATAGCAATGAGTTGTGCAGGTGGTAGTCTGTTCGTTTTCCGTTGGCTAAATCGCTCAACAATCCCGCAAAAAAAACAAAAACAAGTAAATCGTTATCAAGCACGTCTTTCCCAACGTCAGGAACCATTAGAACCAAATACATTTCCCCAACCTCGTGGACTTTCCGAACCCCGTGCGCTCAAAAATCCCCCGGTTTTTGTCCCACCTCCAACGAAGAGACAATTTTCTTCAAAACCTCGGAAATCAAAATCAATGGTGACAATTCTACCACTACAACAAAATAAACAGTTTAATCCCCGCAAAGAGTCACTTGCTGACTCTTTGGATATTCGCAAGCAAGGTTCTGCATCTAATTTCCCCCGTCAATCTTAAATTTAAGCTTTTTCATCTGAATTTTCATCAAATATATTTAGTTAGAATCCCATGTGTGAATTGCGATATGCCTTTGGCATTAAGCTCGTGAAACTTTGCTGCTCTTGATGCATCCCCAGCAATATTTCGCCGCTTATCGTAGTTTACGCATATTTTTTATGTGTTTTTTGGGATGATATTCCATAAATTCAACTATATTTCTGTATTCATTGATATTAAAAGAACAAAAATAGAAGTAAAATATACCATTTTTATATTTAATTCAAAATTCAAAACCAAAATCAAAATCAAAAATCAAAATAATCAACAAACCTGCCAGATTGGCAACTCAATGTCTATTCTCTCAGTTAAATTAAACAAAGATAAACGACTTCAAGGGTGTTGTTATCAGGGTGTATTAACTACCTTCTAAATGACTAAGAAGTGCTACTAGATTTATTCTAAAAAGTACTTATCAACTCACGAAATAGCATCTGCTACCTGATAACAAATACCATTTATTAAAAGAATTTCCAAACATTAAAGCTTGGTATTTGTCGCACCAGAAACTAATGTATATTCGTTGTTGTATCCACACATTAGCCCCCTAAATACAACGTTTATGCATTATTTCTGAACACTTCAGCGATAAATACCTGAGTGGGAGTTTGAAAGCGCATATGCTTCCTCCCACTCTCTTTTTTTATAAACAACCAGATTCCTGATTTCTTTTTAAAGAAGTCGGGAATCTAAGTTTTATTCATTACTGTTACAGTTCTGTTAATGATGACTAAATATCTAAATATCTAAATATCTAAATATAAGTAGTTAGGCAAAATTAAATATATATTGCGTACCACTCCGTGGAAGCAAGCTACGCGGAGCGTGTCCGCTACCCCTTGGGAAGGCTTTGCCAACGGACTTATGCTTCCTACGTCGCAATGACGAGGGTTTGAGATTTTCGGAATGTATAAATATTTTTGCGTCACCACTTATCAATAAATTATTTAAACAAAATAATAATTGTAGCTTTTGTGACGTGGTTTCCCTAAGGGACAACTGATATAGTAATTTGAATTAAATATTCAGCACTATGTTATTTGTTTGATAACTGAATATTCGTATTTACTACTGAGTATTTTTATCTAAAATTACAGTTTATTTATTAAGACTAATTATGTTTTTTCGTTCAAAAAAAAAGACTGTAATCAATCCTCAAGGCATTCGTAAATCTATGGAAAAAATCATGTTACCAAAGAGAAAAACAAAAGAAGTAGATGAAATAATTGAACGCATCACTCAGATTATGGAGCGTAGCTGTGAAAATGCCACGCAAAGAATAGAACAATTAGAAGATGAACAATTAGCTGCATCTAAAAGAATGGATAGAATTGAAGCAATTATCGAGGCAAATGCAAATTCAGTCAAAGAATTAAATAATGCAGTTACAAGTATGTATGAGGTTGCCAGTCTCAGTCAAAAAAACTTTGAAGTAATCCAGAAAAATTTTGAACTAATTGTTTCTCAAGTCAAAGGTATGCAATCTGAAAATCGACATATTATCGACCATTTATTTGGTATCCAAGAATAAACCTCTTAATTAATATCCCCAACTTGAGAAGTCGGGGATATGGGATATTGACTAAAAAACCTATTTAATCATCTATTATCGGCTTTCTATTAGACTTAATTTGCCCACGTTTATTTTTTTGTTCAAGACGTTTTTTTTGGGAACTACGAGTTGGTTTTGTGGGTTGGCGTTTTTTCTGGAAGACAACTGCACTTTTGATAAGTGCCCGAAGTCGCTTCAATGCTTCCTCTCGATTTTTATCTTGGGTACGATGTTCTTGAGCTTTGATGACGATAACTCCTTCTTGAGTAATACGTCTATCATTGAGACTCAAAAGTTTCTCTTTATAGTAATCTGGTAATGACGAAGCGTGAATATCAAAACGTAAGTGAATAGCAGTAGAAACCTTGTTAACATTTTGACCTCCAGCACCTTGAGAGCGAATTGCATTCATTTCAATTTCGCTATCTGGGATAATAACATTTTTAGAAATTTGCAACATTAATTATTCAATTTCTTTGCCGAAAGTTGCGGGTACATTAGGCACTTCATCATTATTTAAATTGACCTCAATCGTTTGTCCTTCTACTGTTACCATATCTCCAGGAATTAGTTTTCTTCCTCGCCTGGTTTCCAGCGTACCATTAACTTGTACACCACCACCTTGAATAATTAGTTTTGCTTGTCCACCAGTGGGAACTATACCCATTAACTTTAAAAACTGATTTAGCTTAATCGTGTTATCCCTGATTTTCATAATTTTCAAAAGCACCGTATCTCAATCTTAATATTAATCTTAATTGTATAACT
>NZ_NTFS01000021.1 GCF_002289455.1 Brunnivagina elsteri CCALA 953
ATCCGTACACAAAAAGGGAAACCATGTGATTGGAAAGGTTATAAAGCAGTTCGCTTACACGATTTGCAAGCGATCGCTGCCTCATTCCAAGAAAATAGCATCGTAATCAATTGGGTAAACAATCAACCTCTAGCTCCTATACTCACTTGTCTTGGAGATGGACACGACGGAATTTGGAATATTATCCGTGAGTTTACCCCAGAATATGAGCGGCGTGAAATACTTGATTGGTTCCATCTAATGGAAAATCTACATAAAGTTGGTGGTTCTATGCAAAGGATAAACCAAGTCAAAGGATTTCTGTGGCAAGGAAAAGTGGATGATGCGATCGCTTGTTTTGGTGACTGCACGCTCAAACAAGCTGAGAATTTTTGCACTTATCTTGAAAAACATCGACACCGTATCGTCAATTATCAATATTATCAAGCTGAACAAATTTGCTCTATTGGCTCTGGCGCTATTGAATCTACCGTTAAACAAATTGACCGTCGGACGAAAATTTCTGGCGCACAATGGAAAATCGAGAACGTTCCTCAAGTCATTGCTCACCGTTGTGCTTACCTTAATGGATTAATCTTTGCTCGCTAAATAAAAAGTGGGATGCTCCCAATTCTCTGTTCCTTTTGCTTGGACAGTAATGTCAGCTTTACTATTAGAAGACAATATGCCAAAACTTGCTACAGTTGATGAATTGAAAAAACTAAAAATTGGTGCCGTCAATGGAACAACTACAAGAGGTATATTGAATAATGCTTACTCTTCAATTCACAAAGAAATTGTAGGTTTAAAAGACAATGAGGATGGCATGCATAAGTTTAAAAGTGGTGGTAATAAAGATGCTATAGATATATATTTTAATGATGAAATAATTTTGTTAAATTTTTTAAAAGAATTAAATCAAGAAGCTGGAAAAGAAAAATATTCTATTCGACCAAGTAATATTGGTTTTGAAGAGTATGGTTTGATAGTATATCGTACAAATAAAGCTGGAAATGCTGATTTACTAAGTAAAATAAATTATTTTCTTCAACAAGAATCTGAGATTAAAGATATTGAAAATACAAAACTAAAAATATTAAATAATGATGATTTTAAAAAGTTTTTTAATGATGATTTAATGCCTCTACGTAGAAATAAGTGGAAGCCAATATTTACTGTCTTGCTTGTAGTAATAATAATTGCTCCTGTGGGAATATTTTTATGTTTCAGAAAAAATAAAGGTAAAACAAAAACAAATCAAAGTCTTAATCTTTCAGAAAATTACATACCCTTTGAAGAACCAGCAAAATATGATTCTTCAATACCCCAAGTACATGTTAATTTCCACAACATCACTCAATCTAATAGCACAAGAGATATGACAAATAATAACTTCGATCAGAGAAATCCGGGTATTATGAATGTTGGCAACCAGGGAACAAACGAAGGTAGCATAACTCAGCAAATTAACCAAAATAGATTTACATCTGAACAAAAGCAAGATTTAGGAAAATTTGCAAAAGATATACAGAGTATTTTAGAAAAACTTGAAAAAAATAACCCGAATACGACTCAAAATGAAAAACAAAATATAGTCTCTTATGAAATTCCTAGAGAGCAAAGAAGTAGGATTGTTAGAGCTTTAAAAGCTGGAGGAGAGGAAGCACTGAAAGAGGTTCTTGATAATCCTTATCTTAACGTTGCAATAGCAATTGTTAAAGAATGGCAGAATGAAGAGTATAAATAAATGATCGATTAAAGATTTTTATCGTGATTTCAAGCATGTATAGACGCTATATATTTCGTCTATACAGGCTAAAACTTGAACACCAAATGCGATCGCACTCGTCTTCACAATACATATATTCTCAAATCGCAAAAGCGAATTATCAAAGCTTGATTAAAATTTAGATTTATGAATAACTAGCAATTCTTCTCTAATTGATAATGGTTGATACCCCAATAAAAAAGCCTTAGAACTATCAAATGAAACATCTTGAGGACGAACTGCGGACATTTTTACATCCGCTTGAAGACATGCTTTTAAATTAGTTGCAGTCAGATTAAAAATTTCCACCATTAACTTACCAAATTCATAGCGGGAAATCCTTTCTTTTCCACCTAAATGAATAATCCCATTCAGATTTTTTTCTAATACTAATAAAAGCCCTTTTGCTGCACTTATTCCACTTGTTGGTGTGCGAAATTCATCAATAAATAAGTTTAATTCTTTGCCTGCTTCTAAAGTTTGTATAAATCCCTGCATAAAGCTTGTCGCAGTGGGTGTTTTTGCACCAAACATTAATGGCATTCTGCATATAGCTGTTAAAGGATGTTTTGCTAACATTCCTTGTTCTGCTAAAACTTTCTGTTCTCCATAAAGATTTAGCGGATTGACTATATCTGTTTCTTTGTAAGGTGCATTTTTGCCATCGAAAACCAAATCAGTTGATGTAAATGCTAGAGGTATTGATTTCTCTTGACAAAGTTCGGCAATATTTATCGATGTCGTGACGTTGACTTGGTAAGATTCTTCTGGATGATTCTGACAGTAATTTGGTTGAGATATGGCAGCAGTGTGAATTACTGCATCAGGTTTAACTTCATCAAATAATTGTTTGAGGATGTTGCGATCGCAAATACCTACTCTACTGCATTTTACTCCAGGAATTTCTATGCTGTGGAAGAAATATGTCCCGTAAACTTCCCATTTAGTTTGTGCAGCTTGGCAAATATGATACCCTAAAAAACCACTTACCCCTGTTATTAAAAGTCTTTTCATTTCGGTATCCGAATATAGGTTAGATTCAAACATCTTCATCATATCGGCGCGGTGTATAAACCCAGACATCCCCATTGTTACGTGAGATAATGCGGGTTTTGCTGGAACCAATCAGAATTACCGTTCGCATATCTGCGTCTTCTGGTGCTAATTGCTCCAGGGTTATAACTTTCATCTTTTCTCCCTTCCTGCCCAAATTACGGGCTAATACAACCGGAGTATTTGGATTTCGATAGCGTAGTAAAATATCCTTTGCTGCTGTCAGTTGCCAGGTACGTTCTTTAGATACAGGATTGTAGAACGCGATCGCAAAGTCTCCTTGGGCTGCGGTGGTAATCCTTTGTTCTATAATTGACCATGACTTCAGGATGTCTGACAGGGAAATTACGCAGAAATCATGTCCCAAAGGTGCGCCAATTCTAGATGCTGCGGCTTGCATTGCCGAGATTCCCGGTGCAACTTGAATTTCGATGCTGTTCCATTCCTGTTTAAGGCTGTAATCTAATGCTTCAAATATGGCTGCTGCCATTGCGTAAATACCGGGGTCGCCCGAAGATACAACTGCTACGTATTTCCCCGTAGCTGCCAAATCTAAAGCTGATTTTGCCCTGGCTAATTCTTCCCGATTATCAGACTCATGTCGTTGTTTCCCATCACTGAGAGAACCGAGTAAATCTAGGTAGGTTTTGTAACCAACTAAATCTGTTGCTGCTTTAAGAATTTTCTTGACTTGGGGAGACATCCACTGACTAGAACCTGGTCCAATTCCAATAATAGCTAGCTTTCCTTGGGGTTGTCCGATGGTGGTAGAATCGATGAGTTGGGGTGAAATGGCAATTTCTATTGTTGGGGATGATAAAATTAAGTCACCTCCTACACCGACAGCAGTAAGTACCGATGCTTGGGTTGGGGTATAATCTTTTGAGAGAAATGGTTCTAACTGAGTTGGAGTAAAAAAGCGGGCAGGAATTCCCAAAGCTTCTGCGATCGCATGGATTCGAGTATCGTTAGCAATGGTGTTTGGTGCAAATATCCCCGCAATCGATGCAGATGCAAGGTTTGCTGTTGCTAATTTTTCTTGAATAAGGGGAATTAATTCATCTGCCGTAAATTCTGTGGTGCTATCGATTGCGATCGCTAAGGTGGTTGGATGATAAACTAGGCGTTGGGGAGTGGAAGCAATTAATTTTTCTGTAATTAAAATACTAAGTTTGCTATTTGGATCGATTGGTATGGTAGTTAACCAAGGAGCATTTCCCTCCAATTTCACCTTTGTACCCGCAAGCATTTCCGAGGTAAAAGACTTGGCATATTCCGGGTTTTCCAAGCGATAACCAGGGGGAGGATTTTCGAGTACCATCCCAAATCGCACATCCCCCGTGGTGGTAATTGCCGCTTTTACGTTTAAAGCTATGGCAATTTGTCGTGCTAAATCATTAACCCCATTCAATCCCCCCAATAATGGCACAACTGCACTACCATCCTCCGCAACAGCTAATACTGGTGGTTCCTGACGTTTATTAGAAAGCATTGGAGCAAGGGTTCTAATCAAAATTCCAGCCGCACAAATCCCAATAATTGGTCTACCTTCAGCAAATAATTCCCGTAATGTATCACCAAAATTGCTGTAATTTATATCAACATTAGATGTGCGATTTGTCAAGCCGTAAATAGTGGAACCTGGGAGAATACTAGTGATTTTTTTCGCTACAGGTAAGCTGTTTTGACCTAAGATGATAACTGCTGGTGATGATTGGACTGTCATTAGGATTTTTGATAAAAAAGAGGAATTCAGAAGTTAGAATTCAGAATAGATTATGGATAATTTTAATCAGATGTAGCACAGATGGAAATAACTAAACCCATTACTAGAAATTGTTTTGTGCAAAGAAGCATCTCCCCAGCAACTTCTCTCCGCGAAACTTTGCGCTTAACTCTGCCGTTCGCTTTTAGCGTTCCGGAAGGGTAGTTTTGCGGAAGAATAATCTCCCGCAAACTTCTCTCTGCGAACCTCCGCGTTGAAAAGCCAAACTCCAAGCCAATTTTAGTATACATTCACCAGTTACACAAAATGCAAATGGGTATTCTAATCTCTGACTCCTGAATCCTTCTCTAATGATTAAATCAGAACCGTCTCACAGCTATCAGCAAACCGAAAACAATGCTTTAAAAATCGACTTGGAATCTCCAAATTACCACCAAAATGTACATGTAAATAGGATGCATGAACTTGATGAATTTGCCAACCTTCCGATTTGAAGTTTTGGGAATCATACCCTAATTGCATAGTAAACAATGGGTTTTGTGGTTCCAAATTTAATGTCGAACGGTGAAATTCATGTCCTCGAATTTTAGAACCCCTAGAAATCATTGGACTATCTTGCATTGCGATCGCGTTTCTGTAACCTAACGTCAAGCGTTTCCCCATTACAGCCGTTGATGGGATAATTCCCACCATTGGGTGAATATTTCCGGAAAAATCGATAATTCGCTCACACAGGTACATTAAACCACCACATTCCCCATAGGTTGGTATTCCCCGAAAAATCGCATTTTCTACCGCTTTCCTACCTTGATAATTGTCAGCCAATTCTGCGGCAAAAACTTCCGGAAAACCACCACCAAAATATAATCCCTGTACATCTTCCGGTAATTTGGTATCTTTTAAAGGACTCCAATTTACCAAATCTGCACCCAAACTTCGTAATATATCTAAATTATCAGGATAGTAAAAATTGAAAGCCGAATCACGTGCGATCGCAATCCTAATTTTGCTTGCTAAATTAGAATCTTCTTCAACCTCACCATCTACTTTACTCACCATTAACGGTAATAACTTCCCCCAATCAAAACAAGATTCTCCCAATTGGGCAAGTTGTTCTACCACAGTATTCAGATTTTCCAATTCATTACTAGGGATTAAACCCAGATGTCGATCGGGAATTGTGATATTATCCTGACGACGGAGAACACCTAAAATAGGTAAATGCAAAGGTTTCAGCGCATCCGTCAATAATTCCAAATGGCGATCGCTACCCACACGATTGAGGACAAAACCTGCTATTTTAATTCTAGGGTCAAAAGTTTTGTAACCATGTGCGATCGCGGCAACCGAACGGGATAATCGACTGCAATCTAATACCAAAACCACAGGCAAATCCAAAAGTCTGGCAATATGTGCTGTACTTGCATAGTCATTTCCGCCAGCAGCACCATCAAATAAACCCATCACGCCTTCTATTACAGCATATTCTGCATTTTTGCTATGGCGAATAAAACATTGCTGTACATAAGATTCTGAAGTCAGAAATGGATCGAGATTACGACAAGGAAGATTTGTAATATACCCGTGAAACATGGGATCGATGTAATCTGGTCCCACCTTAAAGGATTGCACCTTTTGGTTACGATTTCTCAATGCCGACAATAACGCCAGAGTTACCGTTGTTTTGCCGACACCACTTCGTTCCCCAGCGATAATAATTGCCATACCTGTTGCAGTTCAAAAATAAAATTAAGAATAAATAGGTAATTATTGTAACAGGTAAAGGTAATTTTTGTATCCCACCCTGACCCACGAATAATATAATTGATAAGTCTGTGATTGAGATATTTTATTTTCTGGAAACTCCTAATCCATCTGATTAACAATCAGCAAATACACAAATATATATCTCTTTCTTTCCTCTTACCTTGGCGTACTTGGCGGTTCAAAAACTTCTACAATTTAAACCAGATTCCGATATAATCAAAAAGAGTTACAAAAAGTTCCAACATTTTTAATTATCACCTATTATGCATCGTCTCGCAACTACACCAGGGGGATGGAACCCATCAGAACAAAGTGTAACCTTAATTGAGCAACAACCCGCTCCAATTGTTATTATTACTGCCGCAGATACCGACATTCAAACATTATCGGCTGTCGTCAATCAATTACCCGATGATTTTCCTGAAATCCGAGTCATAAACCTACTGCAACTCCAACAACAAATTACCATAGATAGCTATGCAGAAGATATTCTCAGTACAGCAAAAGTCATTATTTTAAGATTACTTGGTGGTACTGCTTATTGGAGTTATGGATTAGAAGTTGTTGAAGAAACAATTAAAGAATCAAATACAAAACTAATTGTACTACCAGGAGACGAAAGACCAGACCCAAATTTAATTAGTCATTCTAATGTTTCTCTAAAAGAAGTTAGTTTAATTTGGGAATATTTTAATGAAGGTGGATTAGAAAATTATCGAAACTTACTCAAGTATATCTCCAGCAATTTTCTCAATCAAACCTATAACTTTAACCCACCTCAAAAAGTACCGAGAGTCGGAATATATAAACCACACAAAGATATTTATCAACCCTTATATAATAGTGGTCATAGTCAAGTTGGAATTTTATTCTACCGTGCCCATTATTTAGCTGCCAACACAAAAGTAATCGATGCACTTTATCAAGCATTAATAGCTAGAAAATTGATTCCAGTTCCCATATTTGTTTCTTCCCTCAGAGAACCCGACGTACAAAATGAACTATTAAAATATGCTAGCAATGGTATCGAAATCTTATTAAACACCACAAGCTTTTCCCTAGCAAAAATAGAATCAGAAACACCACAGGTAGAACTATGGGAAAAACTCAATGTACCAGTATTGCAAGTAATATTAAGTAGTAGCAGTAAAGAACAATGGGAATCGGGATTTCAGGGATTAACACCAAGGGATATGGCAATGAATGTTGCGTTACCCGAAGTCGATGGAAGAATTATTACTAGGGCAGTTTCCTTTAAAACATTACAAACCCAAAATTCATTATTACAAACCGATGTAATTAGCTACGAACCAGTTAATTCTCGGATAGAATTTGTGGCTGATTTAGCAAAAAATTGGGTAAAACTACGGCAAACTCCACCACAAAAGCGAAAAATTGCCCTTATTTTAGCCAACTATCCTAACCGTGATGGACGATTAGCAAATGGAGTCGGATTAGATACCCCAGCTAGTTGTATTCAGATTTTAAAAGCTTTGAAATTAGCTGGATATATCGTTGAAAACATTCCCGAAACAGATATAGAACTCATTCAAATATTAACATTTGGAGTTACTAACGATAAAGAAGGATACGATATCAGAAATATTCGCCAATCCCTATCAGGAGATGAATATTTAGCTAACTTTACAAACCTATCAACAGCAGTTCAAACAGGAATTAAAAACCGTTGGGGTTTACCCGAAATCAACAATTCATTTCCCATCGCTGGAATCCAATTAGGAAATGTATTTGTGGGAATACAACCAGCACGAGGTTACGATAATGATCCATCTTTAAATTACCATGCACCAGATTTAGAACCACCCCACAATTATTTAGCTTTTTATCAATGGGTAAAAACCTGCTTTGGAGCAGATGCAATTGTTCATGTCGGTAAACATGGAAACTTAGAATGGTTGCCCGGTAAAACTGTAGCATTGTCAGAGAATTGTTACCCCGAAGCAGTATTCGGAGCAATGCCCCATTTATACCCTTTTATTGTTAACGATCCAGGAGAAGGTTCCCAAGCCAAAAGACGCACACAAGCGGTAATAATCGACCATTTAACACCCCCCATGACACGTGCAGAATTGTATGGTGGTTTGCAGCAATTAGAAGGGTTAATAGATGAATATTACGAAGCACAAACATTAGATCCTTCCCGCTTACAATTAATTAGCGATCGCATATCCAAATTAATCATCCAGGAAAACCTACATCAAGATTTGGGAATCGATATTTCCCGTCTCGATGACATGGCAATTTCCACATTTTTAAATAGTGCCGATGGTTACTTGTGTGAATTAAAAGAAGCACAAATACGCGATGGATTACATATTTTTGGTCAATGTCCCCAAGGCAACCAACTCAGAGACTTGATTGTTGCGATCGCGAGGAATCCCAGTGCCAATAGAATCGGATTAACCCGTGCGATCGCTCAAGATTGGCAATTGGATTTTGACCCGCTCACTGCTGATTTAAGTCAAGAATATGTAACTATTATTAATCATAAAAACTGCCGAATTATTGGTGATATCGTCGAAGTAATTGAAGAATATGCAGCAGAATTAATCACCCACATTATCGAAAATCAAGAATTAACTCCAATTGGTAATCAAACAGCAAAAGAATTAAATTGGATAAGTAATTATTTACTCCCATCACTCAAACAAACTAACCGAGAAATCATTAACTTACTAACAGGATTAGATGGGAAATATATCCCTAGTGGTGCATCAGGTGCCCCAACTAGAGGCAAACCAGAAGTATTACCCACAGGAAGGAATTTTTACTCAGTTGATATTCGCGCTATCCCCACAGAAACAGCTTGGGATATTGGTAGAAAAGCAGCAGAAATATTAATAGAAACATATACCCAAGAACATGGAGAATATCCACAAACATTAGGATTATCAGTTTGGGGAACATCTACCATGCGAACCGGGGGAGATGATATTGCCGAAGCTTTAGCATTACTCGGAGTTAAACCTGTTTGGGATGGAATATCTCGAAGAGTCGTAGATTTTGAGATTTTACCTACTTCAATATTAGGTCGTCCCCGTGTAGATGTTACATTAAGAATATCAGGATTTTTTCGCGATGCTTTTCCTAATTTAATCGATTTATTTGATAGTGCAGTTGTCGCAGTTGCAAACTTAAATGAAGCTCAAGAAATCAATCCTTTAGCTGCAAAAGTAATCATAGAAACAGAACATTGGCAAACCCAAGGATTAACAAAAGAACAAGCAAATACCCGCGCATTATATCGAATATTCGGCTCCAAACCAAGTGCTTACGGTGCAGGATTACAAGGATTAATTGAATCACAAAATTGGACAGACGAAGACGATTTAGCCCGTGCTTATATTAATTGGAGTGCCTATGCTTATACCAGCAAAGCAGAAGGAAAATCAGCACCAGAAGCATTTAATCAACGTTTACAGAACATGCAAATTGTCCTCCAAAATCAAGACAATCGCGAACATGACATCTTAGATTCAGATGACTACTATCAATTCCAAGGTGGTTTAACTGCTGCCATTAAATCAATTTCCGGTAAAACCCCCGAAACCTACTTTGGTGATAATTCCCGTCAGCAACAGCCAAAAATAAGAAAATTAAGTGAAGAAATTACCCGTGTTTATCGTTCCAGAGTAATTAACCCGAAATGGATTACTGGAGTCATGCGTCATGGTTACAAAGGAGCTTTTGAAATGGCAGCAACTTTAGATTATTTATTTGCCTTTGATGCTACCACCAATTGCGTTGCCGATTTCATGTATCAAGGAATAGCCGAAGCTTATTTATTCGATGAAAAAGTACAAGAATTTATCCAACAAAACAACCCTTGGGCATTACGAGATATGGCAGAAAGACTATTAGAAGCAAATCAACGCAAGCTATGGGAAAACGTGTCAGAGGAAACCTTAGATAAATTACGTAACTTAGCGAATCAAGCTGAAGGAGTGATTGAAGAGAGAATTTAAATATTACTGAATTGAAGTTTATTTACTATGTTGGATTAAGCAATAAATGTGTGGGAATGAAGCGGTATTTTTCCTAATCTTCTGTCTTAATATTTTCCCAGTTACTTAGACACATCCAGAAAATAAAATATCCCAACTACACATAGTATGTTTTGCTTGGATTCAATATAAATAAGGGCAAACAATCATTTGCCCCTACAATGAAAAGAGAATTTATTTCTTGGTGTTAACTTAGGTAATTAAACCAAAATAATAAATTGAATCAGCTTAACCTAATTTTAAATTACGTGAATTTTATGCTGGAATCTTATCACTTTGTAGTTGCTCGTTACTTAATAAACAACCATCTTCCATATTGACAATGCGGTCGGCAATGTCCAAAATTCTGTTATCATGAGTAACGAGTAAGATTGTGCAACCTTGTTCCTTAGCGAGATATTGCATGAGTTCTACAACATCCCGTCCTGATTTTTTATCTAATGCTGCTGTTGGTTCATCTGCTAAGACAATTTTCGGATTGGCAACTAATGCACGAGCGATCGCAACTCGCTGCTTTTGTCCACCTGATAAATTATCTGGATAGTAATTAAGACGCTTCTCCAATCCAACAGCTTCCAAAATTTGTGCTGCTTTCTCTTTTCTTTGATGATGGCTAAAATCATGTAATTCCAAGGACATCTCCACATTTTCTTGAGCAGTTAAACTATTGAGTAAGTTATGCGATTGGAAAATATAGCCAATTTGTCGTCGTGTTTGTAGCAAGAAACTTGTTGAAGCTCGACAAAGTTCTTGTCCCATAATTTTTAAACTCTCTTGCTGTGGAGAACGTAATCCACCAATCAAAGTTAATAGGGTAGTTTTTCCAGACCCAGATGGACCTGTCATAATCAAAATTTCACCGATATTAATTGTTAAATTTATATCGAATAAAACTTGTTTGCGTAAATTACCTTTGCCAAAATAATGGTTTAAACCTTCGATAGAAATAACAGGATGATTAGTCATGTTCTAACAATAATTTGTATATAAAATTACTATAAAATATCTGCGGGGTCTGCGGAACGCAACTTGCTAGATGCGATCGCACCGGAAACGACACACATCACAATCGTCAACACAAAAATCTGGATAACCCGGTCTATGGGCATTATTAGGGGTAAACTAGTAGCATTGCGTGTTATTCCATACAAACCAATGGAAATTAAACATCCAGGAAAATATCCGCATATCGCTAAAATAATCGCTTCTTGAAACACTACCCCTAATAAGTCGAGATTGCTATAACCCATTGCTTTGAGGGTTGCGTATTCTGCTAAATGGTCATAAAAGATAACGGGATTGGATTTGACTTAGAAAAAATGCATACTGGCTTTGGTATCCAAGGAATGATGGAACGGGTGCAACTATTGGGTGGTAAAATTGATATTAAAACAGACAGGGCAGAAGGTACGCAAATTCAAGTTATACTCCCGTTATGATTCGTATTCTGCTTGTAGATGACCAAGATATTTTTCGTCAGGGTTTAGCTGCACTACTTTCGGTTGAATCTGATTTAGAGGTAATTGGACAAGCAAGAAATGGTTCCGAAGCGATCGCACTTGCAATGACACTCCAACCCCATGTAATTTTAATGGACGTGCAAATGCCTGTTTGTAATGGAGTACAAGCAACCCGTGAAATCCATCAAAATTATCCCTGGATTCGGATTCTCGTTTTAACGACTTTTGATGATGATGAGTATATTTTGCAATCTCTCCAAGTTGGTGCATTAGGCTACTTACTCAAACGCACTCCATCGCAAGATATAGCTGCTGCTATTCGCTCCGTTTCTCAAGGATATAGCCAGTTAGAACCAACAATTGCCCTGAAAGTTTTTTCTCAACTCAAGCCTACACAATCTTTCTCAAATACATACCAAAAATTACTGAGTAAGCGGGAATTTGATGTATTAAAACTTGTTGGACAAGGAAAAAATAATCAAGAAATTGCTCAAGAATTATTTCTGAGTGAGGGAACTGTAAAAAATTATGTTACCACTATTTTAAGCAAGTTAGAAATGCGCGATCGCATTCAAGCAGCACTATGGGCACAGCAAAATTTAGTTTGATTTAATATTTAACAGCTAATACCAATTCTTTGTGAAGCTGCACATTATTTCGATTCCTCTCAACCTCCCCTTACTAAGGGGAGGTGCCACAGGCGGTGGGGTTATTTTATGCATCTTCATATTAAAATGGTATAAGTAGAACAAACTCAACTTAGGAACGCGGATTAAATAAAGTGCAAAAGTATCAAAAGTAGGGTGTGTTAGCGCAGCGTAACGCACTATTCCAAATCAAATCGAAAGTTGTAGGTTATTAAATCCTCATTCCTTACTAATTTTACTTAGGAATGCAAATTTAATAAACTGCAATTCAGATTTGATTTGCGAATGGTACGTTAGGCTAACACATCCTACTTTTGCACTTTATTTAATCCACATTCCTTAATAGCATTTAATCGAAATCAAGATTAGCGATCGCGTTTATCAGAACGACGCGCTCCAGGTTTCTTCCCACCAGACTTTTGACCACCAACTACGGTTCGTGCTGCTGAATTCCCACCAGAGCGAGATGTACGTTGAACCTGTCCAGTTTTCGGTCTATTTTTACCTTGAGTTGATTCAGTATTGTAATGTTGATTAGAGACAAAACCTGCGATCGCTTCTCTTGGCAACTTCTGGGCAATCAATTTTTCAATATCCATCAACAATGGATGTTCATCAGCACACACCAATGATACAGCCTCACCTTTGGCACCAGCACGACCAGTACGACCAATTCGATGCACATAATCCTCTGGTACATTCGGCAAATCGTAGTTAACTACATGGGGCAAATCGCTAATATCAAGACCCCTTGCAGCAATATCTGTCGCAACTAATACCTGTAAACTCCCACTTTTGAACTTTGATAGGGCAAAAGTACGTGCCGTCTGACTCTTATTCCCGTGGATTGCCAGCGCTTGAATCCGGTCTTCTGTCAACTGCTTCACCAAACGGTCAGCACCATGCTTGGTACGAGTAAACACCAGCACTTGATACCAATTATCTTGTTTAATCAGATGGGCAAGCAATTGACGCTTCTTGTCGTAATCCACCTGATATACTTTTTGTGCCACCGTATCGGCAGTCACATTGCGTTGTGCCACTTCAATCATCGTCGGATTATTCAGCAACCCCGCAGCAAGTGCCTTAATTTTCTCCGAAAATGTCGCGAAAAATAGCAAATTTTGTCGCTGTTTGGGCAAGAGCGAAAGGATGCGACGAATATCACGAATAAACCCCATATCCAGCATTCGGTCGGCTTCATCTAACACCAAAACCTCAATCTCTGACAGGTTTACAGTACCCTGCTGTACATGGTCTAAAAGCCTTCCTGGAGTGGCAACGAGAATATCTATACCATTTCGCAAACGCCGTTTTTGCGGATTAATACTCACACCACCAAACATCGCCATCGATCGCAAATTTGAGTACTTACCATACTCATACACACTTTCCTGTACCTGTGCGGCGAGTTCGCGAGTTGGGGTCAAAATTAGCGCCCGAATTCGTGGGTATGTATCAGGAGTTTTCTCTATGCCATTATCAGCCGAAGATAATCGATGCAGAAGCGGCAGGGTAAAGCTTGCCGTTTTCCCAGTACCAGTTTGGGCACCAGCTAATATATCACCACCCGACAACACAGCCGGGATTGCCTGCATTTGAATTGGCGTGGGTTTTGTGTATCCCCGCTCAGTGACAGCACGAATAATTTCATTGGACAAGCCGAGTGTAGAAAAAGACATAGTACTCCAGAAGTAACATCGGCCTGTCGCTTTCGGGCGGCATCAGTCTGAGGCGGACGGGTTTTAGTTTGAAGGGCTGGATTGATAGGCAGTAACGCCAAGACTGAAAGCGAGTGCCGCAGTTCAGGATTATAACAGAGTTTAGTACCTTGTGCTGTTAAAGTTCCTTTGCTGATAATTCAAGCAAAATTTAGCTGAGTTCCTAATTGATTTTAGAGATAACCTTGGCTAAGTCAAAGTCATTTTGTGTCAACCCCCCAGCATCATGGGTTGTGAGAGTAATATTCACTTTGTTATAAGAAATCTCGATATCAGGGTGATGTCCTGCTGACTCCGCAGGTTCCACTAACTTATTTACAAATGCGATCGCATCGATAAAATCTTTAAATTTACGCTGACAAAGGAGTTTTTTCCCTTCTACTGTCCAGCCATTAAGGTTTTTAACTTGTTCTTCAGCTTGGGATTCACTTAGTAGTTGCGCCATAGCAGCAATTCCACTTTAATATTTTTACTTCTAATATCTTTACATATCACGATTCACTATAAGCTTAAAATAACTTTTACTCTCTGCGCCTATATGTGAGACAAATACCATAAACCCGAATTCTGCTACTTTAGAATTATCAGTTACAAATTCAAACTAAAAAAGGTATATATAAAACTATCCGCTCTTATTTAAATCGGACGACTTAAATAAGAGCGGTCTAGTCGGGTCTTCAGGTTATAACCAGACTGCCGGAAGAAACTCCAGGCTATCTAGGAAATTAAGCTAACTCAATTTGACTGAGATAACTTCTAGAGAACAGTTCCGGCGCACAGCCGGCTAACTATAACCTGACGACCCACGGATATACTACTTTCTATCATGGGCATCACCTCCTTGTTGCCTAAACGGTCTTTATCTCAAGGACAGAAGCTATTGCCTCTGCATGTTTGTAACTGAAAACAAATATAGCACATACTTCCTGGAACATGTCTAGTGGGGAATAAAAAAATAAAGCGATCGCAGTTTTTTATTCCCTCGCTAAGTGCCATTAAAGGACTGGATGTCTGTAAATCCTCGAATTCCTCGGTTTAGCAAGAAAGATGAGTTAACAGGTTCAGTTGCGCGTGCTATAGTAACGACTTTAATGGAAGAACCAGAGAAATTTGTAATTAAGAATCAAGGTATTTACCTGCTTACAGAAAAAGCGAGTCACTCCAAAGGAAGTGGAGGAGAAGGAATACTAACTTTGAGATTTAGTGACCCCCAAAAACATGGTTTGGTTAATGGTGGTCATACATTTCAGGCTATTCGTCAAGTCGCAGAAGATCAAGAACGACCGGAACAATGGAACCCTTACGTTCGACTGCATATTTTCGAGATGGGTAGCGCTGATTCATCGGTAATCACTGAAATGGCTGAGGGTTTGAACCGCTCCTTGCAAGTTGATAACCCTAGCTTAGAAAATTTGAGAGGAACCTTTGATGAAATTAGGAAATCTCTAGAGGGAAAGTGTGGTTATGAAGAAATTGCCTATCGTCAAGGTGACTCAGGTAATGTAGATATTCAGCAGGTTCTAATGTATATGAGCCTTCTAAACATTAAAAAATTTCCTGACAGGAAAATACATCCACACACAATTTTTAGTCAACCTAAAGTTGTTCTTAACAATTTTATTGAAGATATCAAATCTGAAGATTCTGCTTTCAAGCGTATGATACCGCATCTTCATGAAATACTTGTTCTCACAGATTTAATACAAAGATTTGCGGTAGAACAGCAGATATTAGGAAGACTCAAGGTAAGTAACGGGAAGAAACAAAATCGTATTCGTTCTGAAAAGAATAAAAATAGACAAGCATATTTTGCAGGTGGCGCAATTGAAGGACGTTTACCTGCTGGGTTACTTTATCCTATGCTGGCAGCATTTCGATCTAATATTTCCCCCAAAAGCTGGAGTGAAGGAAAATTTGAATGGCTGACGAAACCTGAAGATTTGTTAAAAGCCACTATAGAAGAGATGGCGCAGATAGTTCGACAAGAATACGACGACAACAAATCTAAACCTGCTGAGGTAGGTCGCAAAGAAGCAGCATATCGAGGTTGCTATGGTGTTTTATTTGTAGAGTTGGCACAGCGTAATTTACTGGTAAACTAGCGAACTGCAACTAGTCCCATAATTTATTTATCTAGGTCTGGTTGCACAAAACATGACTGGGAATGACCTAGAAACTGAGTTGCGATTCGCATCTCACCCAGAACTCACTTATAGTGTCACAATCGGCGCTTGGTGCGTGACACTATAAGTCTCATCGCTACGTTCAAATAGTATCCTAGTGTCACACAACGGCAATAATGCAGGAGGAAAATCCACACTGCATTTTGCCTCCCCTACGAAAAAAATATACCAATTCCACCTCAAATGTAAGTAAAACTAAATAAAAGCCCCACCTTACGGCAGGGTATAAAAAACAGAATTATCTCAAAAAGTCGAACTACCTTAGAGAGCGTTGCCGCGTGGTAGAACTTCTTCAGGGAATACAAATTTTTCGTGAGGCTGGTCTTGAGGAGCCATCCAAGCGCGGATACCCTCGTTCAACAAAATGTTCTTGGTATAGAATGTTTCAAATTCTGGGTCTTCTGCCGCACGCAATTCTTGCGACACGAAGTCATAAGCTCGCAGGTTCAATGCTAAACCAACAATTCCAATTGCGCTCATCCACAACCCAGTGACGGGTACGAAGAGCATGAAGAAATGTAACCAACGTTTGTTGGAGAAAGCAATCCCGAAAATCTGTGACCAGAAACGGTTTGCAGTCACCATTGAGTAGGTTTCTTCTGCTTGGGTTGGGTCAAAAGCTCTGAAGGTATTTGATGCTTCACTGTCTTCAAACAAGGTGTTTTCGACAGTTGCACCGTGGATTGCACATAATAGCGCTCCACCGAGTACTCCAGCAACTCCCATCATGTGGAAGGGGTTGAGAGTCCAGTTGTGGAAACCTTGAAGGAATAGTAGGAAACGGAAAATTGCGGCGACTCCAAAGCTGGGTGCGAAGAACCAGCTGGATTGACCCAAGGGGTACATTAAGAAGACGCTGACGAATACGGCAATTGGTGCGGAGAATGCGATCGCATTGTAAGGACGAATCCCTACAAGACGGGAAACTTCAAATTGACGCAGCATGAAGCCGATCAATCCAAAAGCTCCGTGTAATGCCACGAATGCCCACAAACCGCCTAATTGGAACCAACGGGTGAGATCACCCTGTGCTTCTGGTCCCCACAATAGCAATAACGAGTGTCCCATTGCATCGGCTGGGGTCGATACTGCAACTGTAAGGAAGTTACATCCTTCAAGGTATGAAGATGCTAAACCGTGGGTATACCACGAACTGACGAAGGTTGTCCCGGTCATCCATCCACCCAATGCTAAGAATGCACAGGGGAATAACAGGATACCTGACCAGCCGACAAAGACGAAGCGATCGCGCTTCAACCAGTCGTCTAGTACGTCAAACCACCCACGTTCGGGGGCGCGTCCTACTGCGATGGTCATGTTAAGTAAATCTCCAAATGTTTCTGAAATAAATAATTGCAGGTATTTTGCCTGTTTACAGACTGAAAATGAATAATTTTGTCTGCATACAGATATTTAACTGGGTTGTCAATGTTCGTTACATTTTTTTACCCGCTCTCATTATAGTAGGAGTAAATTACTAATTTTTCTAGGGGTTTTAATTTATTTTGTGACTAAATACTAGTCAGGATGGCAGAAATGCTTACCTGAGAACAGATTGCGAAATGTTAAGAATAAATTAAAAAATATTTTTAGCTTCACATATCCTTGGAGTTTTCTCCGTTAATACAGAGCGAGCGCTAGAATGATTGCTGAGAATGAAATTTTATGAAGACTAAATGTTCACTATCGATTTAACAGTAAAAAATACCGCTTTCCCGCTTTCGGTACAGCGCAAGACATCTGAAGACGCAGAAGCAATTTACCAACTTGTGATCACTGCAATGCGATCGGGAACTCCTGATATCATCGAACTCAAGTGTGAAGGAAAAGTTGAGAAAAAAATTGCTGTTCGGGCAAGTGAAATCTCTGGAATACAAGTAGGTCAAAGGGAAGGTGCGGCTGCTGCTGGCAGAACTCCTGGCTTTTTTAATGCCACAGTCGAATAGCCAACCCTGTTATTTAAAATATGGTGGAAGTTGGTATCGAAGTTAAAGATTTAAATTTTAACTGGTCTACGGGAGACGAAGTTATTAAATCTTGCTCACTCGAAGTGCCCAAGGGTGAATTTTGGATGCTTTTGGGCACTAATGGTAGTGGCAAATCAACTTTATTGCGGCTGTTGGCTGGTTTACTAGCACCTCAGTCGGGTGAAATCCGCGTCTTGCAGCCTGTTGGATTTGTGTTTCAAAACCCCGATCACCAATTGGTTATGCCTACGGTTGGTGCAGATATTGCGTTTGGTTTGGTGGAGGAAAAGCTACCACCACAAGCGATTCGTACCAGGGTTGAAGAAGCTTTGAGTGCAGTAAATTTGCAATCTCTACTACGAAGACCAATTTATGCTTTGAGTGGTGGGCAAAAACAGCGAGTTGCGATCGCAGGTGCCCTTGCCCGACGTTGCGAAGTTCTATTATTAGATGAGCCAACTGCATTACTCGATCCCGATAGTCAGTTGGAATTAGTCGTAGGTGTTCGTAAGTTAGTCAAAAGTCGCGGCATTACTGCTCTTTGGGTGACTCATCGCTTGGATGAGTTGAATTATTGTGATGGGGCTTTTCTACTGGAAAAGGGTGTTTTAATCGATCGCGGAGATGCTCAACGATTGAAAGAACGCTTGATGCAGCTAGATAATCAACCTTCCTAATTCCAGAATCCAAAATCAAAATTTATTGATTGGCAAGGTTCCCAGTAGGGGCAAACGGTTGTTTGCCCTGATTTTTATTATATTCAAACCTGATTTTATTGTATTCAAACCTGATTCTTATTATATTCAAACCTGATTTTATTAAACATCTGCGAAAATTAATGTGTATACGTAGCATTGCTAGCTCTCTACAAGGGTTTCAACTATGTATATTGTATTTAACCCAAATTAATATTTGCGCCCAATTAAGGCGCATTTGGCATTTTTATGGCTGCTTCATATCCTCAAATTGCGATCGCTTTTGTATTTTTCTCTTATGTAGCATGGTGCTACAAGATGTGTTTGGATTACTATTAGACTTATGAATAATTTTGTTAACTCTAGAAAATTGTGATTAATACCCATGTCCCGTTCACCATCACCAGCTGTCCTTTTTGTGGACGGCTACAATATCATTGGAGCCTGGTCTTGCCTTAAAAAAACTCGCGATACTGCTGGGCTTGAGGCAGCAAGGTACGAATTAGTCGAATCGATGACTAGTTATAGTGCATTTCAAGGCTATGAAACCAATATAGTGTTTGATGCTCAGTATCAAAACACTTGCGGGAGTAAGGAGGCAATTACAGAGCTAGTATCGGTATACTATACTGATTTCAATCAGACAGCTGATACTTATATTGAAAAAACCTGCGCCTCTTTCCGGTATCAAGTTGCTCAATCACTAATTTCACGGGTGATTGTTGCTACATCAGACCGCGCACAGCAGTTGATGGTACAGGGATATGGAGCGGAATGGATGTCTGCACTACAGTTGTGCTATGAAGTGCAGGCTACTGTCTGTCGGGCAAAGCAGAAGTATAATCCCCGCAAACAATCTAAGGGGCGCTTTTTAGCTCATTCTATTGATGATAAAGCACGTCAACGTCTGGCGGAATTAAGAATGGGATTGTAATGATTGTAGAAAATAGCACTATTGTGGCTCTCTAGCTATTTAGGGAGTCAACTAAGGTGCGAAAATATCTTTCCAAATACTTTCAAAAAAAACTTTTCAAAAGTACTTGCCATTTTTTATTTTTACCTCTATTATTATAAAAGTGTGTAACGCATTCCTCAGTAGCTCAGTGGTAGAGCGATCGGCTGTTAACCGATTGGTCGCAGGTTCGAATCCCGCCTGGGGAGTTTTAAAAATAGATATCAGAAATGAACATCTGAATTTTGGGAAAGAAATGGGTACTGAAAATGAAATTATTAATTCCATTTCACCCTGTTTCCAAAGATTTTGGTTATTGGATAGAAATATCACCTTCCTAAATCATGGTTCCTTTGGTGCTTGTCCAGGACATGTATTAGAAGTACAAGCAAAATTGCGATCGCAGTTAGAAAATGAACCTTTACGTTTTTTTGGTCGGGAATGGGAACCTTTATTGGATGCATCGAGAAGCGGGTTAGGGACTTTTTTGGGTGCGGATGAAGAGGATTTGGTGTTTGTTCCCAATGCCACAACTGGAGTCAATGCGGTATTGCGTTCTTTGAGATTTGCCGCAGATGATGAATTATTGACCACGAACCACGAATATAATGCTTGTCGGAATGCACTTGATTTTGTCGCGAGTCGTTCGGGGGCAAAAGTCGTAGTCGCAAATATTCCATTTCCGTTGCGATCGCACACTCAAATCATTGAGACAATTTTAGGGAAGGTGACAGCAAAAACCCGATTAGTACTTCTCGATCATATCACAAGTCAAACAGGGTTAATATTTCCAATTCAGCAGCTATGTCGGGAATTGCAGCAGCGCAACATCAATGTATTGGTGGATGCTGCCCATGCTCCGGGAATGATACCTGTGAATTTACGAGAAATTGACCCAACTTATTATACCGGGAATTGTCATAAATGGCTTTGCGCTCCCAAAGGTGCAGCATTTTTGTATGTGAAGCGGGAAAAACAACCAGAAATTCGTCCTTTGACAATTAGTCATGGTGCAAACTCAAAATTGACCCACAAAAGCCGCTTTCAGTTGGAATTTGACTGGATGGGAACCGATGATCCGACAGCATATATGTGTGTTTCCGAAGCGATTGAGTTTATGGGTTCGTTGGTTTCTGATGGATGGGATGGGTTGATGCAGAGGAATCATGAATTAGTTGTGCAGGGAAGGGAAATTATTTGCTCTGCTTTGGATATTTTACCCCCATGTTCTGAGGAAATGATTGGTTCGATGGCTACGATACCTTTACCGAAAGTGTTCGACAAGTATACCCACATGTCGCTGCACGATCGCTTATTTGATGAATTTGGGATTGAGGTACAGATAGTTCCTTGGGAAATAGAACCAAAGTTATTAATTAGAATTTCGGCACAGATTTACAATACATTGGAGCAATATGAGTATTTGGGGAAAGTTCTGCGGGAATTAGCTTTTATACTGCAAACGGCTTAAAATTTGACTAATATAGAACCCCTCTCCAACCTCTCCCCTTACTAAGGGGAGAGGCTTAATAAATACTAGGTTTGGCAGATAAAAAGTATAATCCTTAACCGTTTTGAGTATAGTTAGGAAACTGGGAATTTTTAATTACTACCCATTGAGTTACAGGTGCGATCGCTCTCCAACCCGAAAATTTACCAATCGGTTCTGCCCGTTGAATTGCTATCCTAATTAATTCTCCCCCAATTTGGTCACGCCATGCAAACAATTTTTGCTCACCTTCAATAGTTACTACATTAGCAACCAAACGTCCCCCAATTGGTAATATATCCCAACAAATATCAAATAATCCCTCAGATGTAACTCCACCTCCAATAAAGATAGCATTGGGTTGGTGTAAATCTTTCAGTGCTGCGGGGGATGTACCATTAATTATTTGTAAATTTGGTGTACCCAAAGCAGTTGCATTGTTGGCTATGTATTGTAATCTGGAAGCACTTTGTTCAATTGCGATCGCACGACATCGGGAATGACTTCGCATCCATTCAATCGAGATGGAACCACAACCAGCACCAATATCCCAGAGTAATTCCCCTGGTTTGGGAGCTAAGGTAGATAGGGTTACTGCTCGCACTTCCCGTTTAGTTAACTGTCCATCATGGTGGTAAGCATTATCTGGTAAACCTGGTAATCTGGAGAAACCAGTCATCCCAGGATCGGGAATACAATCAACTGCGATCGCATTTAAATCTGCTATCTCCATATCTTCCCATGTTGCTGCAATCCCCTTAATCAACCTTTCCTGAATTCCTCCCATTCGTTCGAGAACAGTAATTTTACTACCACCAAATCCCCTTTTTGTCAAGATATCGGCAACCATTTTAGGTGTGTTTTTTCCCTCACTGAGAATCAATAATTTCGCTCCCCGATAAATGTAAGATTGGAGTAGGGCAGGAGAACGACCGCATAAACTCAAGGTTTCAACCTCAGTCAGTGACCATCCGAGACGGGCACAAATGAGACTAAATGTAGATGGTGCGGGGATTATAGTTATTTCTGAGATATCAATATGTCGTAGAATAGTATTACCAATGCCGTAACACATCGGGTTCCCACTAGCGAGAACGCAAATAGATTTACCTTGATGTTGGAGAATTTCTGTAATAGAAGTATCGATGGGAGATTTCCAGGTGAGTTTTTCCCGTAAATCATCCTTTCGGAGCATGGACAGATGACGTGAACCTCCCACGATAATTTCTGCATGATTAATTAGAGAAAGGGCAATATTATTTAACCCCTCTAATCCATCTTCACCAATACCGACAATAGACAGCCATTTTTTTACCATACCCATTTTTTTCGCATCTCTACACCACGGTTCAAACCCCAGATTTTATTCTACCTTCGGGAACGTTCCGAGTTTTCTTTGAGCCAGGGAATAAATTCCCTGTCTAAGAGCAAAAGTCCTCTGAAGAGGACTGATAATAAAGAGTAAAAGAATTGAAGTGTTAATTTTACTAGATTTTATTGTAGGTTGGGTGGAGGTGCATGAGAAATATTTGTAGCGAATTGATAAATCTATATTTGCGCCGTAACCCAACATTTTATTTAATAATTTAATATTTGAAGAGTTAACTTTAAGTGTTGAGTTATGTATTTAGTTATTTAAATAATTTCTTTTTTTCTCATATCATGTGTTGGGTTACGCAAAGCCTCCACCACAACAAAGCAGGAGATTGCGAATTGCGATAAGCGAATTGCGAATTGTTTTGACCCCCTTCTCATGCTAAATTACTAAAGCTTAGATTTGGGAAAGTCCGGTGAGATTCCGGTACTGTGCCGCAGCTGTAATGGGATAACCCAAGTCAGAATGCCAATTCTCTGTAATCAATAAATATTTATCTACTCCCTGCGTTGCACGGGGAAGGAGTTTCTACTGTGGTTCCTGAAGTTGCTACATGTCCTGGTTTATTTTACGCTACACCCGCTCAAGATGGGATATTATCTCGGATTAGAATCCCAGGTGGAATTCTCGATCGCAAACAATGTGATGTTATAGCAGATATTGCCGAGCAGTTTGGTGGTGGTTATGTTGATGTGACGAATCGAGCTAACCTACAAATACGCGAGATTAATACGGGAATAAATCCCCAAGTTTTACAGCTTTTACAAAATGTCGGTTTGGGTTCTCCCAATTCCAGGGTAGACCATATTCGCAATATTATGACCAGTCCCACTGCTGGTATCGATCGACAAGAATTAATTGATACTCGTCCATTTGTGAAAGCTTGGGATAACTACATTGCCACAAATCCCCACTTGGGAGAACTATCGGCAAAATTTAGCGTTTGTTTTGATGGTAGAGGGAAAATTAGAGTATGCGATCGCCCCAATGATATCGCGTTTGTTGCGACCCTAATTAAGGATTCTGTTTACTTCCGTCTACATTTGAGTGTGGGGGAAAAGGGAGAAACACCGATTGATGTGCGAGTTTTGGTACAACCAGAGGAATGTTTGCCAGTTTTGGCAGCTTTGGCAGATGTTTATTTACAAAATAGTAATATTAAGAGCGATCGCAAGCCACGTTTACGGGAAATAATTAAAATTCTCGGAATCGATGGATATTTACAGGAAGTTGAATCTCTTATCTCCACTGGTTTATTTCGTTCCCATGTAGAACATGAGACTCTCGGAGAAAAATATCAACACATTGGAATTCATCCCCAACGTCAACCTAATTTATTTTATATCGGTGTTGTACTTCCTCTTGGTCGTCTGCAAACAGAACAATTACGAAGATTAGCAGCTTTAGCAACACAGTGCGGAAGCGGTACAATTAGGCTGACACCTTGGCAAAACCTCTTGATAACCGATATTCCCAATCAACTACTTCCAGAGGTTGAAGATGAAATTGCCCAACTAGGATTAGATTATTCTCCCAGCAACATCAAAAGTGCAATGGTTGCTTGTTCCGGAATCAAAGGTTGTAAATCTGCCGCTACAGACACCAAAACCCATGCACTATCCCTAGTAAAGCATTTTAACAAAAAGCATAATATCCACGTACCCATCAATATCCACTTTACCGGATGCGAAAAATCCTGCGCCCAACATGGTAAAAGCGATATTACTTTACTCGGTGTAAAGATTGTCTCAGAAAATAGAACTAGTGAAGCCTATCAGATTTATGTTGGAGATGGAGAAGAAAAATTTGGTCGAGAACTTTACCAAAATGTAACTATCACTCAACTTCCCCAGATTTTAGAGCAAATTTTAAAAATGTATCAAATACATCGTCAAAATAATCACGAATCCTTAGGAGAATTTGCCAATCGATATGCGATCGCTGAACTAAAACAGTTATTCAGTTGCGTTAAAGAGCAAAACTAATCTGATTTTTAGCCTGTCATTTTCATTTCACTCTCCTCCGCGTAACCCCGCGCTTACCTCCGCGTTTAAAAGCTAAACTTAAAGGCAACTTTTAATATATCTCAAATTTCAACCCAAAATCACATGTTTAACTATATCCGAGATGGCAACGAAATATACCGTAATTCCTTCGCGATTATCCGAGCAGAGGTAAACTTAGACATCCTCCCTCCCGATGTGGCAAAAGTAGCCGTGCGACTCATCCATGCCTGTGGAATGACGGATATTGTCCCCGATATAGCCTATTCTCCCATAGCAGTACAAGTAGGGCGAGAAGCATTAGCAAAAGGAGCAACCATTCTTTGCGATTCCCGGATGGTTGCAGAAGGAATTACCCGCAGTCGTCTGAGCGCAAACAACGACATTATCTGTACCCTCAACCATCCCCAAGTACCAGAAATTGCCGAAAAAATCCATAATACCCGCTCTGCCGCAGCTTTAGAATTATGGTATCCCCATCTCGAAGGCTCAGTAATTGCCATTGGAAATGCCCCCACAGCGTTATTTAAATTACTCGAAATGCTTGATGCTGGAGCTACAAAACCAGCCCTGATTTTAGGCTTTCCAGTTGGATTTGTCGGTGCTGCCGAGTCAAAAGCAGAACTAGCAGCAAATAGCAGAGGTGTACCATTTTTAACATTACACGGTCGGCGTGGTGGTAGCGCGATCGCAGTAGCAGCTGTCAATGCGATCGCAACGGAGCGAGAATGATATCAAAAAAAATCGGTCGTCTCTATGGAATTGGAGTTGGTCCAGGGGACCCAGAACTATTAACTATCAAGGCTTTGCGGTTGTTACGTGCGGCTCCCGTAGTTGCGTATCAATCAGCAGATGACAAAGAAAGTGTAGCGCGATCGATTGTCGCTGAATATTTGACAGGGGAGCAAACCGAGGTATTATTTCACCTTCCCCGCGCTACTAACCCCCAAGAAGCACAACCCATCTATGATAAGATGGTGGAACCAGTTGCTGAACACCTGGAAGCGGGACGGGATGTGGTGGTTTTATGTGAAGGAGACCCGTTATTTTACGGTTCATTCATGTATTTGTTTACACGGTTGTCAGGTAAATATGAGACAGAAGTAGTACCGGGAGTTTCATCACCAATGGGATGCGCTTCCGCTTTGGGAATACCTTTGAGCTACCGTAATGATATTTTTAGCGTTTTACCTGCCACCATGACGGCAGAAAAGCTAGCAGCACAGCTATTAAATGCAGATGCAGCAGCGATTATTAAGTTGAGACGGCACTTTGCAAAAGTTCGGGATGTCTTAAATCAACTGGGGTTAGCATCGCGGGCAAAGTACATAGAAAAAGCAACGATGCCACAGCAAAAAGTTATACCACTGAATGAAGTGGAACCGGATAATGTTCCTTATTTTTCCATGATTTTAGTACCAAGTAAGTATCAATTATAAGTAGGCTGAGATTGTTAGGTTTCTGCTAGATGAAGCCGTTCTCCAAACTCCAAGCCATATTTTACCAAAAAAAATCGATCCGCCATAAGGCGGAAAAAAGAAGGAAAAAAGAAAAAGAATAAAGGACAAAAGAACTAAAGTATAAAGGGCTACTCAAGAGTTCTCCCGACCCCACAGACAATACGAAAACCAATAAAGTTGTAGAAAATGCCGCGCCCCGCCCAACTGTAGTAGTTACGGTACGCAGAACGGCAGTCTTCAGGATTGTTGTCCCAAGAACCACCGAGCAGTACTGTATTTTTTTTGTTTTGATAAGTATTATCTTTATCGTATATCCACGCACTTCCATCTGTTGGCGCACCTTCATAGCTATCATGCGAATCGTCGAGACACCATTCCCAGACGTTTCCATGCATATCGTATAACCCAAAGGCATTGGCTACCCCAAAACTGCCCACTTCCTCTGTTTTTTCACGATAGATACCTTTGGGTCCTTGACCATAAGAACCTGACCATTTATATTCTTCGTTATCTACACCTCGATAGTTTGCTAAATCAGTCGTGATTGTCTCCCCAAAGTAAAATGGGGTAGTGGTTCCAGCGCGACAAGCATATTCCCATTCGGCTTCGCTAGGGAGACGGTAGCTTTTGCTCGTATGTTTGGAGATGCGATCGCAAAATTCAACTGCATCGTACCAAGACACTTGCTCGACGGGTAAATTGTCGCCTTTAAAGTTAGATGGTTCTGGTTTTAAATCCTGGTTAACCTTGGGTAGTTTAGCTACTGCTTTCCACTGTGCTTGGGTAATTGGATATTTTCCCATGAAGAACGGCTGCACTGTGACTGTATGCTGGGGGCTTTCATTATCTCGGTGTTCTAATTCCTCTGCTGGAGAACCCATTGCAAAAGTGCCTCCGGGAATTAACATCATTTCTAGTTGAGTTTTACGTAGTTGAATTCCGCGCCCTAAATCTTCAACAAAACCTATAGCTTGTGCTGGAGAACGGTCAATTTCTAGAATATTATCACTATTAGATTGATTAACTTTGATAATTGCAACTTCAAAGTAAAAAGTTTGTGTCTTGATAGAATCATCTATAAGAATAATTGTGGCAGATTCAAATGTAAATTCAGAGAATTGGAGAGGGTCGATAATTACGAACTTACCGCGAAAATCAATTCTCCCTTCATTCGGATAGTTCAACCATCCCTCAAATAATTTGCCTGTCTGATTTTCTTCCCAAAAATAACTATTTTCGCTATTTTCTATAAGAGTGATACTAGCAGCAGTTTGATTATTATCAAAACTCCAAGATAGGGTTTGTTTTTGTACTGCCAAATTCTGAATTACCGCTAAACCAAATCGAGAACGAAACTGCACTTCACCTTGAGTCGAAATCAATAAATTTTCTGTTCCTTCATGCCAAATACCAGTCTCTCCACCCCATTTAACTGCACAAATATATTCTCCAGCAAATAATTGGAAAAATGGTAGATTACCATCTATTATTTTTTGTAACCGATTGACTTCAATTTTTTTTGCAAAATCGGCATATTTTCCACCGAGATTGTGTAAAACCTCTGTTGCAACATGGGCAAAGGGTAATAAATTTACCTGTTGTTCTTGACTTAAATTTGACAGGTTTGAAAGCAGTGCAGTGAAGCTTTTAAACGGCGAGTCTATTTTTTCAGCAATATATTCAGACACCACATCTAGAACATTCTCGGTTTCTGCTAAACGCATTGCTTGGTTAAGTAATTTGCGTACTTCTGGCACAAAATCATATTCATATTCATCAGTTTCTCTATTATTTACCTCTTCTTGATGCAGAGATATGGGAGAATAAATATTTTTTTTTCTTTCAATCATGCCACTTAAAAATACTTCTGCTACGTTTATTGCTGTAGATTTAGGTAGCATAGTCTTTTGAATTAGATGCACTACAGGTAAACTAACAGGAACGGCTGCCATTAATCCAGCTAATCTTTGTGCTGTAGGTGAAGCAGTGGCTAAAAAACGGTCTACTATTGCTTCAGGTGATGCTTCTGAATATTGGGATATTATTGTTTCGTTTACTTGCTCTTTAACATTTACTTGTTCTTTAATAAAATCAAGGTCTAAAACAATTGCTGGTGTTTGGGTTTTGCCATAACCTGCAACTACTTTAGCCCATTCTTTGAGAGATGCAGATTCTAGGGTAATAATAGGTAAATTTAAGGCTTGCTCTATATCTAAATCTTCTCGACAAATTAACTTAGAATTAGGTACACCAGGGTTAAAAGCACTCAATTGAACTTTGTAACCTAAACCTAACTCACTACTTAACCACAGTCTTTCTGGGAAAAGCTGCATAATTGCAGTTGGGGCTTGATTTGACCATTTTTGTAACCACTGATAGATGGTTTCTTGTTGCCAAATTGTTGATACACAATCGCTAATAAGTAAAATTAATCCCCTGCCATCACTCTGATATAATTCTCGATAATTATACTGACAATAATTTTTTCGCTTTCCTTTTTTTCTGCTGACTAATTGTAAATTATTTTGACGATTACTTAATAAATTCCAACTTCTAACAGTACGGAAAATGCCATAACTATTTAATATTTCTTCTAACTCATTAATGGTTTCTTGCCAAATAAATGAAGAACGGTTTTCCTCTACCACTAACTCAAGATTTAACCAGCGTTCGGGTTGAGGTTTCGTGATAGGTATCCAAATCTCTTGTTCTACAATCAAAGCATCTACAATACGGTTAACAGTAGCTTCAACGTCCAAAATTCTTCTAGAATAGGAGGGAACTTTACGCATGAGAGGACGTAAAGCTCTACTAATTTGTAGTTTATTTGGTAAAGCAGGAGCAGCAGGAGCTTGAAAGGGTAAACCCTCTATTTTTTCTTCATTCTGAGACTTTTGGGGCGATAAATCTAAGGGTGGAGTATAAATATTAATAGATGGCTCAACAGTTTGGAAAACTGGAGTTTTTGGATTTTCAGAAGGGGTTTCTGTTTTAGGTGATATTTCTCTGATTTGAGTATTTTCTACTCCCATTTGCAAAGCTAACCAAAGAGTATCTGCTATATCCTCATCGCTAAGTTCTAAGCGTTTCCTTAAACCACTATCCTCCAGGATATTAACAAAACGTTCCACTGCCTCATAGGAAGAATCTTTACTCATCTTCTTCAACCTGACCTAAATCTTGCAGTAGTTGTTTAATCAGTCCATCTTTAGTATCAATGCGTCCTTTTGTCACCATAAATAAAGCATTGAGAAGTTGATCGTTGGCGAGGGTTTTTGTATCTCTTTCTTTGATAAAATTATCAACTAATGTATCGAGAGCTTCATTTGTTAATTTTGTGGCATCTTCAGTATCCGCTATTTCTTTACCTAAATGAGCCGCAATTATTTTAACTAAATGTGTTTTATCTGGCTCTTTCATCGTTAACCGTAAACATCGTCTCAAAAATGGTGGAGGAAAATCTCGTTCTCCATTACTAGTTAAAATTACCAGGGGAAAAGTAGTACAAATTACTCTTCCTTCTCTAATTTCGCTGCTCGTATCTGCGGTATCTGCTGTACGCACATTAACGATGGGAATTTCTTTTTTTAGTCTAACTAACTCCTCGATTTCAAACCGTCCTTCTTCAAAAATATTTAACAAGTCATTAGGTAAATCAATATCACTTTTATCAATTTCATCGATGAGGAGAATCCGGGGTTTTGGTGATGGCAGTAAAGCTGTACCTAGAGGTCCCAAAGTGATATAGTCTTCAATGCTACTGGCTTTTGATGGATTTTGCTGCTGTTTAACTTCTTGTAATCGTGCGATCGCATCATAGTTATATAGTCCGTCTTTAAGAACAGTACGAGATGTGATTGACCAATATAAAACTTCTCCTAACTTCAATTCTCTAGCAACTGCATAAGCTAAGGAGGATTTACCTGTTCCTGGTTTACCAGTAATTAATAAAGGTCGTCGCAGGTATAAAGCTGCATTGACCATTTTTATTTCTTCTTCACGGGGTTGAAAAGTTTCACCTCTTATTTGGCTGCGACTTTGATTTGGGTTAATTTCTTCACCAAAAGGTCGCCATTTGGGAGATGGAGGTAATTCCCAATCATCGTGAGGTTCACTGTTCCCTGTAAAAATTTGCCAGTCATTCATAAAATTAATCAGTTTAGAGTTTGCTTTCGGTTAATAGTTGTTCGGGTGGTAATAAATTTGGGTCATCCCATAATAAGCATAAGTGGTTAATATTATTATTCCCTTGTTCCTTTTTCCTTTTAACTTGGGACGGTAATTCCTTTAAAAGTATATGATTACTTTCATTTTGTAAAATCCTTTTTTATTTATAGAGATATATTTATTTAAGATATTAATTAATTCCTCATTCTGGGAATTTTTTATTTGATTTAACTCCTTGATTATTTTGTCAATCAACTCAATTTTTCTATCTAATTTAGATTGCAATCTATCTTTTTCATCTGCATCACCTGCTCCTCTATAGTCACGCTCAAGAGCTTGATAATTTTTTTCAAGCTCTACTAATCTTTTTTCTAAGCTCTCCTTTCTAAGTCTTTTTGCAAAATTACTCTCCATAGTTGATTTGACTTAGCTCCTTGGTTATTTTGTCAATCTCCTCAATTTTTCGATCTAATTTAGATTGCAATCTATTTTTTTCATCTGCATCACCTGCTCCTGTATAGTCACGTTCAAGAGCTTGATAATTTTCTTCAAGCACTGCTAATCTTTTTTCTAAACTCTCCTTTTTTAAGCGCTGTACCAATGTTAATTTATCGCAAGGCACTGGAGCATTAAATTTTGCTTCTCCAAGTAAACTTTTAGAACTATCTCTAATCTTGATTTGTGGCGTTTGCAACTCGGTACTACCTTGTAAATCAATCGCATTACAACCAAAATTAAAAGAATCTTGATAATTTCTACCATTTGCTAAAGCCTCATAAAAACCAGTTGCAAACTTAATAGCAGCCTTATCCCCAATCTGCTTATTCATCCCAACTACACAATTAATATGTTGCTGAATTACTTCTGCTTGCACTTCGCTATAGCAAGCATTCAGCACAACACACTCAATATCGCTCTCAAATAACTTAAATAAACCCCCTAAAGACTCGCTACTTACAAATTGCTTTTGTCCGTATTGATTCTCCAGCACCAAACCATCATCCCCCTTACCATGACCGGAAAAGTGAACAATATTTGGTTTATAGTACAATAGTGCCGAACGCAAATCATCAACCCGTATTGCCCACTTGCTAATGATTTCAATCTCTTCTCGATATTTGGCTTGTCTGTGGACGGTTTCGATTTCTCGTACCTCTTCATCCAAACGTAACTTGTTTGTGTCCGTGGGGTTGGCTGCTAGAATTAAGATTTTTTTCATGCTTATTATCTGTGCTATCGTTTTTATTGATTCTTGATTTACTTTATTTCTTCCATTCAGGAGATGCAGACAATATCATTGAGGTTCCCACCATCTGCGATCGCATCCAAATTTTCCTCTAATTCAAACTCAACCATCATTGCCAAATCATTTTTGGTAGGATAAGCACTAATAATGGCGTTAACTAACTTTTTGAGTTCAGAACCAGGTAGCTTCATAAAAATAACTTGAACAATTTAGAAATAAATTTTTAGTATTGTAACATCGGTATGTATATAAGCTGCGTAGCAGCTTAATTGTATAATAGGGAATTAAGTAACTAAGCTTTTATCAGCCATATGCCAGCAAAAAACCATCTTTCTCA
>NZ_NTFS01000210.1 GCF_002289455.1 Brunnivagina elsteri CCALA 953
ATCACTCAAGCCTAATAAAATCTTGGAACTCTTGTCAGGAAAGATTTATAGCTTATTTTTTTACATCGAACTCAGGTAAAAAACTATCAGCTTTTAAGGGGTCATTTACTGACTTTTGAAGAGTGGTTAAAGGATGCTGGCTTTAAAGCTATTACTTTAGATATAAATATACCTCCAGATTTAGCTTTTATGTTTGCTCCTTTGTGTTCATCTCTTCTCAAGAGAAAGCTAGAAATAAAAAATATTCACTTTATTCAATCTGATAAAGTGCTTGAAAATCTTTTAGTTAAAGATGATACTGATACTGATGATGCTAATGAAGAAAAAGGAGTAAAACCTTTTCCCAATTGGGTTTTTCATAAGGACAAAAAATCAGAAACTGATGCAAATACAATTAATATTAATACAGCAGATAAGATTACTTTGACTAATATTTTTAAAGGTACAGGTATAAAGCAAACCACTATAGAAAGACTAATAAGAAATAGAGAGAATAATAAATATAGAGATTTAGATAATTTAGTCTCTGATTTAAAATTTACTCAAGGAGTAAAAGCAAAACTTCAGAAAAAAGTTGAGAATAATGAGATTTGCTTCTACCATAACCTTTAGTTGATGAGTTTCCAGTTTTACCTACTTATCCAACTGCGATCGCAACTGCTGGATACTGCTTTAATACCTGTCGCAAATAATTCCCAGTATAGGATTGTTCATTTTTCGCCACATCTTCTGGTGTACCTACTACTATTAATTCACCACCTTTATCTCCACCTTCTGGACCTAAATCTATTAACCAATCGGAACATCTAATTACATCTAAATTATGCTCGATTAATAATACAGAATTGCCTTTATCGACTAATCTCTGCAACACATCTAATAATTTATGAACGTCATAAAATGACAATCCGGTTGTCGGTTCATCAATTAAATATAGAGTCTTTCCTGTTGCTCGTCTCGATAGTTCCGTAGCTAATTTCACACGTTGCGCTTCACCACCTGATAAGGTTGTCGCTGGCTGTCCAAGTCGCACATAACCCAATCCAACATCGAATAATGTTTGTAATTTGTTGACTGCTTTGGGAATGTTTTGGAAAAATTCTAAGCTTTCTTCAACTGTCATATTCAGGACATCGGAAATAGACTTTCCTTTATACTTAACTTGTAATGTTTCCCGATTGTATCTCGCACCTTTACAAACTTCGCATTGCACGTAAACATCGGGTAAAAAGTTCATCTCAATGACGTTGACACCCTGACCACTACAGGCTTCGCAGCGTCCACCTTTAACATTAAAAGAGAATTGTCCGGGTTTGTAACCGCGTGCTTTTGCTTCGACAGTTTGCGAAAAAACATCACGAATAATGTCAAAAACTCCCGTATATGTAGCTGGATTAGAGCGTGGTGTGCGTCCAATTGGTGATTGGTCAATGACTATGGCTTTATCAATTGCACTTAATCCTTGAATTGCATCGACATCTTTGGGAAATGGGACTCTTTTGGTGATGTGGTTTTGCAGTGCCGGGTAAAGAATTTCGTTGATTAATGTTGATTTACCCGAACCAGAAACCCCGGTGACGGTGACGAGTCTACCGAGAGGAATATCAACATTGATATTTCTCAAATTATTGCGGTAAGCATTTTTAATGATTAAATTTAAACCGCTACCTTCCCGTCTTTGTGCTGGTGTATGAATGACTTTTCGTCCAGATAAATATGCTCCTGTTAACGAATCTTCAGCATTTAATAATGCTTCTAAATCACCCTGAGCAACTATATTCCCACCATGCATTCCCGCACCAGGACCAATATCCACTACGTAGTCGGCAGCGCGAATTGTTTCTTCGTCATGTTCCACCACGATTAATGTATTGCCTAAGTCGCGGAGTCGGTTGAGGGTACGCAATAAACGTCCATTGTCGCGCTGGTGTAAGCCAATACTAGGCTCGTCGAGGACGTATAATACACCTGTTAAACCGGAACCAATTTGTGTGGCTAGTCGGATGCGTTGCGCTTCCCCACCGGAAAGGGTCATGGCGGGACGGTCTAAGGTAAGATAGTCCAATCCGACATCGAGGAGAAATTGTAACCTCGCTCTGATTTCCCGGAGGACTAAATCTGCAATTTGTACTTGACGCGGGTTTAATTTAAGTTGGTCGATGCGTTCTTGGCAGTCACGGATGGATACGCTGGTGAAATCGAGAATTTTGTATTGTCCCAAGCGTACCGCTAAAGCTTCCGGTTTTAAACGTTTTCCGTGGCAAACTGGGCAGGGTTGATCGACTAAATATTGTTCGAGTTTTTGTTTGACAAGTTCTGTACCACCTTCATATTGACGCTGCAAGATAGGGAGGACACCACGAAAGTGGTTTTTTTGTCCTTTTTCAGGTTCTTCCCCCTCTAGGATGATTTTATGTTGCTCGACGGTAAGATTACTCCACTTACTTTGTAGCTCGAATCCGTGTTCGTTCCCCAAACTGTAAAGAAGTTCGAGATAATAGGAATTTTCTTTTTCCGACCAAGGTGCGATCGCAGCATATACTGGTGCTTCGGGGTCAGGTACTACTAAGTCGTGGGCAAATGTCCTTAAACTACCAATCCCATGACAGTTGGGACATGCACCATAGGGTGAGTTGAAGGAAAATAAACGGGGTGATAGTTCGTCCATCACTGCCCCATGTTCGGGACAGGCAAAGTTTTCGGAAAAAACTATTTCTTCGTCTATTGGTTGTTCGTTGCTTTCTACCCCCTCTAACCCCCCCTTAGCAAGGGGGGGAGTTATTGGTGTATAAACAATAACTGCTATCCCTTCGGATAACTTAAGACACGTAGAGAGAGAATCCACCAAACGCTCTTGTAATTCGTCTTTTTTTACAAGACGGTCAATTACAACTTCAATAGTGTGTGTAAAATTTTTATCTAATTCGATTGAGTCGGAGAGTTCTCTGACTTCGCCATTAATCCGAACCCGGACAAATCCTTGTGATGCTAAACCCGATAATAACTTTTTATGAGTACCTTTTTTGCCCCGAACTACAGGTGCGAGAATTTGGAACTTGGTACGTTCCGGTAATTCCATGATGCGATCGACCATCTCATCGATAGTTTGTGGGGCAATATTGCGATCGCAAATCGGACAATGAGGTTGTCCGGCTCTACCGTAGAGCAATCGCATATAATCGTAAATCTCGGTGACTGTCCCAACTGTGGAGCGGGGGTTATGGGATGTTGACTTTTGATCGATGGAAATAGCTGGACTCAAACCCTCAATTGCCTCGACATCAGGTTTGTTTAATTGTCCTAAAAATTGTCTAGCATAAGCGCTGAGAGACTCGACATAGCGACGTTGCCCTTCAGCGAAAATTGTATCAAACGCTAGGGAAGATTTACCAGAACCGGAAACCCCTGTAAAAACAATTAACTTGTCTCTGGGAATGTCCAAATCAACATTTTTCAGATTGTGCTGTCTAGCACCTCGAATCCGAATCATGTTTTGATTGTTCAACTGCGAGGGCAGGTTACTTTTTCCGTTCGCGGATGGGGCAATCTGATTTTCAGACATATCGGCAGGCTAAAGTTTTGCTAAGGAGGGCGAAACAGTCCTTAATAATATCACTGTTATATGTCTCATGGTAGAACATTCGTACTGATATTTGGATGATATTTGAACTGATATCTGAAAATTGGGTAATTTTTAAGTTTGGCTCCTCCAAGATTGATATTTTGGAGGTTGCGAGCCAAACTTTATCTTGTTCACCACAATCATCCTCGTGGATTATTTCGCCAAGCTGCTAGAATTATTCCCATTCTGGCAATCGAAGCGATAAAGCAATTAATCTCAATTCTGTTAACTTTAATTGAGCAATCCATAAGCAAATGAATGCCTCAAAGCGAATAAACCGAACTGATATCAGAGTAATTGCCGAATGATATGTGGTGGTTATATTGATTAATAGTTCACAATGTTATTTTGCAGAAGAAGCTTTTTTCGCCTTAGTGGTCGTTTTCATTGTCGAAACCCGTGGTTGTTTAGCAGGAGGCTTTCTCTTAGTGGTTTGTGCTTTGACAATTGCTTCAGATGATGGTTTCTCTGCTTTTTGCTTTGGTGGTCGGCATATTTCGCAATAGAGTGGTTGTGAGGGGAAACAGATACGTTCGGATACGGAATTGCATTCCTTGCATACAAAACGATAGAGTTTTTGCCGGATAACACGAACGTGAGCTTTGACGTAAATTTCCTTGCTTTCCACTTGTTTTTTTTTCCTTTTTTGATTTGGTAACTAACTTATGAATGTGAACGATTCACCTGAGATTCTCAGAATGTTGTCGGCAGAACGCGATCGCTATGTTTTAGAAGCACTGGATTTGGAACGTCGCTTATCTTTTATCCGACATCAGATTAATTCTATAGAAGGTCTAATATCAGGTTACGCCCAAGAAGACCAGATGTATCATCCTTTAGGTCGGTTATCTAGTTTATCCTCGACACAGGCATTCCTTCAGGAAAGTCTCAGTCCAATTAACCGACATTTGGAAAACCAGAACCTAGAAGTCCCCATACAACCGATTGTAGAAACAATTCCTTCACCACCTATAAATAATGTAACAGCAACAAATAATGTAACAACGAATGCAAAACCCAATCTTTCTGACATTCCTAAACTTAACATTACGAGAAAACCGGGGACTTTACCGCTCCTCCCACAATATCAAGAATACTCGGTTCAAAACGCAATTTTGATTCTGATGCGTTACAATCCCACAACTCATTTTCATGTCGATGCGATCGTTCGCGATTTGTATGGTGATGGATTAGACGAAGAGCAATTTAAAATTGCCAAAGCCACTGTTAGCAAAATGCTTTCTACAGGTACGCAATCCGGAATGTGGTTCCGAGTTTTACACACTCAAGGGGTCTACACGCTAACTTATGAGAAAGGTAGTACTAGTAAGCCACCAAAAAGAAGGTAGAAAGTAGTTAATTCTTGGGCATTGGGTATTGGGTATTGGGTATTCCTAATTTCCAAAATCCAAAATCCAAAATCTATAATCCAAAATCTACAGTAGCGTGGATTTTCACTGAATACAGAGAGACGTGACATGTCTCGTCTCTACAATTTTCTAATCCAAAATCCCTAATATAAAATCTCCTAATCCAAAATCTAAAATCGAATGACTGAACCAATCTGGCAATCTCCTCCCGCACCAATAAATGAAATTCTTAATGCATTAGCACCTCCAACGGTGTTGCTTTCTCCTAATCAAAAATATTTTGTCGAATTAGAACAGCCTTTAATGTCTGACATCACAGAAATGGCTGAACCGGAAATTTCTCTAGCCGGATTTTTATTAAATCCAAAGACTAATGCACCTGCTCGTTATAATAAATACCATAGTTTAAAAATTAGGGATATTAACTCGAATACTATTATATCCGTAAACTTACTTAATTCTGGCGAGAAAGATTGCAAAATTAGTTATTTGAAGTGGTCGCCAAATGGCGAGCAATTAGCATTTACATTAACCCAAACAAATGGTTTAGAACTATGGATTGTGGAATTAGCAACAGGAGTTAGCAAACGTTTAACCGAACCGATTTTAAATGCGGCTTATGGGATTCCTCACCGTTGGTTAACTAATGACACCTTAATTTGTAAATTTATACCTGAAAAACGGGGAGAACCTCCCGTAAAATCCTCAATTCCCACAGGACCAATTATTGAGGAAAATTTAGGAAGAAAAACTCCCAGTCGCACTTACACAAACTTGCTAGAAACGACCCATGATGAGGCATTATTTGAATATTACTTATCCTCAAGCTTAGAAAAAGTGACCTTAGATGGTCAACGTACTCCCCTAATTCCACCTTGTTTAATCGATGAAGCTCGACCTTCCCCCGATGGTAATTATATTCTCTTAATGACGCTGCACCGTCCGTTTTCCTATCAATTACCTGCTTCCTATTTTCCCAAACGTACCCAAGTGCTTGACGCAAATGGCAAAATCATTCGTGAACTCGAAGATTTACCCCTAGCTGATAATCTTTCAATTAAATTTGATGCGGTACGAACTGGCAAACGACGGGTATTTTGGAGATGCGATCGCCCCTCAACTATATACTGGGTTGAAGCACTCGATGAAGGTAATCCCAGTAATCAAGTTGCCAAAAGGGATACATTTTTTCAGATGGATGCACCTTTCTCCGCAGAACCACTGATGCTCTGGCAATCTGAGTATCGCTTTCAACATGTTGCTTGGGCAAGGGAAGATGTGGCATTGGTTTGGGAAAAATGGTTTGATAGCCGCAGACAGCGAATTTGGCTTCTTAACCCCAAAAACCCCGAAATCACGCCAAAGTTGTTGTGCGATCGCAGTACGGAAGACAAATATAATGAGTTCGGCGCACCGATGACGGTGTTAGGTCAGTACGGCAGAGATGTAATTCGCTTGACTCCTGAAGGTGATGGAATATACCTCAACCATCGCGGAGCTTCACCCCAAGGTGTGTATCCATTCCTCGATAAATTCAACCTGGAAACCCAGGAAAAACAGCGTTTGTGGCAATGCCAAGACCCATATTTTGAGGGAGTTGTAGACATTCTTGACGACCAAGCAGAGGTATTTCTTACCCGTCGTCAATCCCAAGCTGAACCACCAAATTATTTCCTGAAAACTGATAATACACTAACGCCTCGACCATTAACAGATTACCAAGACCCGGTTCCCCAACTAGCAGGGATTCAAAAAGAACTGATTCAATATCAACGTGCTGATGGAGTGGGTTTATCAGCGACTTTGTATTTACCTCCCGGATATGATGTCAAGCGAGATGGGGCTTTACCAATGTTATTTTGGGTATATCCAGAGGAATTCAAAGACAGGGAATTTGCGGGACAGGTGACAACAGCTACCAACACTTTTAGTCGTCCTTTGCGTGACTCGGTGTTATTTTTACTTACCCAAGGTTATGCAGTTCTTTCTGGTCCCAGTATACCCATTGTTGGGGAAGGTGAGGCAGAACCCAATGATAGTTATGTGGAGCAATTGATTGCGGGAACCCAAGCAGCAGTTGATTATGTGGTGGGTTTAGGAATTGCCGATCGCGATCGCATTGGCATTGGTGGACATTCCTATGGTGCTTTTACAACGGTGAATCTTTTGGCACATACGGATTTATTCAAAGTGGGGATTGCGCGGAGTGGTGCATATAATAGAACGCTTACACCTTTTGGTTTCCAGGGAGAACAGCGTAATTATTGGGAAGCTATCGACACGTATAATAATATGTCGCCATTTACCCATTTAGCCAAAGTCAAAGCTCCCTTATTGCTAATACATGGGGAAAAAGATAGCAATCCTGGCACATATCCACTGCAAACAGAACGTTTGTATGAAGCATTAAAAGGATTAGGTGCAACGGTGCGCTGGGTAGTGTTACCCTACGAAGACCACGGATATCGATCGCGGGAAGCAGTAGGTCATGTACTGTGGGAAATGGTCAATTGGTGCGATCGCTATTTGAAGTAGAACATTGGGGATTGGGCATTGGTTAAAAATCTCCAGAAACCTGGTTTTTCTCACCACGTAAATGAATGCAATATCGCAAACACCGTAGGGGCAGACGGTTGTTTGCCCTCATTTATTTGCCCTTATATTTGGATAAGGCACTTCCAGAAAATAAAATCTTCTTTCTCATATACTCACCAACACTATCACGCCAAGGGTAGGGAGACCCTACCCCTACAATTCTGGAGAATTTATTTTTTGGTGTTCCCTTAGCAATCGGAACCGCTATGCGATCGCTCTCCAACGTTTAATAGTTCCACCAACTAAATCAGCAAAGTAAAGAAAACCATCTGCACCCGTGGTAATTTGTACAGGTGCGCCAACATTAGCAAAGCCAGTATCAAACCGTTGGATAGAAACAAATTGTCCTTGACTATTTAAGGTGACACTATCCACCGTACTTTGGCTAATATCGGCAATGAATAAGGTGTTTTGGTAAATCGAAGGTAAATTATTACCCGTGTAGAAATCACCCATGACGATCGCGTTCGATCCAAAGTGGGGATAAGCATAAACTGGTGTAACTACTGGTTGACCACTTGCGTAGAAGCTTTGTGCTGGTTGAACGACTTGACCGCTCGGTGTTGTGTAGCGAATACCTGCATATCCCGGCTGTTGTAGGCTACTGGGGAATCCACCTTCAAAATAGGGCCAGCCAAAATTGCTACCAGGGTTGCCACTGTTGATTTCTTCCCACGAGTTCCAACCCACATCCCCAATGTAAGCTTTCCCTGTATTGTCGTCGATGGTAAAGCGGAATGGATTACGGAGTCCAGAGTAGTAAACTTTGGAACGGTTACTGCTGGGGTCGCTGGTTTGATAGAAGGGGTTGTCTGCCACTCCTTGACCTGTAATTGGGTCGATGCGTAATAATTTACCCGAAAGGTTATCGATGTCTTGGACGCGGATTCCTCTTGGGTCTACACGGTTGTAGGATGTGCCATCACCGTTGGTAATATATAATTTGCCATCATTACCAAATTTCATGTAGCCGATTGAGTGGGATTCGCTATCTGTGGCAAGGTAGTCTTGAATATTAGTGAGATTACTGAGATTACTGTAGTAATCTGCCATATTTGTAAATAATTGTCCGCTTCCGGTTCCCGTTTGTTTGACGATACCAGAGGGGGAAAAATTTGCTTGGTAGTCAATATTTTCAGTGCCGGAAAAGACTTTTACATCAGTACTATTACCATCGGGACGACTAGTAAATTGCCAGTTGCTATTTGTACCGAGCAATACGACTCTGTTGTCAGTAGCGGTACTATTGGGGTTAAAGACAATATTACCGGATGCGTCTGTGGTTGCCCTGACTCGCAACAATCGTGATGGACGATTTCCTTCGTTATCGGGGTTATCTAAGGTTGAGTTGGGGTTATTGATTGCGGGGTTGTTGCTGAAAACTTCTGGTGGATCGTAGGTGTAAAGTAGGTAAACGTAAGGATTATTTTGGAAATCGGGATGAATTGTGATTGATAATAAACCGCGATCGCGAACATTATTTACTTCCGTGCTGATGTCGATAAATGGAGTGGTTTGTAGTTGTCCATTTTTCACAACCCTAACAATCCCGTCTTTTTGAGCAATTAGCAGGTTATTGGTATTTGGTATCCACTCGAAGGATGTTGGTTCGGTTAAACCACTAACAAAGGTTTCACGGGTAATATTTCCTGGATCGTCATCAATAATCGTAATTTTTGCCCTATCTGTGGCATTCAAGGTAATTCCACCAGTGGGGTTACTAAATTTGATCGTAAAAGTCTCGTTTACTTCCCCAATTGTATTATTGACTATGGGAATTGATATTTGTTTGTTACGTTCTCCGACTGCAAAGTTGAGGATACCTGATACTGATTGGTAGTCACTGACTGGTTGGGCTTTATCATCGATTTCTGTAGAACTAGTGTAATTTACTGTCGCGGCACTTGTGGCATTTCCCCGGATTACAGTCACAATTGCATTACCTACACTTTCATTAACTCGTGGACTAATGATAGTTAAATCGGTATTTTCATTATCGATAATCGTAATTGTACCAGTACGCTGAGTTCCTAAATTAGCACCTGTAGCTTGGTCTACAACAAAGTTAAATGTTTCATTTGCTTCCAGTAAAGCATCATTAATTATGGGAATAGTCACAAACTTGCTAGTTTCACCTGGTGCAAAAGTCAGAGTTCCTTCGGTTCTGGTAAAATCAACATCAGTCGTAGCTGTTACGGACAGTGTGGAATATCTAACTGTGGAAGCTTCGCTTAAATCTTCACCACTACGCACCACTTGTACTTGGACAGTTCCCTCATCTTCACCAACATAAGCTGGTACGGTTCCTAAAGTAATGGTGGGTAATCTCTTTGATGGGAAAAGCTGGGTTGAAGGTACAATCTGACGGGTTTGAGTTAGACTTGCCCATTCAAGTTTGGCGACTGCTCCACCACCATTTTCGTAATAATCGACCTCGATGTCGTATTTCTGCCCTGCTTGAAGCGCGATCGCACCACTCGCAACTGTGGGAGGTTGATCTACAAATCGATCGATTACCAATTGATTGTTAATCTTTACTCTCACACCATCATCTGTCGTTGTGAAAAATGTGTAGGTTTCGTTATATCTAGCTTCAATTTGACCAGTCCATTTCACCGAGAATGTATCGACACCAATTGACGCATCTGGTGAACCATTACCAAAGTCAAAATTAATAGTTGCATCGGTACGGGTTAATTTTAGATTTGTAAAATCGATGTTGTCGTAATATTCACCCCGCAAACCAGTACCAGTACCAGTACTAGAAATGTTAACTAAGAAATTACCAAGATTGCCAGTAGCTGCAAAATTCCCACTTGTGTCCTTAACTTGATTGGGTTGCAGTGCAATGGTGTAACTACCATTGTCCCCAGTATCCCACGTTCCCCCAGGTGGAGTAATTCTATAAATCATGGAAAATAATCTTAGTAAGAATAATTTAGATACTAGTCAACAACTTTCACAAAACGTAAATCTACTTAATGCTTCTGATACACTACTCAATCAATCATTACGCTTAAGTTCAAGTAGTCAAGTCATTATTTTAGCTGCTCCTTCTGGAACTGGTGATGGTTTGCGGGGTGAATATTACGATAATATCGACTTTACAAATTTAAAATTAACCCGTACCGATGCCAATGTAAATTTTGACTTTGGTAGTGGTTCCCCAGATTCATCAATTGGAGCAGATACATTTTCAATTCGTTGGACAGGTCAAGTTGAAGCTCAATTTAATGAAGCTTACACCTTCTACACCACCACAGATGACGGTGTAAAGTTATTTATTAATGACCAATTACTAATTAGTCGAGGAGATCAAGCTGCAACGGAAGCTGCAAGTACAGCAATTACATTAGCAGCAGGTCAAAAATATAATATCCGACTTGAATATTACGAAAATGGTGGATTAGCAGTTTCCAGACTCGCTTGGTCAAGTGCAAGTCAAGCCAAACAAATTATTCCTCAGTCGCAATTATTTTCATCTGTTTCAACCGCTCCAACCGCATTACTCAATTCCCCAATCTCTCCAACTAGTGGTACAACTAGTTACGATTTCACCGTCAGTTACAACGATGACACAGGGATTAATGTTTCCAGCTTGGATAGTACAGATATTCGCGTCACGAATACAAATGGATTCAACCAATTAGCCACATTTGTTAGTGCTACTCCCAGTGGAAACGGAACACCACGCACTGCGACTTATAGAATTACCGCACCAGGGGGAACTTGGGATGCTGCTGATATTGGCAGTTACACTGTAGCTCTGCAAGCAAATCAAGTTAGTGATATCAGTGATAATTTTGCTGCTGCGAGTAACCTGGGTAATTTCCAATTCATCCTTCCCAGTGGTGGAAATGGTTTGCGGGGTGAATATTACGATAATATCGACTTTACAAATTTAAAATTAACCCGTACCGATGCCAATGTAAAT